>JADZBP010000019.1 GCA_020852055.1 Candidatus Latescibacterota bacterium
ATCATCTTTATAATCCATTTGATAACAATAGTTTGAATTCGAATCTTCCCTTTTTTCCTGCGGTCGGCATCCCCTTTGCTATTCCCTTGCACAGCCGCGAGTGTCAGGCGGTTGGCAGGCAAACCGGTCAAGCGCCTGCACCCAAACAACACACAAGGAGAATGGCAATGAGAAAGACATGGATCCTCGCCGGCGCGTTGCTGGTGGTGGCGGTTTCGGCTATGCAAGTCAGCGCCCATGGCAACAAAGGTGGGCGGGGCGGCATGGGTATGGGTATGGGCCGCGGTGAGGGCATGGGCATGGTGAAGGGCACCCGCGCCGGCCTGGCCAACCAGTTGGGCCTGACGGCGGACCAGCAGACGAAGCTCGATGCCCTCAAGGCCACCTATGAGGAAAAGGAAAAGGCGCTGCGCGACGAGGAACAGGCTGCCTTCAAGGCCCTGCTCACCACCGAGCAGCAGGCTGCACTCGACGCCGCTGCCGCTGCCCCCGTTGGCAGAGGCCATCACCGCGGCGGCCCGGTAGTGAATCTCACCACCGAGCAGCAGACCCAGTTCGAAGCGCTGCGCACCGAATTCCGCACTCAGCACGATGCCTTGCGCACCGAATTCCAGACCGCTTTCGAGGCGCTGCTCACCGCCGACCAGAAGACCAAGCTGGCCACCTTGAAGGCCGCCGGTCCCTTTGGCGATTGTATCCGGGGCGAACTGCCTCCGGGTATTGGCGCTACGGGCACCACCGATACCGGTACCGGGAGCACCAGCGCCACGTCCGCGGCCAAGGCCGTCGCCGAGGATGAGCCGGCCGCCGAGCAGCCCGTCTCCTGGGGCCAGTTCAAGAATGCCGATTCAGAGTAAGCAGGTTGCCGGGCCAGCCTGCCGACCAGCAGACTGGCCCGTTGTTTTTGCCCTTGCGGGTTTTGTCCGGTTCCCGACCGAGGAGGTGTTCCCGTGAAAACGATGAGTTGTCTGGCTCTCGCCCTCATCCTCCTGGCCCATCCCACCACCGGCGCAGCTGCCCCGCGCGGTGGGCGCGAACAATCCGCCATCCGCCAGACCCTCGCCCAGTATCCCGAGGAAACACGCGAGGCCGCCTGCGCCGTGGCGGCTCACCCCGAGTTGCTGGTCCGGCTGGCCCGCATCCAACAACAATCAAGCGGTGACTTCGCCGAGGTGCTCGGTCCGTACTCGCGCCAGGACCAGGAGGCCCTGTGGGAGCTGGCCCGCTTTCCCGGATTGATGGCGGCGTTGGCCGAAGTGGACCACCGCGACGACGAGCAACTGAACCAGGTACTGGATCAGTACCCCGCCCAGATCGCCCCGCTGGCCCGCAAATGGGCCCGCCGCGATACCCGGGTGCTGGCCGAAATCGCCGCGCTGAACCAGCGGGCCGAAGCCAGCTCCGCTTCGCTGCTCTCGGCCTACCCGGCCCGGGCGCAGGAGCAGGCCCGTTTGCTCTTGCAGTCCCCCGAACTGGTGGAGATGCTGGTAAAGGACCTGGATCAGGTGGTGTTGCTGGGCGACGCGTACCGGCAAGACCCCGAGGCGCTGCGGCAACAACTGGCCCAGTTGCCCCCGCAGAGTGCCGGCCTGGCCCGGCGGGCCAAGCGCCCGGTCGCCGACGACGAAGAGCCGGAACGGGCAACCGCTTCGCGCGGCCGTCGCTATGACTATGATCTCAACGGCCTCGACGACCCCGAAGCGCAAACCCAGGTAGAGGTCGTGTACCACCGCAACTACTACCAGTATCCCTATCCCTACTGGTTCGGTTATCCGAGCTGGTGCGGGCCCTCGGGCTGGTACGCCGGTTTCAACTGGCGCCTGACCCCGAACGTTTCGGCGAGCATCGGCATCGAGGTGCCGGTGGTGCGCTGGCCGGTGCCGGTGTACCGACCCTATGGGCAGCGCCGCAGCGAGGGCAACTGGCACCCGCAGCCCGAGCGCGGACACGGCAAGCGCCGGCACCGCCGGCACTGAGCCGGACGGCAGCCTGCCCTGGCCGCCAACCACCCGCATCCCCTGGAAACCGAGGTGTCCCCATGTACGCGCGTATCCCTTACCTGACGGCGGCTCTGCTGGCCCTGTACACGGCCTGTGCGCCGGTGAATGTGCGCTGGGATTACGATCCCCAGGCGGACTTCACCCAGTACCACACCTTCAACTGGCTGGCTGCCGACGACCGCGCCGATCGCGCCGACCAGGACTGGGACCATCCCTTCGTGGACAAACGCATCGAACAGGCCCTGATCAGCGCCCTCACCAGCAAGGGTTTCGAGAAGACGGCGGCCCAGCCGGACCTGCTGGTGGCCTACCGCTTCACCGTCAAACAGAAAACCGCCGTACACGTGTACGATCCCCCCAATCCGTACTGGGGACCGCAGCCGGCCCAGGTGCAGAACCTGCGCGAGGGCACCCTGATCATCGACCTGATCGACCCCACCAGCAGGCAGCTGGTCTGGCGTGGCTGGGGCGTGGGCGACGCCGAGGTGGCGACCCGTCCGGACCTGTCCCCGGAATATCTGCGGCGGGCGGTCAAGGAAATCCTGAAGAACTATCCCCCCTCTTGAGCCTTTGCGGGCGGAAGGAGCACGGTGTTGGCAGACAACAAGCTGGTCGCCCTGAACCGGTCCCCTGCTCCATTGACCGAGGAACCCTCCTCGTCCGCACGGACGCGAGGGTCGGCGCTGATCCTGTTCGGCAGCCTGGCTGCCGCGGCGTTGGCCGCAGGCTGTGAGGGCCAGACCGATGGCAACCCTGCCGCCATCTCCCTGCCGGCAACCACCGAGGGCTCCTGCCCTCTCGACCTGAGTGCGGTGCAGTACGCAGTGCTGCAGCAGGTAGGCGGCGCGGTGATGGTGGTGGTGGATGGGCGGCGGCTGATCATCGCCCGCACCGCTGCCGATACCTACACGGCCTATACGGCCACCTGTACCCACGAGGGCTGCAGCCTGCCCCTGCCCAGCACCAGCGGGGTCATCAGCCCCGGTCACGGGGCGTGTTTCGATCTGAATGGCCAGGTGCTCCGGGGGCCGGCCCGCCGCAACCTGGCGCAGGTGGTATTGCGTTTGGATGGGGAAATCCTGAACATCACTCCCTGAGAGGTGGTGCGTGTTCCCGAGATCTGGCACAGGGAGAAGGCGGATATGAAACGCGCGATGGCTGGCGCCGCACTTTGCTGGGGGTTGTTTATCGGTGCCGCCGGGTGCGGCAAACTGGCGATGGACAGCAGCTGGCGAACCCGGCAGATCACTGTCGACGGCGCCGACAGCGACTGGCAGGGGGCGGTGACCTACGTGGCCAAGGGCAGCACGGTGGTCAGCCTGCTCAACGACGAGCAGTTCCTGTATCTGCGCCTGGCCTCGGCTGACCGGGCCATCCAGGCCCAGATGATGCGGCTGGGTTTCACCCTGTGGCTCGATGCGCGCGGCGGCGAGGCGCAATCCTTTGGCATCCGTTTTCCCCGGGGCATGGGCGGCCGGGGTCGGCCTTCCGAAAATGGTGAAGAGGGGTGGGAGCCAGAGGGTGGTTGGCAGCAGCGGCCGGAGCGGGAACCAGGCAAAGAGCCGCCGGTCCTGGCACCAGGCCGGCCCGAGATCATCGGGCCTGGCAAGGGCGAGGGCCATGCCCTGACCGATCCGGATGCCGAGGGGATCGCGCTGGAGGTGGTGCAGGCCGGGGGCCGGCTGGTCTACGAGTTGAAGATCCCCCTCGCCCGCGACGAGGCGCACCCCTATGGCCTTGGGGTCCAGCCCGGCCAGCAATTCAGCATCGGCTTCCAGACCCGGACGCCGGTCCAGGGGGCCAGGCGCAGAGGACGCGGGGGGGAGGGCGCGATGGAGCCGGGTGGCCTGGGCCGAGGCGATGGCGGCATGGGTCCAGAAGGCCCGGAGATGGGTGGCATGGAGCCGCCGGGCATGGGTATGGGCGGGCGGGGCCCGGGTGGCCGCCGCGGGCCGGGGGCCGGCGTTGATCTGCCCCAGCCCCTGAAGCTCTGGGTCGAGGTCCGGCTGGCGAGCGCGCCCGAGGCGGTGAGCCCCTAGCGGGGCGGCGGTGCGGGATGCGTCGGCCGGGGCCGGGCGCTAACTTAGTTATATGAACCGCCCCCTCTCCCCGGCCTTCAAGCCCACCTTCCGCCCCGGGTACCTGGCCGCCCTGGCCGGGGTGTTGATCGCCGCCCTGGGCGGGTTTGCCTGGTACGAACTCCACACCTCCCGCCAGAACACCCTCGAAACCCTGGAACACAGCTCGGGTGCGCTGGTGCAGGCCATGGCCCGCGCCGGCGAAAACGCCCTGCGCGCCGAGGAGGAACTCGACCGCCTGGTGCAGGAACACCTCTTCAGCAGCGCCCGCAGCCTGGCCCGCATGCAGGCCGGCCATATGCTCAGTGACTCGCTGCTGGTGAAGGTGGCCGCCGAGCAGGGCCTGGCGCGCATCGAGGTTTTCGATCCCCGCGGTTCTCCCCTGTACAGCAGCAGCCCCCAGCCCATGGATCGCTTTGAGCTGGACTGGTGGTGGGAGGAGTTGGCCGAGGTGTACGAGGGCACGTCCAGCGAACACCTGGTGGTGCTCGAGGCCGCCGAACTCTATGCCGTGGCCACGCCCGGGGCGCGGGGCGGGGCTATCCTGGTGCAGGCCTCGGCCCAGTACCTGCACGAGCTGCGCCGGGCCGCCGGCATCGGCCGCCTGATCCGCGAGATCGGCGCCAACCAGGGCGTGGTCTTCACCGCCCTGCAGGATTCGGCCGGCATCCTGATGGGGTCCAGCGGGGTGGGGCAGTTGGGCACCATCGCCGGCGATCCCTTCCTCAGCGCGGCCCTGGCCGGCGCCGGACCGGTCTCGCGCACCGCCGAGTTCGGCGGGCAGGAGATCTTTGAGACGGTCATGCCCTTTGCGCCCGGAGGGCCGCCCCTGGGCCTGCTGCGGGTGGGGCTTTCGGTCGAGGCGGTGGAGGCCGAAAGACGTCGCGACCAGTTGCACTTGGTGCTGCTGGCCGGATTGCTGGCGGTGCTGGGGGCCGCCGGGGCCGGGGTGCTGACCATCCGCCAGAACTATGCCCTGCTCGACGAGGCCTATGCGCGGATGCAGACCTACAGCAGCCGCATCCTGGCCCAGATGACCGATGCGGTGATGGCCATGGATACCGCCGGCCGCATCGAGGTGCTCAACCAGAGTGCGCAGGCCCTCTTTGGCACCACGGCGGCGGCGGCGACGGGCCGGCCCTACACCGAGGTGGTGGGTGCGGCCCTGCCCCCGGTCGACCGGGCCCTGCAGGAAGGGGCCGAAGGCCAGGAAGGGGCGCAGCGCTACCTGGTGGGCGGCGTGGAGCGCCTGCTCTCGCTGTCCACCTCGCTGGTGCGCAACAGCCGCGGCGAGGTGGAGACGGTGGTGGTGGTGGCCCAGGACATGACCGAGATGGCGGCCCTGGAGGCCGACCTGCGCCGCGGCGAGCGCCTAGCTTCGATGGGCGCCCTGGCCTCGGGGGTGGCCCACGAGGTGCGCAATCCGCTCAACGCCATCGGCATCATCGCCCAGCGGCTGGAGCGGGAGTTCGAACCCCAGCGCGACCAGCAGGAGTACCGGGGGTTGCTGAAGGTGGTGCGCGGCGAGGTGGCGCGGGTCAACCGCATCGTCGTGGATTTCCTCGGCCTGGCCCGCCCACCCGCCCTGGCCCGGCGCCCGGTGGACCTGGAGGAGGTCGTCGAGCAAGCGGTGGCCGCCCAGGAACCGCGAGCCCGGGCCAAGGGGCTGCGGGTGGAGCGGCACTACGGCGGGGTGGGGTCCTGGCCGCTGGACCCCGACCAGTTCATCCAGGCGGTGCAGAATCTGTTGAGCAACGCGGTGGAGGCCACCCAGAGCGGCCAGATCCGGGTGCGGACACGCCGCCGCGAGGATGGGGGGGTCGAGGTGGAGGTGGAGGACAGCGGCGAGGGCATCGCCCCCGAACACCTGGAGCAGATATTCGATCTGTATTTCACCACCAAAGCCGAGGGCACCGGCCTGGGCCTGAGCCTGGTGCACCGCATCGTCAACCAGCACGGCGGCGGGGTCCAGGTGCACAGCACCCCGGGCGCCGGCAGCCGCTTCACCCTGTATTTTCCCGCGAGTGATTGAGATGGCAACCATTCTGGTCATCGACGACGAAGAGGTCCAGCGCGAGGCCCTGGCCGCCCACCTGCGCAAGCAGGGCTTCGAGGTCTTTTGCGCCGAGAACGGCCGGCGCGGCCTGGAGCTGCTGGGTCAACACCTGGTGGAGCTGATCATCACCGACGGGCGCATGCCCGAACTGGACGGCATGGGGGTGCTGCGCGAGGCCCGGCGGCTCAACCCGGCGGTCGAGGTGGTGCTGGTCACCGCCTACGGCAGTGTGGCCGGCGCGGTAGACGCCCTGCAGGACGGGGCCAGCCATTACCTGGAAAAACCCATCGACCTGGACGAGCTGGACCAGATCATCGCCCGCGCCCTGGAGCACCACCACCTGGTGGCCGAAAACCAGGACCTGGGCAAACAGCTGCATCAGCAGGTCGAGCTCAAGGGCATCCTTTCCGAGGACCCCGGCATGCAGCAGGCCCTCAGCGTGGTGGCCCGCGCCGCCCCCAGCCGGGCCACGGTGCTGATCCGCGGGGAGAGTGGCACCGGCAAGGAGTTGGTGGCCCGCGCCGTGCACGCGGCCAGCCCCCGCCGCGACGGGCCCTTCGTGGCCTTCAACTGTGCCGCCCTCAACGAGAACCTGGTGGAGAGCGAACTCTTCGGGCACGAAAAAGGGGCCTTCACCGGGGCCGAGCGCCAGCGCCTCGGGCGTTTCGAGCAGGCCCAGGGCGGCACCCTCTTCATCGACGAGGTGGCCGAGATCCAGCTCGAAGTGCAGGTCAAACTCCTGCGGGTGCTGCAGGAGCGCCAGATCGAACGCCTGGGCGGCAACCAGGCGGTGGAGGTGGATGTGCGCCTGGTGGCCGCCACCCACCGCGACCTGGAGGAGATGGTCCGCCAGGGCCAGTTCCGCGAGGATTTGTTCTACCGGCTCAATGTGGTGGGGGTGCAGTTGCCGCCCCTGCGCCAGCGGCGGGCCGACATCCCGGTGCTGGCCAGCGCCTTCCTGGCCCACTTTGGCCGCGAGAACGGCCGCCAGTTGGCGGGGTTCTCGCGCGAGGCCATGGACGCGCTGATGCGCCACGCCTATCCGGGCAATGTGCGGGAGCTGCAGAACATCGTCGAACGCGCCGTGGTCATGGCCCGCGACCAGACCATTACCACGCTCGACCTACCCCCCGAGCTGCAGCGCGCCGAAGCGCCGGCCCCCGAGGTGGAGGCCCACACCCTGAGCGCACAGGTGGAGCAGTTGGAGCGCCAGGCCATCGCCGCCGCCCTCGACCAGGCCGGCGGGGTGCAGAGCCGAGCCGCCGCCCTGTTGGGCCTGACCGAGCGCAACCTGCGCTACAAGCTCAAGAAGTACGGGATCAAGAGCCGGGGTTAGTAGCTCTCTTCTTAGTAGCTGTATTCGAGGCTGAGCGAGTAGGTGTTGACCCGGGCGTCGTAGTAGGGGTCGTTGGAGTTGGTGCGGCGGTGGGACCAGTGCAGGCCGGCCTCGAAGCCGGGGCTGCGGGCCGGCTGGAAGAAGCGGACCAGCTCCAGCTCGACCAGTTGCCAGTGGTCGCGGCGCTTCTCGTCGAGGCTGAGGGGCAGGCCGTTGAGATCGAGGGCCAGGCGCTCGACGTAGTCCCGCGAACCCAGCTGGCCGTCCAGCTCCAGTTGCGAGCCCCACAGCCCCAGGTGTTTGAGGGTCAGCCCCAGGGTCTGGCCCTGGTAGCTATAGCGGTCGCTGAAGAGTTCGTCGTCGAAGTCGTAGAGCGGCCCCAAGAGGAAACGCCCCTGGCCGCTGAAGCTGTGCTGGCGGGTATAATCGAGGTTGATGCCGGTGCCGGCGCCCAGGGATTGGGCCAGCCGGATTCCGCCCGATCCCTGCACCAGGTGCCGGCCCCGCTCGGCGCCGGGCAACACCCCTTCCCCGCGCCGCAGGTAGGACTTTACCCCCAGTTCGGCGCGCAGGTCCACGGTGGTGCGGCTGGGCAGGAAGCGGGTCAGCCGGGCGGCGGCGTTCTGCTCCACGTAGCTCTGCCGGCTGACATTGCGGTACTCCTGCAGCCGCAGGGTATACCCTGCTCGCCCCACCAGATCCTCCCGCAGATAGCGTTTGGCCTCGACAAAGGCGCCGCCCCCGACAAAATCGCGGTAGTCGTAGAGCCGGCGGTCCAGGCGGGTCGAGAGGCTGAGGCCGGCGCGCAACTGGCCGGCCCGCCCGTCGCGGGTGTAGTTCAGGCCCAGGGCGTGGGCGTGGTTGAACAATTCGCGGTATTGCCCGAAGAGGCTGGCGTTGCCGGTGTAGTAGAGGCTGGTGCCGGCCGCCAGGCCCCAGTCCAGATCGGCGTAGAGCAGGTGGATCCAGTCGGCGCGGGGCTGGTTGGACTGGACCAGGTTGTCGGTATAGCTGGAGTACAGGTTGAGGCGCAGCGCCGGCTGGGCCCAGGCCGTACCCAGGCTCAGCAGCAGCGCGGCGATCAGGGGCCTCATCGCCGCGGCCCTCCCTTGGTCGGGGGCCGGTGCGGGTGCGGGTGCGGGCCGCGGGGGCCGTGTTTCATGCCTTCGCCCTCGAAGGGCCGGGGGTGAGGCCGGTTGTCGTTGATGCCGTCGCCGTCCTCGTCGATGAAGCGGTCGAAGGAGGGGCGGTCCTCCAGTTCCAGGCGGTTGATGAAGCGCCGCAGCAGGTCGTTCATGCCGTCTCCATCCTGGTCCACGAAACGCGGCAGGGGTTGGCGCAACTCCTCGGCGACCCGCCCGTAGCGGTAGCCCCGCAGGGAGGTCCGGGTGTAGCGCAGGCCGGTGATGTCGTTGACCCCGTCCCGATCCTGATCGACCACATTGGCGCAGCCCCCGTCGGCGCTCTGGCCGCACTCGGCGTCCAGGTCGTTGACCCCGTCCCCGTCGCGGTCGACGAAGAGATCGTTGATGCCGTCCAGGTTCCGATCGGCAACAGCAAAGCGGTGGGCATAGGCCTTGCCGCTCACCTCGTCGCGGCCGTCGCCGTCGCCGTCGCGGAAGCGGTCGTTGATGCCGTCGCGGTTCAGGTCGACAAAGCCGAGGAACTCCTGCTTGCCGGCAGCCGCTGCCGCCGCGGCGGGAGGAGGCGTGGCCGGTTGGGCGGCAGCGAGGGAGACCAACGCCAGCAGGGCCGTCAGCACTCCGCAGAACTTCATGGCGCCACCTCCTCGTTGTGCAGGCGGGCGATACTCAGGTGAATGATCAGCATGAGATACGAGGCAAAAGCAGTGCCAGCCGGGGGGATGTCGGGGGCGGGCCGGCTAACCCCCCAAAACTAATACGGTTCCCGGTTTCTTCAAAGGAATACAGGTCTCCGGGTGCTCGACCAAAAGGTCGAAAAGCGGGGGATAGTTCGACCTGATGGTCGCGCACAAAAAACAACGGGAACCGAGTCTAATACTCGATCCCCGCTAGAGCAATTGCTGTTGTCCCGCCTCGCTCGCGAAGCTCCACCACCCCGTCACCCATCCCCCGCAACGCCCCATACGTTGGGGCGTTGCGCCCCGCCGGCGCTGTCGATGGTTCTGTTGTCTGCCTAGTGCTCTTCCCCGGCCACCTGCACCACCTCGATGTCGAGGTCCTTGCGCAGGGCGACGCGCTCCACCTGGCCGTCCTTGATCCACACCACCCGGTCCGATACACTGAGCATCTTGTGGTCGTGGGTGGCCGAGATGATGGTCACCCCGGAGATCTCGTTCATCTCCTTGAGCAGCTCGATGATCTCGGTGCCGGTGCGCAGGTCGAGGTTGGCGGTGGGCTCGTCAGCCAGCACCACGGCTGGATCGTTGGCCAGGGCCCGGGCCACGGCCACGCGCTGCTGCTGGCCGCCCGAGAGTTCGTAGGGCTTGTGGGAGTGCCGCTCCTCCAGGCCCACCTTCTTGAGCAGCACCATGCCCTTGTCGCGCGATTCGTCGCTGGTCAGGCCGGCAAAGACCATGGGCAGGGTGACGTTTTCGAGGGCGGTCATCACCGGGATCAGGTTGAAGGACTGGAAGATGTAGCCGATCTTGCGGCAGCGCAGCCAGGCCAGTTCGTAGGCATCGAGCTGGGCCACGTCCACCTCGTCGATGTAGACCTTGCCTTCGGAGGGTTTGTCCAGGCCGCCGACCATGTTGAACAAGGTGCTCTTGCCCGAGCCCGAAGGCCCCATGAGCGACAGGTATTCGCCGGTGTAGATCTCCAGATCCACCCCGCGCAGGGCCTGGACCTCGGTATTGCCCATGCGGTAGATCTTTTTGACCTGCTGGGTGCGCACGACGGTGCGCTGTTCTTCGGCCGGCGGGGCCGTTTCGGTGGCCATCAATGAGGCTCCTCTCAGGTGTCCGAACGCATGGCTTCGACCGGCTCCATCTTGGCGGCTTTGTACGCCGGCAGCATGGCCCCCACCAGCGAGAGCAGGGTGCCGGCCACCAGGGAGGCCAGCACAGATTGCAGGATGCCCCCCACCGGGAAATAGGTGAACACGTAACTGCCGTAGGCCAGCAGGGTCAGGCCCAGGGTCATCAGCAGGCCGATGACGATGCCGATGGAGGTGCCGACCACCCCCTGGAAGGTGGATTCGAGCAGGAAGAGCTTGATGATGAAGGAATCCAGGGCCCCCAGGCACTTCATGGTGCCGATCTCGCGGAAACGCTCGGTCACCGACATCAGCATGGCGTTGGCGATGCCCACCACACACACCAGCAGCGACAGACCGATCAGCCAGCTCTGTTTGGAACTCTCCTCCTGGGCCTGGGCCTTGGCTTCGGCCGAGGAACGGCCACCCTCGGTGCTGCCGGTCTCGATGCCGTTTTTCTGCAGCAGCAGGTTGATCTCGCTCTTATTGGCGTTCTTGAGGCTGCCGATCAGGGCGTTGCTGCTCCACACGGACATCAGGAAGGCGATGGCCAGGATGATGCCGCTGGTGGTGATCAGGGAGCGGCCGAAGCGGATCTTCAGGCTGCGAATACTGATCTCCACCGCCTTGCTCATGGGCAGGACGATCTCGCGGCCGCCTGCCACCTGTAGTCGCTGTTCACTCATCTGCTGTTTTATCCTCCGAGCGGGCACCGTGTTGCCGCGCGAGCCCCTAATCTAACAAAAAATACCCACCCCGAGTCAACTCTAATGATGGGAGCGGGCCAGAAGCAGGGCGTCGGCCCGGTCGAAAAGCCGGAGCGCCTGATTTACTTCTTCGTCGCTTTCGAGGAGAACCCGGTAGCGCTGCTCGTCGCCCCACAGGCCGCGGGCGAACTCGGCTTTCAGCTCCGCCTCGAGGAACTGCCGGTGGGCGACAAAGGTGCTGTCCTCCACCTCGAGCTTCTTCTCCGTGCGCAGGAAGGTGCGGAATTCGGCCAACGCCTGGCCGGGAACCCGGTACTGGGTGAGGAAATCCTCGAAGCGCGCCGGCCAGTCGCGATGGCGGCCCACCCAGCGGCTGCTGAAGTCGAAGGCCGCCCCGTTGGCCAACACCTCCTCGGAGAAACTGGAGAGCGGCGCTGATTTGAGGACCACATCCGGGGTGATGCCGCCTCCCCCGTATACCGTGCGGCCCTGGGCGGTGTGGAAGACCGGGGCATTGGCCCGCAGGCTGTCGACGGCGTTGTTGTCGACGGTGTCGAGGCCAGCTTCGATATAGGCGGCCAGATCGTCGGTGTAGGGGCGCTGGATCAGCCGGCCCAGCGGCGTGAAGTAGCGGGCCACGGTCAGGAGCAGCAGCCCGCCGTTGCTGGTGAGGGGGAACTGCTCCTGCACCAGCCCCTTGCCGAAACTGGTCTGGCCCACGATCAGCCCCAGATCCAGATCCTGGATGGCGCCGGCGACGATCTCGGAGGCGCTGGCGCTGCCGTGGTCGATCATCACCACCAGGGAGAGGGGCTCGCCATCCAGGGCGTTCTCGTCCTGGTAGTCGATGCGCGACCCAGCCTCGCGGCCTTCGGTATAGACGATCAGCTGGCCCCGGTCGAGGAAGTAGTCGGCCACCTCCACTGCCTGGGAAAGGAAACCCCCGCCATTGCCCCGCAGGTCGAGCACCAGCCGTTCCATGCCCTGGGCCGAGAGGCGGTTGAGTGCCTGCCCCAGCTCCTCGCCGGTCTGTTCGGCAAAGCGGGTGATGCGGATATAGCCGGTTCCCCCGCCCAGCATGAAGGCGTAGGGCACGCTGTGGACGGGGATGCGGTCGCGGGTCAGGGTGATTTCCAGCGGTTCCTCGACACCGGGCCGCTCCACCCGCACCCGCACCTTGGTGCCGCGCGGGCCGCGCAGCTTCTGCATCACCTGGTCGTTGGTGATGCCCTCGGTGGAGACGTCGTCGATGGCGACGATGTGGTCGCCGGCCCGCAGCCGGCCATAGGAAGGCGAGCCCTCGATGGGGGAGATGACCACCAGTTGGCCCTGGTGGATGTCGAAGTAGATGCCGATACCCTCGAAGCTGGCCTGGAAACGCTCCACCATCTCCTCCGACTCCTGCGGGTCCAGGTAGCTGGAGTGCGGATCGAGGGAGAGCAACATGCCGCTGACGGCGGCGCGGGCCAGGGAGTCGGCGGGGTAGGGGGTTTCTCGGGTGTGGCTCAGCCGGTCGAGGGTGCGGGAGAGCAGTTCCAGTTGGCCGCGGTTGTTCAGCGGCGCGCGGACGCGCAGCAGGCTGTCGGCTTCGGCCAGGGCGCTGGAGTCCTGGATGCCCTCTTCGCCCTGGGCCACTGCCTCGACCATGCCGTCCACGGCGCCTTCGAGGATGCGCAGGCTGTCCACGGGCTCGACATAGTAGCGGTGGATCTTGTCGCGCACCTCGGCGATCAGCCGCAGCTCCGGGCGCACCTCGGCGGCCAATCCGCGCTGGTGCTGGGATTCCACCAGGCCGAGGATGGTCAGCACCGCGCAGCCGGCGATGATCAGGCGTTTGAGAGGGGACATGAGGCGCCTTCCACTGAGCGCGTAAGCGCAAACCCCATCGGGGCGGCGCGCTCCAGAGCGTCAGAACATAGAGCCAAGGCCGGTGCCCGGCAATAGCCTGCCGGTAGCTAACGGCGGGTGGAGATCTCGACCAGGGGCAATTCGGCGGGTGAAGCCGGGGTCCGTTTGGCCACCAGTTCGGCAAAGGAGCCGGGCAGCATATGGATGCGCAGCCGCCGCCGCCAGCCCTGTCGGGCCTGGGGCAAGGCGTGGGCCAGGGTGCTTTCGGTGAAGACCAGTTCGCCGATCTCGTAGTCGCGCAGCAGTTGGGGCAGCTCTTCCACCAGGCCCAGCACCTGTTTGCCGGCCAACTGCTGGCCGCGCCACTCCGGGCTCAGGCCAACCAGCCCCACCACCTCCCATTGCGCCTGTCCCAAGGCGTCGAGGTATTCGAGGAAGCGGGCCACCACCGGTTCGGTGCCCACCACCAGCAGCCGCCGCCGGCCCAGGCGGCGGGCCTGGGCCAGGTGCCCGGCGGCCAGCCGCCAGCCGGCCACCAGCGCGATATTGAAGAGCCAGGCCGCTCCGGCGGCCAGCCGCGAAAAGTTGTAGGCCTTGAAGAAGAAAACCACGGTCACCACCCCGGCAAAACCCACGGTCACCGCCCCGGCGGCGCGCAGGGCGGAGAGGCGGTGGCGATCGTACAGGCCCAGCAGGTAGAAGGCCAGCAGCCAGGTGCCGGCCGAGCCGGCATAGACCACCAGCCATTGCAGGTCGGTATAGGGCGGCGGCGTGAGCCAGCGGGTGGGGTGGACGCTGATGCCCAGCTGGTTGCCCGCCTCCTCGATGCTGCGGATGAGCGGCGAGAGGTGGGAGTGGTAACGCAGGGCAATGCCCAGCTTGAGTCCGGTCAGCACCAATACGCCATCGAGGGCGGGCAGGGCCAGGCGCCGGCCCACGCGCACCCCCAGGGAGCCCAGGCCATACAGGACGATGCCCACCCGCAGCAGCCAGAGCGGAAAGAAGCGGTAGCGCTGCTGCATGTGTTTGCCGACGAAGATGGACATGGCCTCGTAGAAGCGGTAGAGCACCTTCATCTGCTCGGCCCGGCCGCTTTCACCTTTAAAATGAACGATGGCGGTATGCGGCTCGTAGTAGATCCGCCAGCCCGCCTGGCGCAGACGGTAACACCAATCGAGGTCCTCCCCGTACATGAAGTAGTCCTCGTCGAGCAGGCCCACCTGATCCATGGCCGCCTTGCGCACCATCATACACGAGCCGGAGAGGGCGTCCACCTCGTTGGTCTCTTCTGGGTCCAGATAGGTGAGGTTATAGGCGGCCAGGCGCCGGCTGCGGGGGAAGAGGCGGCTGAGCCCGGAAACCTTGCAGAAGGCGGCCATCGGGGTGGGGAAGCCGCGGCGGCAGGCCAGTTGCAGGGTGCCGTCCGGGTTGAGGATCTTGCAGCCCACGGCCCCAGCCTCGGGGTGGGTGTCGAGGAAGCCGACCAGGCAGCTGAGGGTGTCGCGGCGCACCACGGTGTCGGTGTTGAGCAGCAGCACGTGGCGGCCCTGAACCTGGCGCAGGGCCAGGTTGTTGCCCCCGGCGAAACCGAGGTTGCGCGGGCTGCGGATCAGTTTGACCTGGGGAAATTTCTCCGCCACCAGATCGGCGCTGCCGTCGCGCGAGGCGTTGTCGACCACGAACAACTCGACCTGCAGACCGGCGGTTGCCTCCAGGGCGGAACGCAACGCCTGTTCGAGCAGATCGCGGGTGTTGTAGCTGACCAGCACCACGCTCAGGTCCATCAGCTCCGGTCCCCGCCCCGGTTGGAAGGCCGGCCCCGCCGGAAGAGGCGATAGCAGCTGAAATACAGGAGTTGTTTGGCGAAGAGCAGGTGTTCGCGCAGGTTGAGCTTGCTGCTGCTGAACTGGCGGTTGCGGAAGACAAAAGGCACGGACATGTGCCGGCTCCAGGTGCCCTTGACCAGGATCTCGAGGAAGATCTTGTACCCGGAAGAGGTGAGCTGCAGGCCCTCGATCACCTCGCGGCGCAGGAAGAAGTACCCTGCCAGCGGGTCCTCGGCCCCGGTCAACAGCCGGGCGGCTCCCACCCCTACCTTCGAGATGAGTTTTCGGTGCCAGGCCCAGCGCTCGACCACGCTGGTTTCGCCGAAGCGGCTGCCAAAGGTCAGGTCGTATTCCCGCAGGCCGCGGATCAGCTGGGGCAGGATGGCCGGGTCGTGGCTCAAATCGGCGTCGATGACCCCCAGCAGGGGTCGGTCGGAGCGGGCGAAGCCAGCCATCACCGCCGAGCCCAGGCCCAGCTTGCCGGGCCGGTGCACCACCTTCACCGGGTACTGGGCGGCCAGGGCTTCGGCGGCCTGGCCGGTACCGTCGGGGGAGTTGTCGTCCACCACGATCAGCTCCAGGTCGATGTCGGGCGCCTTTTCCAGGACCTGGAAGATCTCCTGGGCCAGCAGGGCGATATTCTCGCGTTCGTTGTAGGTAGGGGTGATCAGCGAGATCCGCAGCGGGGTTTCGGTCATGGCCCGGACGACCTGCTCAAAAAAGGTTGGGGAAATCGCGCCGGAAATCCTCCTGGCCGGCCAGCCGCTCCAGGCCCTGGGACAGGCTCAGCGGCGTGTAGCCCAGCAGGGATTCGAGCGCCTGGGTGCGCAGCCCCGAACGCAGCGGCCGGGGCGCTTTCTGGCTGGCGGCGGCGGTGGAGATGGGCAACACCAGGCCGGGGTCGAGGCCAAAGTGGCGGGCCAGCTCCTGCGTCAGCTGGTAGCGGGTCAGATAGGTGGCCCCGCCCAGGTGGAACAGGCCCTGGACCTGGCGCCGGCACAACTCCACCAGCACCTGGGCCAGGTCGTGCACATGGGTGGGATTGCCCCATTGGTCGTCCACCATCTTGAGCTGTTCGCCCCTGGCCAGGGCTTCCAGCGGCCAGGTCACCAGGTTGCGCCGGGTGCCGGGCAGATAGCCGTAGAGCCACAGGGTGCGCAACACCAGGCCTTTGAGGCCGGGCTCAAGGACCACCCTTTCGCTCTGCAGTTTGAGGGCGCCGTAGTACGAAAGGGGGTTGGTCTGGTCCGCCTCGCCGTAGGGGCCGCGGTGACCGTCGAAGACATAGTCGGTGGAGAGTTGCACCAGGCCCACGCCCAGTTGCCGGCAGGCCGCGGCCAGGTGCTCGACGATTTCGAGGTTGATCTGGCGGGCGAAGGAGCGATCGGTCTCGCAGCGGTCCACATCGGTGAGCGCTGCGGTGTGGATAACCCAGTCCGGCTTGACCTGATCCACCAGCGCGAGAACCGCCTGCGGATCGGCCAACTCGACCGGGAAATAAGCACCCCGGCCCACCGGGGTTTCCCCCCGGCCGCAACCGACCATCTCGGCGTCGAGGTCCGGCTCCAGCAGGCTGCGCCCCAGGAGGCCGTGGGCGCCGGTGACCAATAATCTCATAGCCATGCGGACAAGGGGGAAAGCGGAAGAGGTAGGTCTTTTGTATAGTACAGACTTGAAGATAGAACACCCCGAGGCGTGGTTAATCTAACCACTGGGAGGGGACCCGGTCAAGCACCGGCAGGCGCGCGCGTGTTGAGCCAGAGAGGGAGATCATATCTTCTGGGCGGGGTCGACGCCGAAGAGAGAGGTTTGCCATGCAACTGTTCAGCAGAGCGACACTTCTGGTGATGGTGATGTTGTGTATAAGCGCCCTGTCCAGCCCGGCCGCCCCCTCGCTGGGCTGCATCCAGGGCCAGGTGGTCGATGCCCGGAGCCGGATGCCCCTGCCCGGCGCCAGCGTCTGGGCGGGGGATATCGGCGCCACGACCGACGCCCAGGGCCGCTTTGTGCTCAGGGGGTTGGGGGCGGGACCCCACACCTTGGAGTCCACGTATATCGGCTACCAGCCTTTCCGCCTTGAAGGAGTGAGGCTTGGTGCTCAGGGTGTGGTTGAAGTGGTGGTGGAATTGGTCGAAAGGCCGATCGCACTCAGCGAGATCACCGTCACCCCGGGCCGTTTTGCCGTGATGGGCAAGGAGCCGGCCTCCAGCCAGGCCCTCACCCGGGAGGAGATCCAGAGCATCCCTCAATTCGGCGAAGATATCTACCGGGCCGTGGTCCGCCTGCCCGGGGTGGCCGGCGACGATTTTTCGGCCAAGTTCACGGTGCGCGGCGGCGAACACGACCAGGTGCTGGTGCTGCTGGATGGACTGGAATTGAACGACCCCTTCCATCTGAAGGACATCAACGGCGGGGCGCTGAGCATCGTGGATGTGTCGCTGATCGAGGGGGTGGAGTTGCTGACCGGTGGCTTCCCCGCCGAATACGGCGACCGCCGCAGCGGGGTGTTCAATATCAAAACCATCAGGCCGCCGCCCGGCCAGCAACAGGTGGGGGCCGGAGTGGGCCTGATGAACACCCGGGCTTTTGCGCGGGGCAGTTCGGCGCGGGGCAATTGGATGGTCTCAGTCCGCCGGGGCTACCTGGATATGGTGCTGGACCTGATGGGCGAGGACAATGCCCCCCGGCCCACCTACTACGACGCCCTGGCCAAGGTCGAGTACCGCCTCGACGACCACCACACCCTCGCCGCCCATTTTCTGGGGGCGCAGGACAGGATGGATTTTGTCGAGGACGACGCCGACGTCTCGAACACCAAATACGAGAACACCTATACCTGGCTGACCCTCAACTCGGTCTGCGGGCCCCACCTCCTGGCCCAGACCCTGCTGGCGTACGGGCAGGGCGACCACCAGCGCCAGGGCCTGGCCCTCAAGGGGAACCGCGACCAGGTGGATTTCCGGGTCAGCGACAAGCGGGACTCCGGTTTCTGGGGGCTCAAGCAGGATTGGAGCTGGGAGGCTGGGGAGCGACTCTTCCTCAAGTGGGGCGCGGATCTCAGGCAGCTCTCTACCCACTACGACTACCTGAGCCAGAAGGAAAGGGACCAGGCCTTGGGCGACAGTCTCCGCCACTGGACCGACACCACCCAGGTGATGCTGGCGCCCTCGGGAAATCGGGCGGCCGGATACCTTGCCGCCCGGGTATCGCTGGCCGCCCCGCTCAAGGCAGAGGCCGGCTTGCGCTACGACCGCGCCTCCTATGTGGGGGAGGGCGAGTTCAGCCCGCGGCTGAACCTGGTCTGGGCGCTGGGCAAGCAGACCTCGCTGCGCGCCGGTTGGGGGCGTTTTTACCAATCCCAGGGCATCGGCGAGTTGCGGGTGGAGGAAGGAGAGCGGGCGTTTTATCCGGCGGAACTGGCCACCCACTGGGTGGCAGGCCTGGAGCGCCGCTTTGCCGGCGGACCGCAGCTGCGGGTGGAGGGATACTATAAGAAAGGTGCCCACCTGCGGCCGGTGTACCGCAACTGGCACGATGCCATCGAGATCTTCCCCGAGCTACAGGACGACCGGGTGACCCTGGATCTGAGCGGCGCCACGGCCAAAGGCCTGGAGGTCTACCTCAAACAGGATGTGGGCGGGAAATTTACCTGGTGGGCCAGCTACGGCCTGGCCTGGAGCCGCGAGCAGGTCGAGATGGTCCGCTGGGCCGAGGGACAACTCCCCCTCGATCAGGAGTTGCCGGGCAGGTACGACCAGCGGCATACGTTTTATCTGGACGCCAATTACCGGCCCACGCCTAGATGGCACCTGAACCTGGCCTGGCAGTACCGCAGCGGCTGGCCCTATACCGAACGGTCCCTTCACGTGGGCACCCTGCCCGATGGCCGGGTCTACGTGTACGAAGAGGCCGGGCAGCCCTATGCCCGGAACTATCCCGCCTTTCACCGGCTGGACCTGCGCCTCAGCCGCCACTTCGATCTCTCCAAGGGGCGGATCTCGGCCTTCCTGGAGATGGTCAACCTGTACAACCACGGCAATGTGCGCGCCTATGAATACGGGCTGATCCGCCTGCCCAGCGGCGAACTGCGCCAGACCCAATCTCCCGAGTACTGGTTCCGCCTGCTGCCTTCAGTTGGCCTGAGCTGGACCTGGGACTACTAGGGCCTGTCTGCAAACTCCATTCTGGCGTCGCCCGGCTGCAAGCGGCGCGTTCGGCGTTGCCCTCATTCGGCGTATTTCTGGGCAATACGCCTGCTTCGGGCGCCTTGCCCGCGCCGCTTTCGCTCGGGCTTGGGCCTAAAAGCGACTTTTCAGACAGGCCCTAACAACACCGGCGCCGGGAGCCTTTCCCGGTGCCCTACCACTCACGTTGGAGGAGATCATGAATCCGCTGGAAAAAAGAGAACTGGGCACCACTGGACTGCAGGTGACCCGCCTGGGCCTGGGCTGCGCGGCGCTGGGCGGTCTGTACGGCGATATCCCCGAGGAGCAGGCCACGTCGGTGGTGCAGCGCGCCCTTGATCTGGGCCTCAACCTCTTCGACACCGCCCCGCTCTACGGCTCGGGCAAAAGCGAGCAGCGCCTGGGCCGGGCGCTCAAGGGAGTGCCGCGCGACCGCTACGTGCTGGCCACCAAGGTGGGCCGCATCCTGGTGCCCACCGAAGGCAAGGAGCGGGGCCAGGACATCTTCGAGAACCCGCCGCCCTTCCAGCCGGTTTTCGATTTCAGTTACGACGGGGTGATGCGCTCCTTCGAGAGCAGCCTCCAGCGCCTGGGGGTGGACCGCATCGACGTCCTGCACATCCACGACCCCGATGACCACTACGACGAGGCGATCAAGGGGGCGTACCCGGCCATCGACAAGCTGCGCAGCCAGGGGGTGATCCGCGGGGTGAGTGTCGGCATGAACCAGTGGCAGATGCTGGCCCGCTTTGCCCGCGAGGGGCGTTTC
This sequence comes from Candidatus Latescibacterota bacterium, assembly GCA_020852055.1. GTDB lineage: Bacteria > Latescibacterota > UBA2968 > UBA8231 > UBA8231 > SICG01. The sequence goes on from JADZBP010000019.1 coordinate 19,763, forward strand.
GACTGCTTCCTGCTGGCCGGCCGTTACAGCCTGCTCGAACAGGAGGCCATGGACGAACTGCTGCCCCTGTGTATCGAGAAGAAGATCGGCATCATGGCCGGGGGCACCTACAACAGCGGCATCCTGGCCAAGGGCGCCCAGGCCGGCAGCAAGTACAACTACGCCGACGCCCCGCCCGAGGTGATCAAAAAGGCGCAGCAGTTGGAGGAGGTATCGGCCCGGCACCAGGTCAACATCAAGGCCGCTGCCTCGCAGTTCGCCCTGGCCCATCCGGCCATCACCTGCATCATCCCCGGCACCCGCCAACCCTCGCGGGTGGACGAGAACTTCAACCTGCTCACCGAGAAGATCCCGGTTGCCTTCTGGGACGAGCTGAAGGAGCGGAAACTGATCCGCCGCGAGGCGCCGGTGCCGGCCTGATACCAGGGGAACAGCCTGAAGGAAAAACGCCGCGCCGGAGAGTCCCCCGGCGCGGTTTTTATTTCGAGGATGAGGGTTTGGGCAGAAGGCGCAGCACAAAGGTGTCCGGGTTGGGCTGCTGCCAGACGATCTGGAAACGCTCGGGATACTGCTGGATGGCCGGCACCAGGAAGCGGGGAGTGGAGGAGAAGCCCAGCTGGTCCACCACCACGTAGTCCACGCCCTGCTGCTCCATACTGGCGAGGATCTCGGCGGGTTCCTTGAAAGGGTAGACCATACAGGCGCGGTCGGCGACGATGTAGAGCCAGTAGTCCTTGCGGCAGCAGATCACCGCATCGGCCGGGGTATTGGCCTTGAGCCACTGGCCGGCGTCGTAGTAGTTGCGCCAGCCAGGGGGATAGTCTCCCGCACCGGCCTGGGCCAGCCGGTTCAGGCCGCCCAGGTTGAGGGCCAGCACCCCGGCCAACGCCGCGCCGGCTATCACCGTGCCCGGCAGCCGCAGGTGCGGGCGTTGCTCCAGCAGTTTGGCAGCGCCCAGCACCATCAGGAAGATCAGCACCGGGGTCAGGGGCGCCAGGAAACGGGCGTCGGTCCACTGCGAGGGCCACATCAGCACCATCACCAGGTAGAGCCCGGCATAGAGGGGCAAGAGCAGGTGCTCCCGCCGCCGGATGAGGGTGAGGGCGGCGTAGAGCACCAGGCCCACGGCGATCACCGAGACCAGGGCGCCGTTTTCAGCGGGGGTCGCCGAGGGCCAGAAGATCTGCGGCAGGATATGGGAGAGGTACGCCCCGGCGTTGAACTGGATGCGCTCGATCATGCCGGCCAGGTCCACGGTGCCCTGCTCCGGGAAGTAGGGATTGACCGAGATCAGCTGTTTGAAATAGGAACCCTCGCTGCCGGTGGCGCTGTTGCGCAGCGACCAAGGCAGGGCCAGCAGGAAGGCCCCGGCCCCCAGGATCAGGGCCTGGCGGTGGCGGCGCACCAGCAGCAGATAGAGGAAAAGGGCGCCTACCAGCACCATACCCGCACTGCGCACGTAATAGGACCACATCATGGCGGCAAAAGCGCCGATGAACCAGTAGTTCTTCTTGGGATCTTCCTCCTCCTGCAGCGAGCGCTCGATCAACCACAAGCTCAGGAACGAGAAAAACAGGTAGGGGATCTCGGACATCACCTGGTGGGCGAAGTCCAGCAGGAGTGGCAGGGTGGCGCACCACAGCGCCACCAGCAGGGCCGGCAGGCGGCCCAGGGGCTGGCGGGCCAGCAGATAGATCACCGGGATGGAGCCGGCGAAGAGCAGCACCACCAGCCAGTTCATCGCCGCCCAGTTCCCCGGCGCCAGCCACTCGAGGGGGGCCAGCATCAGCGGGAAACCAAAGGGGTATTTAGTGGCTGGTTTGGGTTCGGGCAGGCTGATATAACTGAGGCCCTTGCCCTGGACGAGGCTGCGGGCCAGGGTCATGAACTCGGTGTTGTCGCCGCTGAGGGCCAGCTTGGGGTCGAAGGTCCAGGCCGCCAGCAGCAGGGCCAGGAGACCCAGCCCCAGCAGCAGGCGCCAGCCCAGGGCTTCGAGTTGGTGGTCGAGGCGCAGGAGCAGGGACGGGGTGGCCGGCGGGGCCGGCGCGTTCTTGGGGGGTCGCGATTTCATGGGGACCAGACTGGTTTCGGGCTCAGGGCAGGTAGGCGGAGACCACCACCTCGAGGGTGGCCAGTTGCGCCCGCACCCGCTCTTCGATAGGCAGGGCGGTGGGGGTCTCGGTGACCACCAGGTGGTCGGTGTGATGGTCGTAAAGCACCACGGGGATGCCCTCGCCGCGCAGTTCCTCGTGTTTTTCGGCGGCTGGCACGATCACCCCGCCGTGGGCCCGCTGGCCTTCGATCACCGGGTGGGTGTTGAGCGGGCAGATGGAAGATACCTGGGCCATGATCTGCGGGCCGAGGGGTTCGCGGTGGCGGTAGAGTTCGTACAAATAGAAACCCGGGCTCTCCCAGTCCTCGTGGAAATCCACCACAAAGGCGAAGCGCCGGTCGGCCAGGATGGCGCGCACGATCTGGATCTCGGGCACGTCGTCGCGTTTGTACGCCCAGTTGATGTCCACATCCTGGGCATTGTGGCGGGTGCCGTGTGCGTAGCCGTGGGGGTTGAGACAGGGGAGCGCCAGAAAGTTGAAGGCCTCCAGCCAGGGGCCGGCGCCCCGGCGGCAGAACGCCAGCACCGCGGCGGGGCTGGCCGGCTCGTCGCCGTGGGTGCCGCCGATGACCAGGGCGGTGGGCCGCTGCGGGTCGTGGCCCTGCTCCACCGCCCAGAGGGGATATTGACCGGCCCGGCCTAGTTCCCGGACCTGCACCCCGGAGAGGGCATGGAGGTGCTCGGTGAGTTCCTCGTACGACTGCCCCGCCATCTCAGTCCTGACGCACCTGCGGCAGCACCTCGGCTTCGACCTCGGCGTCGTTGGCGGGCGGGCGCACCCCTGAAAAGAGCGACCAGCGCTCCAGGTGTTCGACCTGATTGCCCGGCGCTAGCTCGACCAATGGCCCCAGGGTCTCCACCTCGAGCATGTCGGCGTTGGTGAACAACTCCACCGAGCTGCCCAGATCCGGGTAGGTTCCCTCGCGGCTATAGTGGAACTTTTTGACGAAGAGGTGCCCGTTGCGGGCGTAGGCCACCCAGCCGTCCGGGGTGTTGAGCCCCACCTTCTGTGGGGTGTCGGCGGCGGCATCCTGGCGCAGGAGCAGATGCCGGGTGCCCCAGTGCCAGCGGCCGTCCTGCATGTCGGTGTAGGGCCACAGGGCCAGGCTGCGGGTGGGCAGCAGGTTGCTGCCGTGGGGCCCGTAGGGTGGCAGCGGGGCGATGGCGCAGCCGCCCGGCGCCATCACCGACAGGGCCCAGGGGGCCAGGCGCACCGGCCAGGGCCCCTGGTTGCGCAGGCGGTGGGTCAGTTGCACCCGCGCCCCCTTGGCGGCCAGCTGTACGTCGATCTCCTTCTGGATGCCGGTGCCCGGTTCCACCGGCTGGATCAGGCGGACGAAGTCGCGGTGCTGCTCCACCTCCACCGGGCCGTTGTCGGGCAGGTAGGTGCGCGGGTTGGATTCGGGGGCATGCCAGAGGCGGTGTCCCCCGTAGATGCGCCACTGGTCGCCGCCGGTCTGCCCGGCCAGCTCGGTATACTCCTTGAACTCGTTCTCCTGGCCCAGAAAACCGAAGCGGATGATCCTCGGGCCCACGTCGGCCAGCAGCACCAGCTCGACGCTGTCGTTGTGCAGCCGGCAGGAGTTGGGCCAGCCGTGGTAGTTGATCCTCTCCATCACTTCCCCCTGGCGAAATAGGTTTCGGCGTCGTCTCGGGACACAAAGCCCAGGGTGCGGGCGGTTTCCTCCAGATCGAAGACCCGCCGCCCATTGTCGCTCACCACGTAGGCCAGCAGGTACTCGGCCTTTACCTCCAGGGCGCGGCGATGGGCCTCGACGCAGTCGCGGTGGCTGAGGAACATGGCCCGCAGATAATCCTCGGCCGGGGTACCGCGCATGATGGTAGGGTCGTCGGCCTCGACGATCCAGCCGATGCGCAGGCCGACGAACTCCAGGCCGTGCCGCTGCTGGTAGAGTTTGCCGAGGTTTTCCCCGAAGAGTTTGGACACCGCATAGAGGGAATCCGGGTTGGGCGGGTCGCCCAGCCGCATGTGGAGGCGTTTGCGCGGGTCCAGGGTCTCGGGGGTGGTGCGGATGGTGTTTCCGTGCTGGGTGTGGTTGGTGGAGGCGAAGACCAGGCGCTTCACCCCGGAGCGCACACACTCCTCACACACCTGGTACATGCCTTCGAGGTTGTGCTCCCGCACCTGCTCCCAGGAGGCGGCCGGGCTGGGATCGGCGGCCAGGTGGATCACCGCTTCCAGGCCGGCAAAGGCCCCCTGCACCTCGGCGGCCTTCTCGAAATTGACGATAGCCGAAGGAAAATCCACCGGCCGGCGGGTAAAGGCCTTGAGCTGGTACTCCGCGCCCAGCCCTTTCAGCAATACCCGGCCGACCACGCCGTTGGCTCCGGTGATACCCACCTTGTTGAACGCCATGTCGGACTCCGCTCAGTTGAGGCTGTAGGTCTCGTAGGGCTGGGTGCAGGGATTGCCCCGGCTCAGGTGCATACGCCCGGCATCGGCCTCGATGATCACCGAGAAGACGCTGACCCAGAACCCGGTGGTGGGATGGTCGTTGGCGTGCCGGCAGATGGAGCGGGGAAAATCCTGGTGGTCGCGCAGGGCTTGCTTGAGGGTCTCCAGGCCCACCGGGCCGCCCGCAGCCTGCAGCAGGTGGTCGATGCGCTGCTTGCGCGGCCCAGACTGGATCAACTCGGGAAAGGATTCGTTGATGGGCTGCAGTTCGGGGTGCAGGCAGTGGTTGGTATGGGTGACCAGGCCGCTGCCCGAGTCGCGCAGCACGTGGACCTGGTCCACGGTCACCTCCAGGTCGGCAGGGCCCTGCGGGGTGGCCAGGATGATGTTGGCTGGAATGGCCCGCTGGGCGCGGGCCACCGCCTCGACGGCCCCGTCGAGGGAGGTGGCCTCATAGATGCCGCGCACCGTGTAGTAGTGCGGCACCCCCAGGGGCCGGCTGGGCGCCGGCAGGGTGTTCATACACAGGCCGATGCCCTCGCTGTTGAGGCCGATGTAGGCGATCAGGCCGGCCTGGGTCGCGGTCATCAGCGCCGGCTTGCCCTCGGGCCGGCGCGTCAGCACCACGGTGAAGGGGTCGAGGGCCGTGTCGTTGTCCCAGTTCTGGCCCACCACGTTTCCGGGTCCGGCCGCCCGGGGCGCCAGGGCGAAGGAGGTGCAGCCGGCCTCCTTTTCGGGCTGGAGCTGGTTGCGGATCTGCAGCAGGATCAACTCGTCCAGCGGCACCCCCGAGCTGTGGGCCACCCCGCGCAATTCTGCGACCATATCCGGGCTGTACGCCTCGACGTGGGGCAGGGTGGCGGCGGCCAGGGCCAGGGCCTTCTCGCGGGAGATGCGCACGGTCTTGTTGACCCGTTCGAGGGCGATGGCGGCAAAGCCGCGCACCTCCTCGCGGGCGGCCTCGCCGAGCTGGCAACCCAGCGCAAAGGGCGGGCCGCTGACGGTGATTTCGCGGTAGCGGGTGGGCGTGGTCATGAGGTCACCATTTTTTGTAGCGCCAGAAGAGGAAGAACCCCATCACCGAGAACAGGGCCAGGCCCAGCACCATCCAGAAGGCGCCGGGGTGGTCCTCCATGGGGATGCGCACGTTCATGGAAAAGGCGCTCACCACAAAGGTGGGCACCATGATGGCGATGGTGATGATGTTGAGGGTCTTCATCAGCACGTTGAGGTTGTTGCTGACGATGGAGGCCCGCGCGTCCATCAGGCCGGCGAGGATATTGGAGTAGATCTCGGCCTGCCGAAAGCACTGGTTGTTCTCGATGATGATGTCCTCCAGCAGTTCGACGCTCTCGGGGCTGAAGCCGATCTTGGCGGCGCTGTTCTTCAGGCGCTCGAAGACCGCGGCATTGGAGTTGAGGGCGTTGAGATAGTAGACCAGGCTCTTCTCGAGGCTGAAGAGGTTGATGAGGTACTTGTTCTCCAGGGAAACGTTGATCTTGTGCTCGAGGTCCTCGGAGATCATGTTGACGATCTTGAGGTGCTCGCGGTAGTGGAAGATGTTGCGGTAGATCAGCCGCAGCAGCACCTCGTGCAGGGAGCGGACGGCGGTGAAGATCCGCGCCTCGAAGAGCGCCGCCTCATCGGGGGCGACGATCACCAGGCGATCGCGAAAGAGGAAAAAACCCATCGAGGTCACCCGAAAGAGGAAGTCGTCCTCGTTGGAGTAGTTCTTGGGTTTTTTCAGGATCATGGCCTGGTGCGAAGGCTCGAACTCCAGGCGCGGCAACTCGTCGGGGTCCATCGTCGAGTTGAGGGTGTGCTCGTCGAGCAGCAGGGTCTCGGTGAGGTACTTGCGTTCTTCCTCGGTCGGATTGACGAAAACCAGGATCTCGCCCTGACCCTGGTCGCAGGCAATCACCTTGCCGTCGGATAGTTGATAGGATTTCTGCATGTCGGCACCTTTCGTCTAGGGACGCCGATTTTATTGCCTGACTACGAGCACCACCTTGCCGATGTTGCGGTTTTCCGCCAAGAGCTGGTGGGCCTCGGCGGCCCGGGTTATCGGCAGTGCCGTTTCGATCACCGGGGCGATGCGGCCCGCCGCCATCCGGGGCCAGAAGCGGATGGCGAAGCCCTCGACGATGCGGGTCTTTTCCTCCAGCGAGCGGCTGCGCAGGAGCGAGCCGATCAGCCGCAGCCGCTTGCGCAGCACCAGCCCCAGGTCGATGGGCGCCGTCGGGCCGCCCAGCAGGGCGATGAGCACCAGCCGTCCCTTGAGCTTGAGGGCTTTCAGGTTGCGTTCCAGGTAGGCGCCGCCCGAGATGTCGAGGATCACGTCCACCCCGCCCAGGCGCTCCTGCACCGCGGCGGCGAAATCCTCCTCGCGATAGTCGACGGCCAACTCGGCGCCCAGTTCCAGGCTGCGGCGGCGTTTTTCCGGGGAGCCAGCGGTGACCGCCACCCGGCAGCCCTCGGCGCGGGCCAGTTGGATGGCCGCCGTGCCCACCCCGCTGGCGCCGCCGTGGATCAGCACCGATTCGCCGGCTTGCAACTGGGCCTCCATGAAGAGGTTCACAAAGGCGGTGTAGAAGACCTCGGGAAAGGCCGCGGCTTTGACAAAATCCCAGTCGGCGGGCAGGCGCACCAGCAGCGGTGCGGGCACGGCGATGCGTTCGGCGTACCCACCCCCGGCCAGCAGGGCGCAGACCCGTTCACCGACCTGCCAGCCCGTCACGCCGGGGCCCAGGCCGGCCACCACCCCGGCCATCTCCAGCCCCAGGTAGGAGGGCGCTCCCGGAGGAGGCGGGTAATTGCCGGCCCGCTGCAGCAGGTCGGCCCGGTTGACGGCGGTGGCATGGATATCCACCAGCACCTCTCCGGGTCCGGGGACCGGGTCGGGGACTTCGGCCCAGCGCAGCGCGCGCTCGGGGCTTGTTTCGTCGACGAGAATGGCTTTCATAAGATGTTATACTTTGCTGTATTTGCCAGATCGGCGCAAGCGCCCCCGGCGCCGGTGGCCCCCCACCTCATCCGGGAAGGACGACCATGAGCGAGATCATCATCCTGTCGGCAGCCCAGGCCCAGGAGTTTTGTATGGAGGTGCTGGCCCAGGCCGGGGTGCCCCTTGGGGAAGCTCGGATCTGCACCGAGAGCCTGCTGGATGCCAGCCTGCGCGGGGTGGACAGCCATGGGGTGGCCATGTTGCCCACCTATATCGAGCGCATCCGCTCCGGGCAGATCGTCCCGGGCCGGGCTCTGGTCATCCGGCAGGAAGGGCCGGCCACGGCCCTGTGTGACGGGCAGCAGGGCCTGGGGCCGGTACTGGCCTGCGCGGCCATGGACCTGGCCCTGACCAAGGCCCGCCAGTGCGGCGTGGGCGCGGTGAATCTGGTGGATGGCAACTATGCGGGGGCCCTGGCTTTTTATGCCGAGCGGCCCGCCCGCCAGGGTCTGCTGGGGCTGTGTGCGGCCAACTCCACCCCCCGCGTGGCGCCCCAGGGCGGCCGGGAAGGGTTGCACGGCACCAACCCCATCGCCTACGCCGTCCCCACCCTGGGTGGAGAGCCGATGGTCTTCGACGCAGCCACCGGCCACGCCGCCGCCCGCGTCAAGCAGGCCTTCGAGGAAGGTCGCCCCATCGCCCCCGACATCGCCCTGGACCGCGAAGGCCGCCCCACCACCGATGCCGCCGCCGCCCTGGCCGGGGTCCTGTTGCCGGTGGGCGGGGCCCTGGGCTATGGGCTGGGCCTGCTGGTGGACCTGCTCTGCGGCGGCCTGGCCGGCGGGCCCTGCGGCCGCGACGTGCCGCCGGTCACCGAACTGAAGCAGCCCTACGGCTGCGGCTTCTTTGCCCTGGTGCTGGACCCGGCCCGGTTTGGAGGAGTGGCGTGTTTCGCCGAACGGGTGGCTTTCCTGGCCGAAAGCGCCCGTGCCACCCCGCCGGCCGCCGGGGTGGACCAGGTGCGGGCCCCCGGGGATCGGGCCCGCCAGGAGCAGGCCCGGCGCCGGCAGCAGGGTATTCCCTTTAGTGGCCAGCGCTGGCAGGTGGTGCTGGACAAATTGGCGGGCCTGGGTGTGGAGGTGGGCCGCTGGCGGGGGTAATTCTTGCTTGGGGCAGGGCGAACGCCTACATTTGTACAATTGTCCGGCTCCCCAGTCGGCATCCCCGCAGTCAGCGTTCAAACTCAATCATGACCAATATCGAGATCAAGGCGTACTGCCAGGATCTGGGGCGCGCCGAGAGGAATCTCAATGCCCTGGGCGCCGGGCCGGCGGGCACCTTCCACCAGCGCGATACCTATTTCCGGGTCGCGGAGGGTCGGTTGAAGTTGCGCCAGATCGGCCCCGACGAGGCCCACCTGATCTACTATCGCCGCGAGAACCTGCCGGGACCCAAGCGCAGCGATTACGACCTGGCCTTCACCACCGATCCCGAGGCCATGCGCAATATGTTGTGCCGGGTGCTGGGCACCTGGATCGAGGTGGAAAAGACCCGCCAGGTCTGGTTGTGGGAGAACGTGCGCATCCACCTGGACGAGGTGAAGGATCTGGGCCAGTTCGTGGAGTTGGAGGCAGTGACCGAAGAGCAGAAGCTGGAGGAGGGCCATGCCCGGGTCGAGACCCTGATGCGGGCCCTGGAGATCCGACCCGACCAGCTGATTGGCGAATCCTACAGCGACCTGCTGGCGGCTGGCGCCGCCCAGGTTTCCTGAGCGAGGGGACCATGGCCGACAAAGGCAAGCAGATCCAGGGAGTACTGGTCCATATCCTGGGCGAGGAGTACCGCATCGCCAGTGAGGGCGATCCGGCCGAGGTGCAGCGGGTGGCCGAATACGTGGATCGCAAGATGCGCGAGCTGCTCTCCCGCCAGGGCAGTCTGCCCCGGGGCAAGGTGGCGGTGCTGGCGGCCATGGATATCGCCGCCGAATTGCTCAACGTGCTGCAGGAGCGCCAGTTGATCGCCGAAAAGGCCCACGAACGGATCGACCAGTTGAGCCGGCTGATCGACGAGCGGGCCAGCCTTTCGGCCGCCCAGACCGAAAGCTCTCCCCTGGAGCGGCTCTTCCGCGCTCCGGTAGCCCGGAAACAGAACCTCCCCGCCTCCTGAGCTACACGCCGATGAAGCGCCTCGCTCTGTGCTGCCTGTGCTGGTTGCTGGCAGCCGGTGGTTGTGCCGGCACCCTCCAGTACAAACACGAAGACTGCCCGGTATACGACGCCCTGGAGCCGGTCCGCGCCAACCCGGCGGGGGCTCCCGACCGCCATCTGCAGGTGCAGATGGTATTCCGGGTCTGTCCGCCCCAATTGGGCCTGGAGGAGATCCAGCGCAAGCGCATCGAGCTCAAACACGAAATGCTGGTCCTGCTCAGCAGCAAGGATGCCGCGTACCTGGCCGATCCGCTGCGAGTTGAAAAGCTGCAGCGGGAGATCCTGCCCCTGGTCAACCAGAAGGTGCTCAAGAAGAGCAAGGTGGTCGAGGTGCTGATCACTGGTTTCGAATTGCAGTAATCCCCCCCTATCCCTGCAGCAATTCCTCCGCCTCTTCGCACAGCGCCGCCGCTTCCATAGGGGTGGTGCTTTCGGCGATGATGCGCACGATGGGCTCGGTGTTGGAGGCCCGCAGGTGGATCCAGGGGCATTCGAGCCGGCCGCTCAGGTACAGTTTGACGCCGTCCACCACCGGATGGGCATAAGCTGAAGGGTGCCGGCGGCGCAGTTGGTCGAGGGCGCCAGCTAGCTGGGCCGGGGTGCAATCCACCTTGCGTTTGTCGATGCTGTAGCGCGGCAGCTCGGTCAGCCAGGCGGCCAGTGGCTGCCGGGCCAGGGATTCGAGCACGATGGCCACCCCCAGGGCTGCGTCCCGGCCCGGGTCCACCTCGGTGAGCACCACCCCCCCGTTGCCTTCTCCCCCGATCACCGCCCCCACCTCGATCATCTTCTCCACCACGTTCACCTCGCCCACCGGGGTGAGCACCACCGGGCACTGGCGCGTCAGCGCCGCGTCGCTGACCAGCTGGGAGGTGGAGAGGGTGGTGACCACGGTGCCCCGCCGCCTGGCTCCCACGGCCAGGACTGCCAGGGCCAGGGTGTAGTCCTCTCCTACCGGCAGGCCGTCTTCCCCTACCAGCGCTACCCGGTCGGCATCGGGATCGACGGCAAAACCGATGGTGCTCTGGCTCTGGCGCACGGCCTGACCCAGCTCCACGAGGTTGGCCGGCACCGGCTCGGGCTCGTGGGCGAAGCGGCCGTGCGGCTCGCCGTGGATGAAGTGGGCCTCCACCTCGAGGGCCTGCAGCAACTGGGGCAGAAGCAGGCCACCGGCCCCGTTGCAGGGGTCCACTGCCACCCGCAGGTGCGCCCGGCGGATACGCTCCACTTCCACAGCGGCCAGGATGCGCTCCAGGTGCAGGCGTTGGACCAGAGCCGAATCCACCTGCTCCAGGGAGCCCCCTGCACGGGGGACAAAGGCCTGCGTGTGAAAGAGGGCTTCGACCTCCTTGCCCTGGGCGGCATTGAGGAAGATGCCGTCGCCGCGGATCAGTTTGAGGCCGTTCCAGGGCTGGGGGTTGTGGCTGGCGGTGAGGATGATCGCCCCGGCGGCCCCCAGTTCGGTGACCATCAGTTTGGCTCCCGGCGTGGAACACAGGCCCAGATCGAGCACCTGGCAGCCCATCTGCTGTAAGGCGGCGGCGCAGGCGCGGCTGAGCGCCTCGCCCGAGGGCCGGGGGTCGCGGGCCAGCACCACCTTGCGGCCGGCCCCCAGCCAGGTGCCGAAAGCGGCGGCAAAACGGGCGGCGACCTCCTCGGTGAGGGACTGACCGACAATGCCGCGGATGCCGGAGATGCTGATGATGAGGGGGGCGTTCTGGCTCATGTGCGGGTCTGCTCCATTGGGGGCGCGAAGCGATTGGCTAAAAATATCTGTTTGACAGGAAAGTCAGGTTGTATATCTTATGTCACGAATGCCGCCAAATCCTTCCGGAGGTAGACCAGTACGTGGCCAAAACCGTATTGACGACCGGCGAAATTGCGCAATACTGCAAGGTCAATTTCCGCACTGTCATCCGTTGGATCAAGCGGGGACACCTCAAAGCATATCAATTGCCCGGGCGGGGCGACAACCGGGTGGAGGTGAGCGATTTCCTCCGCTTCCTCGAACAATACAACATGCCGGTCCCCGAGGATTTCGTCCATACCGCTCCACGCGCCCTCATCGTCGACGACGACCAGGCAATGGCCCGGAGCATCCAGCGGGTCCTGCGCCGCGCGGGTTTCGAGACCCAGATTGCCCTCGATGGCTTCAGTGCGGGTGCGCTGATGGAATCCTTTGCCCCCGACGTGATGACCCTCGATCTGCGTATGCCCGGACTAGGGGGCCTCGATGTGCTCAGTTTCGTGCGCAGCCACCCGCGCCTGCGGGCCATCAAGATCATCGTGGTCTCGGGCCTGCCCAGGGCGCGACTCGACGAGGCGCTGGCCAAAGGCGCCGATGAGGTGCTGGAAAAGCCCTTTGAGAATGCCGTGCTGGTAGCCAAGGCCACCCGCCTGGCAGGTGTCGAGGCGCGGCCTATGGAAGCAGGTAAAAGTGGTGAAATCTGAGCTGACGAAAGAGAGGGCCCACCCGCTGCCCGCCACACCCGAGGGCGAAAGCCATAGGTATCTAGAGCAAGCCGTGTCCTCCATGCAGGCCACCTTGGTGGTCAGCGATACCCAGGGGTACATCCGGCGGGTGAACCCCGCCCTGCTCCAACTGCTCGGTTACGCCGAAGAGGAGTTGCTGGGCCGGCCACTGACCCAGATCTGCGCCAGCGCCGAATTGCCGGGCATCACCCCGGTGGCGGCCATGCACTCCGAATCCCTGGCGCTGGTGCGGGTGGAGACCAGGTACCGCTGCCAGGACGGTCGCCTGATCCCCATGCTCTGTTCGCGCTCGACGCTGCGCGACGAGGAGGGCCGGCCGGCCGGCGAGGTCTGTATCGGCTTCGATCTGAGCGAGCGCAAGGAGTTCGCCGCCCAGATATTTCAATCGGAAAAACTCGCCTCCATCGGGCAGTTGGCCGCCGGCGTCGCCCACGAAATCAACAACCCCCTGGGGTTCATCCTCAGCAACCTGGGAACGCTGTCCGAATACAGCCGCGAGGTCCTTGGGCTGGTTCAGCAGTACGAGCGCCTGTACCTGGCCCTGCAGAGCGGCGACCCCGACCAGATCGCACAGGCCCGCCTGCAGGTGGGCCACCACCGCGCCGAGGTGGACATCGAGTATCTGATGGGCGACCTGGAGCAGCTCATCGGCGAGTCGCGCGAAGGGGCCGAGCGGGTGCGCCGCATCGTCCAGAGCCTCAGGGACTTCGCCCATCAGGATCAGATGGAGCAGATTCCGGCCAGCCTCAACGAGTGCCTCGAAAGCGCCATCGCCATCGCCTGGAACGAGCTCAAGTACAAGGCCGAGGTCACCAAGGACTATGCGCCTCTGCCCCGGGTGCCCTGTTACCCCCAGGAACTCAACCAGGTCTTCATCAACCTGCTGGTCAACGCCGCCCAGGCCATCGTCGGGCAAGGCACCATTGCCATCCGCACCTTTCTGAGCGATGAATGGGTATGCGCCGCCATCACCGACACCGGGCAGGGTATGCCCCCCGAGGTCCGGCGGCGCATCTTCGAGCCTTTCTTCACCACCAAGAGCGTGGGGCAGGGCACGGGCCTGGGCCTGAGCACCAGCTATCACATCGTGGTGCACAAACACCGCGGCGAGCTGCTGGTTGAAAGCCAGGAAGGGGTGGGCACCACCTTCACCGTCCAGCTTCCTCTGGCGGGCGCCGGGGAGATCCTGCCGCGATGAAGACCGCCAAACACACCCTGCTGCTGGTCGACGACGAGCCGCATGTGCTGGCTTCGCTGCGCCGCTCGTTGCGCAAGGAGGGCTGGCAACTGCTGCTGGCCGGCAGCGGTCAGGAAGGCCTCGCCTTGTTGGCCGCCAACCGCGTGGACCTGGTGGTCTCGGATATGCGTATGCCCCAGATGGACGGCGCCGCGTTCCTCAGGCAGGTGCGCTGTCAGTACCCGCAGGTGACCCGGCTGGTGCTCACCGGGTACGCCGAACGCGAGGCCGTGAAACGGGCCTTCGAGGAGGCGGGTATCCACGAGATGATCGCCAAACCCTGGGACGACGAGGAACTCAGGACGATCCTGCGCAGCCTGCTGCAACAGCAGGAGCGCCAGGAAAGCGAGGTGCGAGGCCTGCACCGTCTCATCGGCCATCTCGGGCCGCTGCCCGTTTTGCCGCAGGTCTACTTCGAGGTGCGCAACCTGATTGTATCAGAGGAAGGCGCCTCGGTGGAGGCCATTGCCCGCGTCATTCTGCGCGAGCCGGCCATGGCCGCCAAGTTGATGCAGGTGGCCAATACCAGTTTTTTTGGCCAGCGGCGGCAGGTGGAGAGTGTCGAACGCGCCATTACGGTGCTGGGCCTGGCGCTGGTGCACGGCCTGGTGCTGGCCCACAGCGTCTTCCAGGTGCTGGAGGTCCGCCAGGTCGAAGGCTTCAGCCACGAGGCCCTGTGGCGCCACTCCCTGGCTTGCGGCCTGCTGGCCCGCCAGATCGCCCAACGCCTGTCCTGGAGTACGCAGGAGCAGGAGGCCGCCACCCTGGCCGGCCTGCTGCACGACCTGGGCAAACTGGTCCTGGCCAACGCGGTCCCCCTGCGGTACGCCCGGGTGATCCTCCGGGTGCGCCAGGGCAAACGCTCGCTCGCCGCCGCTGAGCGCGAGTTGCTGGGGGTCACCCACGCCACCATGGGCGGCCATCTGGCCGAATGGTGGAACCTGCCCCTGCCCCTGGTCGAAGCCATCCGCTGGCATTGCCGTCCGTCCGCCATCCGCCACCCCGGCCCGCTGGCCTGCCTGATCCACCTGGCCGATGTGCTGGTACACCGCCTGGGTATCCCCGACCTGCCCTGCGCTCGGCCCGCGGCGCCTTCGGCCGGATTGCTCGCGGCGCTGGGCATGGAAACTGCCGAGCTGGATACCCTGACTGCCGAGCTGAAACTGCGCGGCATCAGCACCGAGTTCTCTGCCTGCTGACCCCCTCTTTGAGAGCGACCTATGCCCCCCGCCAACGCCCACACCATCCTGATCGTCGATGATGAGCCCCATATCCTCAGCGCCCTGCGCCGCCTGCTTGCGCGCGAAGGGTATCTCATCCTTACGGCCACCAGCGGCGCCCAGGGTCTGGAATTGCTGCAGGACAACGCGGTGTCGCTGATCATCTCGGATCAGCGTATGCCGGTGGTGATCGGCGCCGAATTCCTCGGCCGGGCCCGCCTGGTTTCGCCGCACAGCATGCGGCTGATACTCACCGGGTACGCCGAGGTGGAGGCCGCGGCCCAAGCCGTCAACGAGGGGGGCATCCACTTTTATCTGCGCAAACCCTGGGACGACGGCCAACTCCGGCTGGTGGTGCAGCAGCTGCTCGACCGTTTCGACCTCGAGGAACACAACCGCCAGTTGACGGAGGAGTTGTTGCAGAAAAACGAGGCGTTGCACCTGCTCAACAGCGAACTGGAGGAGCGGGTGCGCGAGCGCACTCAGGCCCTCAGCCTCAAGGTGCGGGAGTTGGAGGGCCGCGACCGCATCGCCCAGCACCTGCTCACCGTGCATACCCTGGAGGAAACCCTCGGGCTGGTGGTCGAGGTGATCTCCGAGGTGCTGGGGTTTGACCGGGCGGTCATCTATCTGGAAGAGGAGGTGGGGGGGATGCGTCCGGTGGTCGCCATTGGCCTGCGGGCCAAAAAGGGGGTGGCGACCACCGGCGCTGAGTTGGCGGGCCTGGAGCCTGGCCCGGTGCACCGGCACGCCTTTGCCCAGGTGACCCGGGAACGCCGACCACTGAGGGTGATGGAGACGGGCAACTCCCTGGTGCCGCCCTTTGCGGTGGTGCCGGTGCTGCGCGGCGACGAGTTGCTCGGGCTCATCGAGGTGGACAAGCGCTGGGTCCGGCAGCCGGTGTCCGAGGAGGAGTTGGCGGCGGTGGCCAGCTTTGCCCTGCAGGCGGCGGTGGCCATCCGCGACGCCCAACTGCAGCAGACCTATCATACCTGGAAAGGCCAGCTCGACGAGGTGCTCCGGGAAGCCGGGCCCCTCGACGCCCTGGGCAGCCCCTAACCCGGTGCCGGCCGCTGCCATGAGCCTGGAGCACATCTCCGGAGCCGAATTGGGCGCCGTCCTGGCCGGGCCCACTCTCGAAGAGATCCTGGCGGCACCGATCAGAACCCGTCTGGTAACCCCCGGCGAGGAACTGACCTGGGCAGAAGGCATGGAGGCGGGCAGCCAGGTCGCGCTAAGGGGAGGCCGCTGCTGGTCCCGCATCCTGGGGTACGCCTGCCTGGCCGAAGGCCGCGTCGAGGTGCTGCCCCCGCTGTGGATCTCGCCCCGCCGACTGGAAGTCCATCTGGTCCTCTTTCCCCAAGCGCAGCCCCTTCCCCTGTTGCAGCCCGAGTGGTTGCAGGAGCTGCTCCGGCTGGCCGGGGTGGAACACGGCATCCAGACCGAGGTGCTCGAGGTGTTGTGCCAGGCGCCCCTGCCCGCTGGCCTGAGGCACACGGCGCTGCTGGCGCGGGGCACCGCTCCCATCGACGGGACCGATGCATTCTGCCGCAACACCCGCGACCTGGCGCTGCCCTGCTCCCGGATCCTCGAGGACGGCACGGTGGATTTCAGCGGGCGCGATGGGGCGCGTATCGTCTGGCCCGGCCAGGTGCTGGTCCGGGTGGTTCCGGCCACCTTGGGCAGGCCGGGCATGGATGTCACCGGCGCCGAGGTGCCGGCCCGGCCCGGGCGGGAGCTCCCGGCCTTGCCCTTCAAGGCCGGGCAGAACGTGCGGGGGTTGTGCCACAAGGACCAGGCCATGGCGCTGATCAGCAAGGTCCGGGGACATCTTGCCCAGGCGGGGGACACGGTGGCGGTGAAGCTGGTTGAGCAGCTCCCGGAGGCTGCCGGGCTCGTGGCCGTGGACCGGGATCTGCGGATCAGCGGCAATGTGCTGGCCGGCGCCACGGTGAGGGCCCAGGGCAGCATCGTCATCGGCGGTTGTGTGGAGCCGGGAGCCACCCTCGAGGCCCAGGGCGATATCCTCATCGCCAAGGGGGTATCGGGAGAGAGCACCCGCATCGTCTGCCAGGGCTGCCTGGAAACCAAGTTCATTCAGGAGGGTGTGGTCCTGGCCCAGGGCCACATCCTCGTCGGCAGTTATATCCTGCATGCCCGGGTGCGGGCCGGCGGCCGGCTCAAGGTCTGTACCGGCGGCGGGCCGCGCGGGGGCAGCATCGTCGGCGGCGAGGTCCATGCGGCGCTGGGGATCGAGGCGCGATTCGTCGGCTCGCCGAGCGGCGAGCCGACCCGGGTAGGTGTAGGTCCCGACCCGGAACGGCTGGAGCGGCTGGACAAACTGCGCCGGGTCGTCGACTTCTGCGACGCCGGCATCCTGCGCCTCCTCAGGACCCTGGGGCTGAAGACCCTCGAGGTGGGCCGGATCAAGGAGCTGGTGGCCCAGGCCACCCCGGCGCGCCGGGGTTATCTGCTCGACCTGGTCAGGAGGTTGACCGAGCTGGCGCAGACCCGGGAGCAGGCGCTCAAGACCACGGAGAACCTGCAAGGGCAGATGGCAGATGCGGCGGCAGAGAGCCGCGTTGAGGTCAGCGGCACGGCTTTCGCCGAAGTGCAGGTGCATATCAACGGCATGCACCACCACGTGACCAGTTCCCTGGAACACCCCGTGTTCTCCAGGGGGCGCGAAGGGATCCTGGTCGCCGCGCAGCGCTTGGCGGAACGGCGGGTTTCAGGCGGGTAGTTCGAGCCGCACCGCGGCGCGCCGGCCCAGGCGCAGGCGGCGGGCGGCGGAACCGCCGTTGACGGCGAGCTCCAGCAGGCCGGCGCTGCCCACCAGGGCCAGCAGGGCGCCGGGTTCGGCCTCGGCATAGGTGCGGTACAGGCGGGTCAGCACCTGGTCGCCCACCTGCAGTTGCCAGCCCTCGCCCCAGCCGGCCACCGCCGCAGCGGGGATGTTGGTGGTCAGGTTGCCGAAGCGGTCGAGATGGATCACCTGTCCCACCAGGGCAGGGCCTTCGCGGCGGGGCTCGGCTTCGTCGAGGCGCACCGGGTCGTACACCGGCGGTCCCACCTCGGAGAGCGGAAAGCCGGTGGCGAGGCGGGCGGCGGCAGGGGCGAAGAGGTCGCGGCCGTGAAAGGTGGCGCTGAGGCGGGGGCCGCACAGGTCGGGATGTTTGATCTCGTACGCCTGCCATCCGGAGGCCTGGAAGGCAAAACTGAAGAGACCGTTGTCCGGCCCCACCCATAGATAACCGCCGCTCTGCACCACCAGGGGCCGCCGCGCACTGCCCACCCCCGGATCGACGACGGCCAGGTGCACGGCGCCAGGGGGAAACTCGGTGGCGGCGTGGCGCAGGACCCAGGCCCCGGCCAGCAGGTCCTGGGGCGGGATGCAGTGGCTCAGATCCACCAGTCGCGCCTCGGGAGCCAGGCGTAGCACGGCGCCCCTCATCGCCCCCACGTAGTAGTCCTGCAGGCCGAAGTCGGAGGTCAGGGTGATGAGGGGGGACATCTCAGTCAGGGGCTTTGACCAGCACCAGGTCCAGCTCGACCCGCGTGGTGTCGCCGGCGACAATGGTGATGTTGCGCTGCTCGCCTCTGAAGAGCAGTTCGCCGGCCAGGTCGTACCCCTCGATGGTGAGGATGCGGCCGGCGCCGGGGGGAATGGCGCCGATGGTGCCGGTGGCCGGGCCCAGGGGTGGGTGGTCCAGCTCCTTGACCAGAGGCTGCATGCCGGGGCCCTCGAGGCGGGCCACCACCCGCTGCACCACCTCGGCCAGGTACTTGGGCAGCGGGATGCTCAGGTGCAGCGAAGCCCCCGCTTCCTGGTTGGCCGGGTCCAGGGGATTGTCCCGTTCGGGCGCGCCACATCCACCGTACAGGGAGATGGACAACAGCGCGGCCAGGAGGAGGCAGGGTCTGAGCGAGGGGGTGCGTTTTGGTGCCGGTTTACTGCTCATGTAGGGGTACTCCACCGAATGCCTTTGGGGGTTTTGGTGAAGAGGGGATGGTCCAGGTTCCTGTCGAGTTTGGCGGTGGCCCCTCCCATGGAGATCTGCACGCCGGCAAAGGCCGTCCCGGAAACCTGGATCCGGGCTTTTTCCCCTGCCTGGATCTGCTCCTGCTCCAGAGTCTGTTTTGTCGCCAGTAGTTTCTCCCGCGTCTGCACCAGACTCTTCAACTGGAGGACCAGGTGGATCAGGGCCTGCCGCTTGGTTGGCGGGCTGTCTTCGATGAGGGTCTTGAAGCGGACGACATCGATTTCGTTCATCCCGAGGGTGCGGAAGATGCGCAGGGTGTTGGTGCGGCAGAACTCGATGCTCTGGTCCAGCTTGCGCAACTGCGCCACACTTGCCGGGCCAGGGCGGATGCCCAGCAGGGTGTCCTCGGCGGCGGTCGAGCCGGCTTGTCCGACCTCGATGGCCGCCGAGGCCCAGGACTGTCCCCCGACGATACTGCCCCCGGTGCCCCCGCCGACGACCAGTTGGCCACCGGCGCTGACCTGGGCGAAGGCCAGGTGGCTGGCGACGGCGATATTGCCCTGCGCCCGCACGGAGCTGTGCTGAATAAAGTCCGCCGCCACGTCCCCCAGCGCCACGACCTGGGTCTGGCGGCCCTGGATGCCTTTGCCGACGACCACGTCGCCCAGGGCGTACAGGGTGGCGCCGTCCTCGATCTCCCCCTCGATCGCCACATTGCCTTTCACTTTGACGATCGCTCCTGCCCGCACCGGACCTCTTAGGTAGAGATCCTGATCGGTGTTCGACAGGTCCAGTTCACCCGTGAGCGGCTGGTCGAGGTACACCACCGGATTAACCGCGAGGACGCCCTTTTGGACCCTGGCGCAACCGTCGATCTCCGCATAAAACTGCTGACCCTTATCCCCTTGTTCGCTGCGGACGTGCCGGCCGGCTTTCAGGGCCGGGCCTTCCTCCGGAGGAGGCGGCAGGGTCCGGCCTGCCAGATCGGTGCCGGCCCGCCGCGGTGGCGCCGGTCTCAACTCGGCCAGCAACTGGCCGGCGCGCACCTTCAGGGATTGGTGAAGTTCCTGGACGTCGATGTGGCGCCCTGGCAGCGAGGTGGATTCGCCCGCGCCGAAGTGAAGGGTGGCGAGGGTATCACTGCCTTCCTCGGGAGGAGTGCCCCGGGCGACCAGCAGGGAAAGGGGCTGGGGGCCGGTGGGCGGGTTGTGCAGCAGGGCCGCGATTTCCTCCTCGCACAGGCCATAACAGATCCCCTGCCGCTTCAACAGTTCGGCCAGCCACTCCCAGGTGAGCGCGCCTCCGGGGCCGAAAGGCGGGAAGTAGATGAAGTACGCCTCCATGTGCATGGGCGACACCCACAGGGGGGGAACCACCGAGAGTTCGTTGTCGAGCAGGCAGGCGTAGCCGTAGATCTCCGTTAGATACCGCCCTTCGGCCAGCCGGACGTGGGGGCCGGGGCGCAGCAGGGCCTCGACCCCAGCCAGGGGCTGGGTGTTGCCAAAAATATCCCGGATCACCTGCCCGCTGCCGGACGAAACGAAGGCCGCCAACTCCTCGCCGGGAAGCACGAGCCGGACCCGCAGTTCGGGGTCGAGTACCTGCCGCAGATCCAACTGGGCAAAAGCGCGGCGCAACTTGCCGTAGGGCAGCGAGATCGTTTTGGGCAGGTTTTTCTGGAAGGTGTATTCGAGGTGGCCGAACTGCCCCGGATCGGGCGGGGCCTGGCGGGCGATGAGGTACTGGCCGCGGATCACCTGGGTGGGAAAAGCCGTGGCCTGCACGGCCAGTTGGGCGATCATGGCCTGGTCTATACCCGCCCGGATGCCATAGAGTTCCTCCAGGGCCTGGAGGAGGTGTTTCTCGCCCAGCGAGCGGTCGCCGCCGAAACTGAGCACCTGCAGGATGGCTTGCTCCCCAGCCCCCTTGATCTCGACCTTCATCCAGGCTTTATCGCCCCGGCCAAAGGTGGCGCGCCGCGGTCCGGCGGCGGCCGGTGCCGGCGGCAGGGCGGTGAACGATTCGGCCGGGGGACCGGGCACCTCCACGAAGTCGAGGGAGATTTCATCGGCGGCGGCCAGCGCGTTGGCCCAGACCTCCGATTCGGCGGCGGCGGGCGTGGTCCGGGCACGGTGCCTGCCGGGTTTTCTGCCCTTTCCCTCGAGCCACTCATCGAGGATCACCTCGCTCCGGTTGGTGTCGACGCTGACCTCCATCACCCCGATCTCCCTCAAGGCCTCGATATGGCGCGCCGAGGTCACCATCATGCCCCCATCGCTGAGGATCTGGTCGTGCTTGCGCTTCGACAGGCGCAGCCGCTTGCGCGCGGTCTGGTCGCCGGCAAAGGCTGCCTCGCGCACCTCGAGGTAGTAGCAGATCTGACCGTCCACCAGCAGGCTGCAGATCTCCGCGTCGATGAACATGCCGACGCGGAGCTGGTCGATGGGTAGGCGTCTTTTCACCGCGAGATCAGGGTTTCAGGTCTTCGCTCAGTTCGTCCAGGCCCTCGACCGCTCCGAGTTCCTGATGGATCTCGAGCACCTCGTCGAGTTGATCCTGCCACGACTCCGGGTCCTGGCGCACCTGGGCGTCGTTGATGGCCACCGCAGCCTGCAGCGCAAAACTCGACAGGGTGTGCAGGTCGGCCTCATCGAGGGGATGGTCGGGGCTTTCCTCTACTTCGATGAGCCCCAGCAGGACCCCGTTGCGCAGGATGGGGACCAGGGCGCGCGGCGGTTGGGACGTGGCTACCCGGACCGGCTCCAGACCTTCTCGGACCAGGGCAAAATCCGCGGCTGGGGCGGTGTGCGGCGGCAGTTCCTCCTGCTCGAAGACGGTGCCTCCTCCTGCGGACCGGATGGCGGCGGCGGGCCGCAGGCCCTCCTCCTCCTCGAGGTAGACGACCGCCCGGGTTACCCCTGTGATCTGGGCGACTACTTCCAGCACCACGGCCAGGGTTTCCTCGAGGCTGTGAAAGGTCAACAGGTGTTGGGCGATGCGGTCCTTGCCCTCCAACTCCTTGACCTTCAGCTGCAGTTGGCGGGTGCGCTCCGCGACCTTCTCTTCGAGCCGGGCATTGAGTTCGGCCAGCCGTCGCGCCAGGATCGCCCGCTCCAGGTGGGTGCGGATGCGGGCCAGCACCTCTTCTCTCTTAAAGGGCTTGGTGACGTAGTCCAGGCCGCCCACCTCGAAACCCTGGACGATCCCCGCCAGGTCGTCGCGCGCCGTCAGGAAGATCACCGGGACGGCCCTTAGCTCGGGCTTCTCCTTGAGCCGGCGGCAGGTTTCGTACCCGTCGATACCGGGCATCATCACGTCGAGCAGGATCAGGTCGGGCTGCGAGTAGGAGGCGACTTCGAGGGCGGTTTCCCCATCGGAGGCCACTAGGATGTTGTAGCCGCCCTTGTCCAACGCCTGGACCAGCACATCCAGGTTGGCGGGCACATCGTCGACGATGAGGATCTTGGAGCCGCTCAGATCGAGATGCACTTCGCTGGGATTCATGCGCCTCTCTTTCACCGGCGCTGCCGGGGAGGGTAGGGGTATGCGGTGAACACCTGCGGGGTGGCATGCCTCGGTTCGCCGCAAAAATAAGCCACACCCGAGCTGCCGCCCAAATCCGCGTCTCAGCCCTGTTCCGGGGCTGGGGGCGGGGCCCCGGCCAGCATCGCGTACTGCGCCAGGGTTTCTTTCATCGCCGCCATGTCGTACTGGCGGCCCAGGGCGCGCAGCCGTGCCGCCAGTAGCACCCCGTCGGCGCCCAGATTTTCGAGTTGCGGCAGGTGTTTTTCCAACTGGGTGACGCTGTGGATCTTCAGGGCCGTGGCCAGTTCCTGATAGAGTTCGGCCGGCACCTCGACGCGCTTGAGTTCCGCCTCGTCCCGGGGGGCGGCAGCCGGCGAGGCTTCGCGGTACTCGTAGGTGACCCCCAGCAATTCAGCCAGGCAGGCGTAGAGCCGCTCGCGGGGGACGGGCTTGTCGATGAACCCGTCGAAACCCTCGTCGAGGTACTGTTGCCGCTGGTGCTCAAAGGCAGAGGCGGTCACCGCCACCACCTTGAAGGCTCCGGCCCCGTGTTCGGCAACCAGGCGGCGGCGGGTTTCCACCCCGTCGATGCCGGGCATCCGAATATCCATGAAGACGATGTCGGGCCGCTGCTGCCGGGCTTGTTCCAGGGCCTGGTACCCACTCTCGGCCAGGTATACCTGGACCCCGAGGCGTTCTAGCATCTGCCCCAGCATGGCTCGGTTCTCGGCCACATCGTCGACCACCAACACCCCGACGCTCTGGCCGGCGGCCAGGTGTTTCACCTGGGACCAGCGCCCCTCGCCGGCGGCTGCCGCCCCTTCGGCGTTGGGCAGCACCAGCTCAAAGGAGAAACGCGCCCCGGCACCCGGCGCCGATTCCAGTGCCAGTTTTCCCCCCATCAGTTCCACATGGCGCCGGGCAATGGCCAGCCCCAGCCCCGTGCCCCCGTGGCGCAGGCCTTCCTCCTCCTGCTGGAAAGGTTCAAAAATGGCCGCCTGCCTTTCCAGCGCGATCCCCGGGCCCGGATCCCGCACGGTGAAGCAATAACGCTCGCCCTCGCGCGGTGCGACCTTGAGGCCGACCTCGCCGGTCTTGGTGAACTTCACCGCGTTGCCCAGCAGATTGATCAACACCTGGCGCAGCTTGTTTTCGTCGCCGCGCACCATGCCTTTGGGCACCACCTCCAGTTGCCAGCCCAGCCCCTTCTGCCGGCAGCGCATCTCGAACATCGCGCTCAATCCCTGCACCAGTTCCCTCAACTCGAAGTCCGTCAGGTTGAGTTCCTCGCGGCCGGCCTCGATCTTGGAGATATCCAGGACGTTGTTGATCAACGCCAGCAGGTGCTCGCCGCTGTTCTCGATGGTTTCGATGGCCCGGCGCTGGCGCACGCTCAATCCGGCCTCGTCTCCCAGGATCTGGGCATAACCGAGGATGGCGTTCATCGGGGTGCGGATCTCGTGGCTCATGTTGGCCAGGAAGGTGCTCTTGGCTTGGTTGGCCGCTTCGGCCTCCTCCTTGGCCCGGGCGAGCTGGGCGTTCCGGGCTTCGAGCTGGTCGCGGGCCTGGCGCTCCTGGACGAGCATCTGTCGGCGCAGTTGGATCGCCTCGCGGCGGTGCCGGTAGTAGCGCCGGCTGACCACCGACAGGCCGCCACCCAGCCCCAGGATGGCGAGCCCCAGCAGGGCCGTGTTCCAGGGGTTGCGGTACCAGGGTGGCAGCACCTCGAGGGCCACCTCGACGGGCTCCGAGCGATTCAGGTCGCGGTCCACGGCCAGTACCTTGAAGGTATAGTGGCCCGGCGGCAGATCCCGGTACTCCACCCGGCGGGCGCGGGTCTGCAGCCAGTCCGGGTCGCGGCCCACCAGCTGGTAGAGGTAGGCGGTGGCTTCGGCCTGGCTGGAGAAACGCTCGCCGAAGAACTCGAAGGCCAGATAGCGTTGGGAGGCGGGCAGGCGCAGCGATGGAACCGGCCCGTACTCGCGGTCGGCAACCACATTGAGCAGATGGGTGGAGAAGGGCGTGGAGAGGGGACTGTAGCGGGTGACGCCCCCGGCGGTGGCGATCCAGAGGTCCCCCTGGCGGTCCTCTAAGAGGTCGCGCACCAAGTGGTGGGGCAGGCCGTCGCGCCGGTACAGGTTCTGCATGACCTGACCGTCGTAGAGGTTCACCCCGCCCGCAGTGGCGAACCAGAAATGTCCCCGGCGGTCTTCCAGCATCGCGTAGACCCGCTGGTCGGCCAGGCCCTTTTCCGTAGAGAAATTGGCGAAACGCTTGCCGTCGTAACAACTCACACCCCAGGCGGTGGTGAACCACGCCCTCCCCTGGCGGTCCTCCAGCATCTCGGTCACCTCGTTGCTGATCAGCCCGTCGGCAACGGTGAGACTGGTGAAGTGCTGTCCATCCCACCGACTCACCCCGCCGTCGGTGGCGATCCAGATCCGCCCCTGGCGGTCCTCCCGCAAGGTGCGGGTCCGGTCGCGCAGCAGCCCATTGGCCGTGGTGAGGTTGGTGAAGCGGTGTCCGTCCCACTGGCTGGCCCCGCCGGCAGTGGCCATCCAGATCCGGCCCTGTCGGTCCTCCAGCAGAGCGCGCACGTCGTCAGCGGCCAGCCCGTCGCGGGCGGTGTCGTTGGTGACGCGGTCTCCGTCCAACTGGCTCGCTCCGCCGGCAGTGGCCATCCAGATCCGGCCCTGTC
>JADZBP010000020.1 GCA_020852055.1 Candidatus Latescibacterota bacterium
CGCAGGCCCACCCGCCCCAGCCGCCGCAGGTCGCCGATGCCGGCCACCCCCACCACCAGGGAGGAGAAGACCAGCGGCACCACAATCATCAGCAGCAGGCGCAGGAAGAGCGCCCCCACCGGTTCGGCCACCTGACGCACCACCCAGGCCAGGCCGGCGTGGTCGCTGCCCATCAGGGTGTTGGCGGCCAGCCCGCCCAGCGCGCCGACCCCCAGGCCCAGCAGGATACGGGTGTGGAGCGGCAGCCCCGGCGAGCCAGCCCTCACTTCTTGTGCGCCGCGATGAAGGGGGCCACGATCGCCGGGTCGGAGCAGGGCGGCAGGGGCCGGGTGCCCTTGGGCCGGGTCGGCAATACGTCGTAGGACTGGTACGCCACCTCCAGCCAGGGGGTTTCGATGCGGCGGTGCCCCTCGGCGCGGGAGTTCATCGCCGCGTCGATCATGCCGGTGGCCAGCAGGGTGCGCTCGGGCGGGTACGGGGCCTGGCCCGTCTGGCAGAACTGCTGCACATTGCGGCACAGATAGCTGAAGTGGCTGTAGGGATCGCCTTCCTGCAGGTAGAATTCGGAACCCTGGACCTTGCCGCCCACCCGGCCGGCGTAGGCGAACTGATTGACGTACCCGTTCACCATCAGCACCGCGGTCTTCAGCCCGTCGCGGTGCTCAAAGAGGAATACCGCTGGCTCCTTGGTGTGCTCCTGAATGGTGCCGGCGGGTTTGTTCTCGATGGGGGCGCAGGCCGCCTCGGCCAGCTCGCCCGACCACTCGCCCCGGTCGCGCGCCCGCCACACCTCGTCTCCCTCCAGGCACTGCACCGCCACTACCCCGCTCTCGCCGCCGCGCCGGCGCTCGATCATACACAGCAGGCTCTCGATGGCGTGGTACCCGTACGCCTCGATGCCGCCGTAGCCGATAGCCAGGGCCTCGTCGACCAGGGCGCCCTTCTCGTATTCGAGCCAGGGGTTGCGCCAGGCCAGGGGCAGGGAGGAACCGGCCATCAGCGGGATCTTCAGCTCGCGGGCCCGGTTCCACATCCACTGCGCGTCGTGGAAGTCGTAGGCCAGGTGTTTGTCGTTGAAGACCGGCACCACCCGGCCGCTCTCGCCAAAGACCCCGGCGATCTGCTCAAAGAAATAGCGGCGCGGGTACATGTGCCGGCCCCGCTCGTTCCAGGGATAGTCGCCGTGTTCGCCGATGAGCAGCACCGCATCCACATTGAGCTTGTTGTCGCCGGCGTGTAAAGCGCGGCGGATGCTGGGATAGACCGGCACCCCGTGTTCCTTGGCCAGGCCCAGGCCGATGTCGTTCTCCAACACGTGGTCGATATACATGGAAACGATCTCGATCTCCGAGGGGATCAGGCCCTCGTCGGTGGGCATACCCTTGAGGAACTTGGTGACAATCACGTCGGCGTGGGAACGGGGATGGTAGATGGTGATGATGGCAGCGGCGCGCAGGCGGCTCATGAACGGTCTCCTGAGAGGGTTGGCGCGGAAGTGGAGAAAATAACACCGGCGGCGGGAGCCAGCAATCAGAACTTCCCGTAATGCCAGGCCTCGTCGTACATGGCGATGACGTTCTCCAGCGGGCTGACCGCCTGGATATTGTGGCAGGGGGCCAGGATGTAGCCGCGCTGGTCGCTGGCCAGCTCGTCGATGCAGTGGCGCACCTCGGCGCGCACCTCGGCGGGCGTGCCGAAGGGCAGGATACGCTGGTTGTCGACCCCGCCGTGGAAGCAGAGCCGGTCGCCGTAGTCGCGTTTGAGGCCGGCCAGTTCCATGTCGGCGCAGGCCCACTGCAGCGGGTTGAGGATCTGCATACCCATCTCCACCAGGTCGGGCAGGAAGGGGCGGATGCTGCCGTCGTCGTGGTGGAAGACGGTGATATTGAATTCGCGGCACAACGCCATGAAGCGCCGGTGCCAGGGGGCGTAGAACTCGCGGTAGATCTCCAGGCTGATCAGGGGACCGGTCTGGCTGCCCAGGTCGTCGGTGACCTGCGCCACGTCGATGAGCCCCTCGGCGGCCTCGAACATGCGCCGGTGATAACTGAGGAAGAATTCCCCCAGGCGGTTCATCAGATGATGGGTGAAGGCCGGGTCATCCAGCGGGTCCATGAGTGAGGCTTCGAGACCTCTCAACAGATTATGGTAATAGAAGGGCGCCAGGTACCCACACATCACCACCTGCTGCTGCCGCGCCTGCAGGGCGGCCTGCCGCAACTGCGAGTAGTCGAACCACTCGGCGCGGGGCCAGACGTAGCGCTCCAGGTCGTCGATGCTGCGCGCCGCCGAGAGCGGATTGAAGGTCATCTCCTGATAGACCCCGCCCTCGTAGATCACTGGCTTGCGGCGGATACCCCACCAGTCGGCGCTCTCGCCGGTGGGCGCCTCCCGTGCCGGACCGATATAGGGGACCCCCACATTGGCCATGCCGTCGATGTGCAGGGCGGCCCGCACCTGCTCCGGGGTGCCGAAGCAATCCTGGAGCTTCTGCCACACCTCCGGAGTGGCCCAGATATCGGTGGGCACCCGGTCGGTGGGTTCGCGCCGAAAGGCGGCCAGCATGCGCTCGCGCGAGGTCATCTCTTCAGTCATCTTCCTTGCTCCCCTGGGAATGGCACTGGTAACAGGCCGCCGATTCGTAGCGGTAGTTGCGCACCTCCCCCTGGTGGGCCCGGTCCATCCTGGTCTGCGAATGAGTGCCGTCGTGGCAGTCGGTGCAGGTGAAGATCTGGTAGTCATCCGGGCTCTGGTGGCAGGCAGCGCAGTCGCTGCGGTAGCGCCGGTGATGGCCCTGCTGCAGCGGGAAGGAACGCTCGTGGTCGAAGGTGGCCGGCTTCCAGGCCGCGCTGGTGTGGCAGCCGGCGCAGTCGGGCCCGAAGTGGTTGGCCGGTTCGTCGGCGCGGTGGCAGGACAGGCAGTCCTCGGGGGTGCCGGCAAAGCGGTTGTTTTCGTGGCAACCCTGGCAGGCAGCGGCGGCGTGGGCCCCCAGCAGGGGGAAACCGGTGGCCTGATGGTCGAAGCGGGCCGGCCTCCAGGCCGCCTGCCCATGGCAATCCAGGCAGGTCGTGGAAAAGTTCATCACCTGATGGTCCGGCTGCGCTGCGGCGTACGCTGGGCGGTGGCAGTCGATACAGGCGCCGGGCAGGCGGGTGAACTGCCCGCCGGTGTGGCAGGCCGCACAGGCGATTTTGGCGTGCGCGCCTTCGAGGGCAAATCCGAAGCGCGCGTGGTCGACACTCGCCGGCTGCCAGGCGACCGAGACATGGCAAATGGCGCAGGCCGTCGCGTATCCCGCCTCGCGGTGGTTGGGCGCGGTGGTGGCGTCGAAATCCTCCAGGTGGCACGACTCGCAGGTGGGGGTCACATCCTCAAAGGTGCCCGGCGTATGGCAGTCGCTACACGCCATTTGCTGGTGCCCGCCACTCAGCCCCACCTCCTGGTGCACCTCTGTCAGGGTCCACTGCTGTGGGTTGGTCTTACCCTGGCAGGCCCCGAGGGCCAGGCTGGCGGCGAGCAACAGCGCGATCTTCACCGGACCCTCCTCAGAGGCTGTAGCGCAGGCCCGCGCTGGCCAGGGTGCGCAGGTGGAGGAACTCGTCGAGGGTCTGCTCGATGCGGGTCTCCACCCAGATCCCGGCCCCGGCCCGGCAGGACCAGGCCACCTGTGGCCGGAGGCGCAGGTCCCAGACAGCGACGCGCGAGGTATTCCACTTGAAATACGAACCGGTGATCCCGGCGTGTAAGCTCATCCGCTTGCCCCAGGGACTGCTCCAGTCCACCCCTGCCTGCTCCATCCGCCGCCAGGGGCTCCAGTGATCTGCCAGGCGCAGGTTGAGCGCGCCGGCAGGATGGAGGAAGGAACCCCAGCGGGCCAGCAACTGAGTGGCGCGCAGCTGGCGCTCGCCAAAGGTGGCGCGCCATTGCAGGCGCAGGGTCAGGTTCTTCCCCCGCCGGTACCCGGCGCTCACCCCCACGTCGCGGGCCTGCCCATGATACTGCAGCGAATCCGCCTCGGTGCGCAGCGCAAAAGCGGCTAAGGACCGGCCGGTGTAACTGAGGCGCAGTTCCAGCGGCCCGCGCGGCCGGTAGGCGCTGTCCAGATGCCCGTAGAGCAGCCGGCCACCCGCTGGATCGATCTCGCAGCGCAGGGTCTCGCTCAGGTGGGGCCGGGGTTTCCACTCCCCTTCGCCGCCCAGGCGCCAGCGCACTGCATCCTGGCTGTCGGGCTGGTGCAGCAGCGCTGCCGCCACCTTCCAGCGCGCCGCCCCCGGATGCCAATGCACCATGCCGCCCCATTGAAGGGCCGAGCGATCCAACCCCGGACTGGGCTCCCAGTACGGCACCTGATATCCACCCACCAGCCCGACGGTCCAGGCCCGGCCCCGCCGCTGCCACGAAACCCCGTCCGTATCCCGCACACTCAGCCCGCGCCAGGCGGGCCGTTGCCGGCCCAGCAGCACCTGCCCGCCGGCCGGCCCCTGCCCTTCGATCAGGGCCAGGCGCACCTGCTGCCGGTTCTGGTACGGATTGTCGGTCCCCGCATAATGCTCGTCCAGCCCTTGCCTGGCCGCCGCCTCCACCCGCAGGCGCAACTGCCGCCAGGGCGCCGCCGGGGTAGCGAGGCGCAGTTGCGCGCCCAACTCCTGGTAATCGGGGGAAACACTGTTGCGCTGGGTGAGGAACTGCCAGCGCAGGCCCACCTCGCCTTCGAGTTTGTCCGCCGCCCGGAGGGGGGCGGCCAGCAGCAACAGGAGACCGGCCAGGCGTATTGCGCTAGAACCCATGGGCATGACACTCCCGGCAGCGGGCGTCCTGAGGATCGATGCCCTGGTGTTCGGGCACGTCCAGCGAGAAGCGGTGGCAGGCAGCGCAGGTATAACTCTCATAATCCCCCTCGCGCTGGTGGCAGCGCCCGCAACTCACCTCGTGGTGGCCGCTGCGGATCTCGAACCAGGCCGGGTTATGCCCGCCCTGCCACCGATCTAGGGTGTGGCAGGTCTCGCAATCCGGGCCGGCCTCCAAGTGCACCGCCACCTCGGCCCGGCCGAAGTCGCGTTCATGGCAGTCGAAACAGGTGCCCGGCTGGATGGCGAACTGGAAGGTGCGCTCGTCGGCGTGACACTGCACACAGGCCACGGCCTGGTGGGCGCCCCACAGCGGGAAGGCGGTCTGATCGTGGCTGAAGATAGTCGGCTTCCAACCCGCCGGGGTGTGGCAGCGGGCGCAGTCGAGGTCGAGGGCGCCCTGGTGATAGTCGGTGTGGCAACTGCTGCAATCCGGCTGTGTCCCCGAAAAGTCCTCCACCCGGTGGCAGGCCAGGCAGGGCTGGGCCGCGTGCCGGCCTTCGAGGGGAAAGCGGGTCGCCGCGTGGTCGAAACGGATCTCCTTCCAGCCGGTCGTGGTGTGGCACTGGCTACATTCGAACCCGGATTGCCGGTGCGGCGAGCGGGTCTTGGCTGCCTGGGCGGGTCCACTGCTCAGGAGGACGACCAGTACCAGAAAGGACAAGAACCTCATGGGCTCCTCTATTGATCGTTCTCTACGCATAGCGTCGGGGAGCGGCCCGCTCCGGCCTTTCCCAAGGCGCGTCCTGCCCCCTCGCTCGCTCTGGCTCCGCTACCCCACCGCCCAACCACGCGGACTTCCCCACCCAACCTCTCCCCTGGGAAAGGCCTTCGGGGCTCACTCCCCGCCGCTTATCCATCCTCTCACCCATGGCAGGCCTGACAGGTGGCGGGCACGGGCCGGTAGCGGCGGAAGTCCTTGCCCGCCGACTGCTCCAGCAGATGGCACTGCTCACATTGCACCACGACGTGTGCCCCGTCGAGTTGATAGGTGGCGCGCTGGTGGTCGAACAGGGTTGCCGGTTTCCAGTCCTCCACCACATGGCAGAGGGCGCAGTCCTGGGCGAACTGCCCCTGGTGAACGTCCTGGTGACAGTCGCGGCACTGCTGCGCCAGGGGCCGGTAATGGCCCTGCTGGTGGCACTTGGCGCATTCTACCTGCAGGTGTTTGCCCTGTAGGGGGAAGGCACTCTTGCCGTGGTCGAAGAGCGCCGCTGGCTTCCATCCCTCCACCACATGGCAGCCGGCACAGTCCTGGGTGAACTGCCCCTGGTGGTAATCCTGGTGGCAGTCGCGGCACTGCTGGAAGGGCAGCCCCTTGTACTTCCCTTGTAGGTGACACTTGGCGCATTCGACCTGCGCGTGTTGGCCCCGCAGCGGAAAGGCACTGTGCTCGTGGTCGAAGACCTGGCTCGCCCCCTTCCATCCCCCCACCGTGTGGCAGCGCTGGCAGTCGTTCCCCAGGCTGGGCCGGTGGGGGTCCTGATGGCAGTCGCGGCACTGCTGGAAGGGCAGCCCCTTGAACCTGCCCTGCTGGTGGCACCTGACACACTCGACCTGCGCGTGTTGACCCCGCAGCGGAAAGGCGCTGCGCTCGTGGTCAAAGACCTGGCTGGCCCCCTTCCATCCCGCCACCGTGTGGCAGCGCTGGCAATCGTTCCCCAGGCTGGGCCGGTGGGTATCCTGGTGGCAGTCGCGGCACTGCTGGAAGGGCAGCCCCTTGTACTTCCCCTGCTGGTGACACTTGGCGCATTCCACCTGCGCGTGTTTGCCCTGCAGGGGGAAGGCGCTGCGCTCGTGGTCGAAGCGCGCCGCCGGCTTCCAGGCGGTCATGGTATGGCAGGTGAGGCAATCGGCCGACAACTGCCCCTGGTGCTGGTCGGTGTGGCAGGGCAGGCAGGCCCGCGACAGCCCC
>JADZBP010000021.1 GCA_020852055.1 Candidatus Latescibacterota bacterium
ACCCCCGTCGTCGGTGCGAAAGGCGCCCGCCGCCGAGATGGCGATGTAGAGCCGCTGGTTGTTGCCGGGGTCCTGGACAATGGTGTGCAGACACATGCCGCCGGCCCCCGGCTGCCACGAAGGCCCGGAACCATGGCCGCGCAACCCGGCCAACTCCCCCCAGGTCTTGCCCCCGTCGGTAGAGCGGAAGCGGGCGGCGTCCTCGGCCCCGGCATAGACCGTGTCCGGGTCGCTCAACGAGGGTTCCAGGTGCCAGATGCGTTTGAACTCCCAGGGGTGCTGGGTGCCGTCGTACCACTGGTGGGTGCCGGTGAGGCCCTCGTACTCGAATTTGTTGCCCACCGGCTCCCAGTTCTTGCCCCCGTCGTCGGAGCGCTGGAGCTGCTGGCCGAACCAGCCGCTGGTCTGCGAGGCATAGATCCGGTTCGGATCGGCGGGGGATCCTTTGAGATGGTAGATCTCCCAGCCCGCAAAGTAGGGACCGCTGACCTCCCAGTTTTTGCGCGCGCCGTCCGCGCTCAGGACAAAGGCGCCTTTGCGCGTGCCGACCAGTAACCGCACCTGACTCATATCTCGCTCCTCGGTGAAGGGTGGATGACTGCCACAGGCATCCTTATCAATACCCAGGGTATGAAACCCATGCAAGAAAAAAAGCACCCCTCACCAGAAATACTGCCGCGGATCGATGGTGAGGGCCTGCTCGTCGCTGTGGTCGGCGAAGATGGGCACCCCCAGGGTGCGGCCCTCCATACGCGCCGGCTCCACCGGCACTCGGAGAGCGGGGATCTGTCCCCGCTGCCCTTGGCCAGCGTTGGGGCCGGTGCTGCGCACCGGCCGCGGTGGTTGCGAGGCCACGCCACCAGTTCACCTCAACAACCGTGGAACCCAGCCTCGAGGAGATCGCTGCAGCCATACAGGTACCCCTCGACAAACTCAGGCGGCCCCCGCCGTTCCACACCCTGCGCGCCTCGTTGCCTAAACGAGCAGGATCAGGGCCCACAGGCCGGCCCCCAACACCGTGCCGGCAGCCACCTGGCCCAGGGTATGGCGCCGCAGGTACAGCCGGGCCCAGGCCACCAGCGGCAGGCACAGTACCAACAGCAACCCCGCGCTATCCAACTGCCCCAGGCCCAGCACGGCCAGGCCACCCGCAGCCGTGCAATGGGCGCTGATCTTCCACCGCGAGGTGATAGCGAGGAAGAGCACCCCCTGCACCAGGTTCCCCGCCCCCATCACCACCAGAAACCAGGGCGCCTCACCCACCAGAAGCAGTGCCAGCGCCAACGCGGCGGCGGCCAGCGAAGCGCAGAGCGGGCGCAGGCGCTGCCGGCGGTCGTTGAGGTGTAGATCGTCCACCTCGCCCCGGCAGAAGAGCCAGACGACATAGAGGGTGGGCGCCACGAAGGCCAGCAGGCTGTACCCCAGCGCCCAGTTCAGGGCACTGCCATCGGTGGAGGCCCGGGTGCAAAGGCAGGCGCCGGCAATCGACAAGAGGGGAGGACTGCCTAGCTGTGACACCCCCTGGGCAAGGGCCGCGCGCCATGGCAGCCATCCGAGACGCGGCAGGGATCGGCTGAGGGTGGGTTGCATGGTCATGGGGCCGCTCCTTGGGTTTGAAAGACTCGTCGCTGGTGGCCTCGGGTCCGGCGGCCAAGCGCCTTCCCAGGCCCACGCCCCAAAGAATACCTGCCGATTGAAACAACCCGATGCGCTTCCGGAGGAGGCCTGGTGCCATTGGGGTTACATCTTGCCGCCAGGAGTGGCGCCCCCTCGCCGGCGCCGCTACACAACTGTCACTTGATCGCGCACTACCTGCCATACCCGGTTTTTACCTTTGATCATCGCCTGAAACCCGACCTCTGCATCGGAGCAATACTCCACTCCTGTGACTGCCGCCAACTCTCTGCGCCTGCTCTTTGTCTCCCACACCTTTCCGCCCTCCGGTCGACCCCTTGCCAATGTCGGGGGGATGCAGCGGGTGGCCACCGAGTTGCACGCGGCGCTGAGCGCCCATCCAGACCTGATCCTCCACTCGTCCCTGCTGCGCAGCACCTGGCGCTGGATCTATCTGCGCACCCCCGGGCACCTGCTGACCACCGCCCAGCTAGTCGATGATCTGGTCCGGCGCGGCGAGTTGGACGCCGTGCTCTTCTCCTCGGTGGTCGGCGCGGCCCTGGTCCTGCCCCTTACCAGGGGCCTGCGCCGCAGTGCCGTCAAAAAGGTCGCCATCGCCCACGGCGACGATGTGGTTTCACCTTTCCCTGGGTACGCATCCCTGGTACGCCGGGCCCTGGCAGGCCTGGACGGGGTCGCTGCCGTCAGTCGCGCCACCGGCGCCGCCTGCCGCGAACGCGGCCTGGACCCGCAGCGGCTCCATCTCATCCCCAACGGCATCGATCTGCGGTGTTCTGCCCCACCACCCGAGCGGAACGCCACCCGGGCCGGGTTGGCCACCGCGCTAGGCCAGCCGCCCCTGCCCGCTGAGGCCTATCTCCTGTGCAGCGTGGGCCGGCAGGTCGAGCGCAAGGGTTTTGCCTGGTTCGTCCGCGAGGTGATGCCCCTGCTGCCGCCCGAGGTCCACTACTGGGTCGCCGGCGAGGGGCCCCATCGGCGGGCCCTGCTCGCCGCGATCCGCGACCAGCGGCTGGAGCACCGGGTGCGCTGGCTGGGAGGGGTGAGGGAGCATGGCCTCCTGAAACTCTACCAGGCCGCCGACCTGCTGGTCATGCCCAATATCCACGTGGCGGGCACCATGGAAGGTTTCGGCGTGGTGCTGCTCGAAGCCGGCAGCTGCGGCCTGCCGGCAATAGCCGCCGATCTGGAGGGCATCTGCGACGTAGTCAGGACCAGCGAGAACGGGTTACTGGTCCCCAGCGGCAACCCAGCGACCTTCGCCCAGGCTATCGCGCGGTGCCACAACAATCCTTGGCTGCAGGCCAGCCTGGCCGCCGGCGCCCTGCGACGGGTCCGGCAGTATGCTTGGCCGCTGGTCGCTCAGCAACACGTGGATCTGCTGCGGCAGCTCGCTGGTCCGGCAGTCCGGTCCCATGCTTCCATGGCGCGGCGCTCTCAGGTTTCGCCATGCCGGTGAACGCCCACCGCAACACCTCCACCACCCACATCCACAGGAGTGAAACGTGCTTATCGACGAACTGGTAGTCCCCAAGTACCACGCCACCCTCATGGGGGTGCTCAGCGAAGTGGCCGGGCATTTCCGCAGCAGCTTCAGCCGCGCCATGCTCTACGGCGGCTCGGGCCAGGCCTTCATGGTGAACATCCACCCGACCCTCAACAGCAACAGTATCTATGCCTGGAACCACGCCCCCTTCTTCCGGGCGCTGGCCGGCCTGGGTATCGAGATGATCGACCACGGCACCTTCTCCCGCGGTACCAGCCTGCCGACAAGAAGGGCGCTGGAGCAGTTGCTCGCCGACGAACTCGATACCATGCAGCCCTGTGCCCTGGTCAGCGGTGAGTACCAGTTGATCTCGGGGTACGACAGCACCGGCCTGGTCATCAGCCAGCCATGGACCTCGCATGGCGGGCGTCGCCCCAGACACCTGAGCTTTGGCACCTGGAGCGAACTGGGGCCCGAGGTGCAGGCGCGCTTCTTCACCTTCCGCAAGGTGGTGGGCAAGGACCTGCGGGGCTTGGTCATCGACAGCCTGCAGTACGCCAGATCCCTCTACTACGAGTCCGGCAAACACACCTTTGCCCCCTGTGCCGCCGGCGCCGAGGCGTATCCGCTGTGGGCCCGTGCCCTCCAGGGCCCCGCCGACACCGGGCACGGCAACTGGTGGAACGCCACGGTCTGGGCCGAATGCCGGGCCATGGCCAGCGGGTACTTCGCGGAGCTCGCCCAGCTCTTCCCCGCCACCGCAGAGCTGGGCATGATGCTGGCCGACGAGTACGCCCTCATCGCCAGCGACCTCAGCGCGCTGGCCGACCCCGAAATGTTGTCCCGGGTACCGGAAAAGGTGGCGCTGCTGCAGTCCGTCGCCCTGCGGGAGAGGAATTGCGTTGCCGCCCTGTCCGATCTGGTCGCCCTGCTCCAGCACAAGGCCTGAGCCAGGAATGATAGCGCACTGCGGTACGGGCAACTGTTCCGCTCTGGCGAGGCGGTTTGCCGGCCTGGGTCTGCTGGTTTCCCTGAACCTGCCGGCATCAGCGCCGGCGCAGCCCTCCGAGGTCTACCTGAGCCCGCCGGATGGGGCCCGCTTCCTGGCCGGGCAGCGCTTCGATCTGCGGGTCGAAGGCAAGGGCACGGGGCCCTTCGCGGCCACCCTGGCCATCGACGGGGCGCCGCAGATGTTCAGTTCGGGCAGGCCGCATTCCCTCGATACGGACGGTATCAGCGCCCCCGGATACGGCGGGTTCAACCTGCGCGGCTACAGCTGCGCAAAACCGGGCGTACACACAGTCAGCGCGACCTTCACCGACTCGACCGGTACGGCGACCCGTTCAGCCAGCTTCGAGATCGTTGCGGTGCGGGGCCGGGGCCAGCGGGACAAAAACCTCATCATCCTGCTCGGCGACGGCATGGGTATCGCCCACCGGGCCGCGGCGCGTATCGTTCGTTATGGGGTGAGGGCCGGCACGCCCAACGGCTTTCTGGCCATGGACCAGTTCCCCGGCACCGGCCTGATCACCACCCACTCGCTCAACAGCATTG
This sequence comes from Candidatus Latescibacterota bacterium, assembly GCA_020852055.1. Taxonomy (GTDB): domain Bacteria; phylum Latescibacterota; class UBA2968; order UBA8231; family UBA8231; genus SICG01. Next base: position 4,673 of record JADZBP010000021.1, read on the forward strand.
TCACCGACTCCTCTCCCGGTATGGCCTGCTTTTCCACGGGCAACCACGCCAACAACAACGAGGAGGGGGTCTTCCCGGCCCACGTGACCAGCCCTTTCTACGCGCCGCGGGTGGAATACCTCTCCGAGTACCTGCACCGCACCATGGGCAAGTCCCTCGGCATCGTCACCACCGCCGATATCGAAGATGCCACCCCGGCGGCCAACGCGGTGCATACCGGGGACCGGGCCGCTGGAACCGGGATCTGCGATCAGTACCTGGATGAAGGCGATACGGCAGGTTCCGGCCGCTACGGCACCGGCCTGGCCGTGCTGATGGGCGGCGGGCGCCGCTGGTTCCTGCCGCAGGGCCAGTTCGGCTCCAGCCGCGATACCCTCACCGACTACGGACCTTTGCCTGAGGATCTGCAACGGGCCTGGAGTCTGCCAGCAAGGGGCAAACTCGACCCCGGGCGCGACCTGCTCGCCGAGTTCCGCGCCGCCGGCTTCACCTACACCGACCGCTGGCACACCGGGCCCAACGCCCTGAGCCAGGTCGGCACCCCGGAAAAACTGCTCGGCCTTTTCGCCTACGGCAACATGAACGCGGCCATGGACAAGATCGCCAAGCGCCGCGACCCCACCCGCCCGGGGGTGGTGGACGACTATCGCGACCCGGATCAGCCCATGCTCGACGAGATGGCCGCTGCGGCGCTGCGGGTGTTGCGCCAGAACCGCCGGGGTTTCGTGCTGCTGGTCGAGGGGGCCCACATCGACAAGCAGTCGCACCTCATGGATGCCGACCGCGCCATCGACGAGGTCCTCGAGTTCGACCGGGCCGTGGCCGTAGCCCGCCAGTTCGCCGACCAGGCCGGGCAGACGGTGGTGGTGGTGCTCGCCGACCACGAGTGTTCGGGCTTCAGCGTTATCGGCGCGCTCAGAGGCGACATCGCCCACCTCCGGGACCTGCCTGCCGACAGCGCCCTGGTACACCCGGAAGAGCAACCCGCACGCCAGCGGGCCGTGGGCACCGGTACCAGGGCGGATTTCCCCAGGTACCATATCCTGGACGACGGTTACCCGGAGACCTTCGACATCGACGGCAAACTGCTCTTCGGTTTTGGCGCCAACTCCGACCGGCACGAGACCTGGCTGCAGAAAGAGCGGCCGGTGCTCGACGCGCTGCTGCCGGAGGATCTCAGAACGGAATTGAGGGGGAAGGGATACGTCGACGAACCCCGGGAACGCCATGAGGAGGCTGCCGGCTTCTTCGTCCGCGGACAGGTTTTCGAGGCCAAGAACCACCTGGCGGTGCACACCGCCGCTGACGTGCCGGTTTCCGCCTACAGCAGCACCAGCAAAGCCTATCAGCTATTCTACGGGGTACAGGAGAACACCGAGGTCTTCTTCAATCTGATGCGCGCCGTGTCCGGCCGGACCGAAAAGTGAAAGGGAGTTCTTTGAGATGAGTGCCCTGCGCGAAACCTTCGGCGACAGCGACCATGGCCTGCACCGCTATTTTTTCGAACTCGAAACCGCCGATCCACTCACCCGCGAGGAAGAGGTCGCCCTGGCGGCCCGGATCAAAGCCGGAGACCTGGAGGCCCGCGATGAACTGGTGCGGGCCAACCTGCGCTTTGTCATCGAAGTGGCCAAGAGATTCCGGAACCGCGGCCTGTCGTTCGCCGACCTGATCAGTGCCGGCAACCTGGGCCTGCTGACCGCCGCCGAACGCTTCGACGGAACCCGCGGCTTCAAATTCATCTCCTACGCGGTCTGGTGGATCAGGCATACCATCTGCGAGAGTATCGCGGAGCATGGGCGCACCGTGCGTCTGCCCGCCAACAAGCTGAGCCTCTTACACGCCATCGCCAAGGCCTCCCATCGCCTTGGCCAGCACCTGGGCGACGAGCCGGGGGCGGATGAAATCGCCGCCGAGTTGGGCCTATCCACTGACCAAGTGCTGGAGGTGGCGCGCAATACCCGCGACGTGTGCTCGCTCGACAGCCCCCTGGGTGACGACGAGGGCAACTCGTGCTCACTGCTGACGAGTGACCACCAGCCACCTCCTGATGCCGGGTTGAGTCGCGCCGAGGCCAGGGAGATGCTGGGCCGCGTGCTCGCCCAGCTCAACCAGCGCGAGTTGCTCATCCTGCGCCTTTACTACGGGCTAGATGGCAACGAGGCCCAGACCCTGGAACAGATCGGCCGTCTACTAGACCTGACCCGGGAGCGGGTACGGCAGTTGCGGGAGCAGGCGCTCGACAAACTCCGCCAACCGGCGCGGGCCCGGGCGCTACTGCCCCTGCGGGGGGATTTTCAGGACGGGTAATCACTCGGAGATGGGGGCAGCTACCGGCAAACTTGCTGGCCGCCGGGTCGGCTCAGGTACAGAAGGCATGGATCAAGGGGATAGCGTCGGGGTTGGCGGTTCGGGGGTGGTGGGGCCTCTCACATCACCTGGGCATAGTCCCACATCAGCGGCAGGACCGGACGCGGTCGCGCCTGTTCCTCGTTCTGCCGGCTGACCTTTTCCTGCAACAAGGTATAATCGCGCAGCAGCCCATCCAGGACCATGGTCCAGGACCGGGTTTCGGCCTGCACCCGCGCCGCCCGACCCAGACGGTGGGCCAGACGCCGGTCTCCGGCCAGCCGGCGCACGTCGGCGATCATGCCCTCCTGGTCCTGCGGGGCGAAGAGGAATCCGTTCCAGCCGTCCTGGACCAGTTCGGCCGGGCCGCCGGCATTTGCAGCCACCACGGGCAGCCCCGAGGCCTGGGCCTCGAGCACCACGTTGCCAAAGGTCTCGCTGGCCGAGGGGAAGACAAAGACATCCGCCGAGGCGTACGCCCGCGCCAACTCCTCGCCGTGCAAATACCCGGTGAAGACCACCGGCCGGCCGGCGAAACGCCGCTGCAGCGCCGCCTTTTCCGGGCCGTCCCCGACGATGGCCAGCCGCACCCCCGGCAGGGCGCGCATCAGGGGCAGCAACCAGTCGAGCCGCTTCTCGGCGGCCAGCCGGCTGACACACAAGAGCAGGGGTTGGCGCGGATGGCCGCCGCTGAGCCGGGAGCGGGTAGCCTCGTTGTAGTGCCCGGGCCGGAAACGCGCGGTATCCACGCCGCGGCTCCAGATCTTCAGCCCCGGGAAATTGCGGGCCTGGAGCTGGTGCAGCGTTGCGTACGAGGGGCACAGGTTGAGATTGGCCTGGCTGTGGACCCAGCGCAGATAGGACCAGGCAACCCGGTCGAGACTCTTGAACCCGTAGAGTTGGGCGTATCCGGGAAGGTCGGTGTGGTACGAGGCCACGGTGGGCAGGCCGAGCCGGCGCGCCTGGCGCAGACCAGCCACCCCCAGCGCCAGCGGATTGAGCAGATGGACGAGATCAGGCTGGAAGTGGTGCAGCACTTCGCCGACCTGGGCCCAGGGAGGCACCAACCTGATCTCGGGGTAGAGCGGAAAACGGAAGCCCTTGAGGGTGACAACCTGGGTGGACCCGTAGCTGGCTTCGCTGCCCTCGGGTGCAAACAACAGGTTCTGATGGACCCGCTTTTCCAGGTGCTCGAGCAGGTAACAGAGGGTATTGACCACTCCATCGATCTTGGGCAGAAAGGTCTCGGTGAACAGGGCGATACGCATGGGCTCACCTATAGGCAAAGAGAAGGGGTGGTCCGCGCTGCCGGAACCACCCCTGGAAACTACCCCTCTTTTGACACGGCCCGATGCTGATCCGGAGAAGGAATGGCGCTTTTTGGGTGACGGTTGTGTGCGCCCCTCTTGCCCTCCCCCTGCCGCCGCGTCTGCCTGCCGCTGCTAGGGCCGTACCACCGAGCCGTCTGCTCTCCTGTCCTCGGCCATGTACTTGGGGCCCAGGCGATCGTTCTGGAGATGTTTCCTGGCCTTTTCCTCATCGATGTCCAGGCCCAATCCCGGCTGGTCATTGGCGTACAGGTACCCGCCCGCCTGTTCGGCGTGGCCGGGGAAGAGTTCCAGTTCCTGCAGCGCGAAGTGGTTCTCCTCCTGGATGCCGAAGCTATAGGAGGCCAGGTCCAGGTGCGCCGCTGCCATCTGGTTTACCGGGTCGTTGTCGCCCCCTTCCTGCCAGGCCGTCTGCACCCCGAAGATCTCGCACAGGGCCGCGATCTTGCGGCAGGGGGTGATGCCGCCGCCCTTGGAGACCCGCACCCGCACGTAGTCGATGAGCCTTTCGGTGATCAGCGGCACGTACTCGTGCGGATTGACGAAGAGTTCCCCCATGGCCTGGGGCGTGGTGCACTGCTGGCGCACCAGCCGGTACCACTGCACCTGTTCGGGAGAGAGCAGGTCTTCGAGGAAATAGAGCCGGTACGGCTCCAGCAATTTGGCCAGGGTCACCGCGTTGTGCGGCTTGAGGTGCTCGTGTACATCGTGGGTGAGTTTGGGCGCAAAGCCCAGCTTGTTTCTCAGGTGCTCGAACATCCTGGGGATGTTCTCCAGATAGGCCTCGTCGTCGAAGACCGGCCCCTGATGCCAGGCGTTGCGCGGTTTGATTGCCTGGGCGTGGGGGATGAAACCGCCCCCGCCGTACGGCCCGAACTGGCAGCGGATCACCGGCCAGCCCGCCTCGATGTAGCGCTGCACGTCCTCCACCAGCTCGTCGAGGGTGTTGCCCCCGGCGTGGGCGTAACAGGCCACCGCGCTGCGGCAGGCCCCGCCCAGGAGCTGGTACACCGGCATGCCGGCCTCCTTGCCCTTGATGTCCCACAGCGCCATGTCGATGCCGGCGATGGCGGTATTCAGAATCGACCCATTGCGCCAGTACCCGCTGGTGAGGCTGCTCTGCCAGATGTCCTCGATCTGGCTGGCGTCCCGGCCGATCAGGCGCGGGGCCACATGCTGCTCGATGGCGGCCTGGACCACCCCCGCCTGGTAGTGGTCGCTGGCCGAGCCGATGCCGTACAGGCCCGGCTGGTCGGTGATCACCTTGACGATCAGCCAGGTGCCGTCGGCGCGGGTGCGGATGCAGCGGATCTCCTTGATCTTGGCCATTGCTTTTCTCCCTGTGTTTGGACCTGCCGCTATAAGTTCCGCAAAACCCTGGCCCCCGAAAAGAGCCCCCTGACCCAGCGGTCGCGGAAACCCTCGGTGACAAAGTAGGGCACCAGCCGGCCGCCGAACCCCCGCTTGAACAGGGCGATGCCGGGTATATTGGCCCCGACGAAATCGAAGCGCCGCCCCGGATGCGCCGCGTAGTACCGCCACTGCACCAGGGAGGCGGCGCCGGTGTGGCTCAGTTCCGGGTCGGCGCCCGAGACCCAGGCATAGACCCCCTCGGCGCCGCACACAAAGATCACCACCGCCGCTACCGCCCCCTCCGGAGACCGCGCCATCAGCCCCTCAGCCAGCCCGGCCCGGAAGGCGGCGGCGGCAAAACCCTGCGCCACCCCGGCATCTACCGGGGCCCTGCCGCCCTGCCGTTCGTAGAGCAACTCGTACTGGCGGCGGAAGAGTTCCAGGTCGGCGGTGGGTTCAACCACAAAACCGCTGCGCTCCGCCTTGGCGATGGCCTTGCGGGTCCGGTGCTCGAAGCCGGCCCAGATCGCTTCCGGTTCGCCCAGGTCGAGCTGGTAGGTGTAGCGCACCCGCACCTGCCAGCCGGCCCAGGTGAAGGGCCGCATATCGCCCACCGCCGGAGCGTGGGTCAGGGCACAGTGGTGATATTCGCGCTGCAGGTGGGCGGCCAGCACCTCGGCCGGCTGCAACCACTCTGCCTCGGCCGGGCCCTTGCCCGCCACCGGGGCCAGCAGCAGCCCGCCGTGCGGGGTGAGCACCGGGGTGGCCAGACGCCGGAGGCCGGCCCGCCTGCTTTCCAGCCCCGACAGGCCGGCCACCAGCTGCCCGTTGCGGAAAACCCCCAGGCAGCGGCTGGCCTCGCCGGTGGCCTCCTGGGCACACGCCAGCCAGGCCCAGGTGGAGAACACCGTGCCGCCCACTGCCCGGGCGACGAATGCGTCCCAGGTCTGGGGCTCGGTCACGGGGTGGATTTCGTAGGTATCGGCCATGAATCGGTTTGCTTGTCTCCAAGTGGGCACCGGAAACTAGCAATATAATCCTGCCCACCCGAGCCACCAACCCGGAACCCTGGAGTCCTGGCTTGACACCCTGATCCGGTTGGTATATCAATAACAAGGTGGGCTTTTACAAAAATAGCCAAATTTCCGGTTATTTATTCCCCGCGCCCCCCAGACAACCCGGCCCTGTCCCCACTTCCGCCGACGCACCCGATCTCCGAGGCTCATGCCCAGGAAACCCCCTCCAGCGCCCCCCAGCGAGCTCTCGCGGCTGCTCTTCGACACCCTGAAACGCCAGGGCCTTTCGGCCACCCAACTGGCGGCGCGTATCGGCTGCAACCGCTCCCATCTGTACCGCTGGCTCAACGGCGAGTGCCTGCCCCAGAAGACCAGTCACCTGCAGGGCATCGCCCGCGCCTGCGGCCAGGATCTCCAGTGGCTGCTCAGCCTGGTCCTCGATACCAAGACCGGGCCAGCTGCCGACCCTCTGTGGGACCGGCTCAACCAGGCCTTCCTGCAGATCGACCATCCCGCCGATCTGGCTCCGGGGCTGGGGTTGCTGGCCGAGTTCTTCCGGGTCGAACGGGCCGCCCTGTACCTGCCCTCACCGATCTCGCTTTCCTGTCTGTGGTGCGCCGGCGCCGCGCCCTTCGATCCCGGCCAGTCCGACCCGCTGGTGCGGCTCTACGCCTATGCGGTGGACTGGGGAGCGCTGGTGGCCAAGTCGCCGGCGGAGGCCATTGCCCGCGCCTTCTGCACCCGCCAGCCGACCGAGTTCGCCGATGCCTGCGCCCTCGGGCAGGCGGCGTGGACGGTGGTCTCCCCCCTGCTGCTGGCCGGGCAGCCCCGGGGCTGTCTGGTGCTGCAGTCGGCGGCGCCGGCCTTTTCCCTGGCCGAATCGGCCGGGCGCCTGCGCGAGGTGGGCAGCTACCTGGCCGAGCTGGTGGGCCGCTGCCGGCCGCAGCTGGATTTGCTGGGACGGGAACACGCCGGACTCCTGCTGACCGAGATCTACCGCGAACTGCACGGCGGCGAACTGCCTGGCCCGGGCACCAAAGCACCACTCGCCCTGCTCATCGAGCAGGCAGATAACCTGAGCCGGACCCTGCAGGCAGTGCTGCGGCAGTTCCGGCTCACCGGCATCCCTTTCCACGACCTCTCCCTGCAGCATATCGACCCCACCACCGGCACCATGCTGGCGGTGGGCACCAACCACGGCCGGGGCATGCTCCCGCCCGCGCTCTTCGAAGCGGCCACCGCCGTTCCCTGCTGGGAGGCCTTCCGAACCGGCAAACCGGTCTACCGCCACGACCTGGGCCGCAACAACCCCTATTCGGAGGGCAACCTCGCCGACCCCGACCCCGTGCTGGCCATCGCCGACCTACCCTTCCACTGGGGCTCGCTGCAGGGCACCCTGGGAATCAACAGCCTGAAGGCCAATCCCTGGAGCCGGCGCCACCAGCAACTGCTGGCTGGTTTCGTGCGCCGATTCGGCGGCCGCACCTCCTGAGCGAAGCCGCTTTTCCTCCTTGACATCTCCTCCGGGGGATTCTACATTTAGAAGACTTGTCACTCGACGCCCCATAAGCCCATGCAGCCTCAATTCTCCATACGCGCTTTTGACTCCTCGCCCGTCCTGCCGGCCCGGGGCCTGGGGCTGCTGCGCCCCCTCCTGCTGCTCCCGCTCCTTCTTATTAGCCTCCTGCTTATTTAGGCTTCGCTCGTTTTTCTCGCCTCAACCTTACAGAAAAACCGGACGAAGCCTCTGAAGAAACTTCACAGGTAGTCACCAAACTATGCCCTGAGCGCAGGCTCAAAACCACAGGAGAGATCCCATCATGCAGATGTTTTATGACAGCGACGCCAACCTCGAACTTCTCAGCGGCAAGACCGTGGCGGTGATCGGTTACGGCAGCCAGGGCCACGCCCATTCCCTCAATCTAAAGGAGAGCGGCGTCAACGTGGTGGTGGGTTTGCGCCCCAACAGCAACCGCCGCAAGGAAGCCGAAGCCGCCGGCCTCAAGGTGCTCGACGTGGCCGCCGCCGCCAAGGCCGCCGACATCATCATGATCCTCATCAACGACGAGTTCCACCGCGAGGCCTTCGAGCAGCACATCCGTCCCAACCTGCAGGCCGGCAATGCCATCGCCGTGGCCCACGGCTTCAGCATCCACTTCAAGCAGGTGGTGCCGCCGGCCGATGTCGACGTGTTCATGGTCGCTCCCAAGGGCCCGGGCCACCTGGTGCGGCGCGTGTACCAGCAGGGCGGCGGGGTGCCGGGCCTGCTGGCGGTGTACCAGGACGCCACCGGGCGGGCGCACCAGGTCGGCCTGGCCTATGCCAAGGGCATCGGCGCCACCCGCGCCGGGGTCATCGAGACCACCTTCCGCGAAGAGACCGAAACCGACCTCTTCGGCGAGCAGGCCGTGCTCTGCGGCGGCCTCACCGAGCTGATCCGCGCCGGCTTCGACACCCTGGTGGAGGCCGGCTACCAGCCAGAGGTCGCCTACTTCGAGTGCCTGCACGAGGTGAAGCTGATCGTCGACCTGATCTACGAGGGCGGCATCGCCAACATGCGCTACTCCATCTCCGACACCGCCGAGTTCGGCGACCTGACCCGGGGCCGGCGCATCGTCACCGACGAGACCCGCGCCGCCATGAAGCAGATCCTCGCCGAGGTGCAGAACGGCACCTTCGCCAAGGAGTGGTTGCTGGAAAATCAGGTGGGCCGCCCCACCTTCAACGCCCGCAAACGGCAGGACCAGGAACATCCCATCGAAGAGGTGGGCGCCAAGTTGCGCGGCATGATGAGCTGGTTGGACAAGAAGGCCAAATAGGAGCCGTCCGCTGAGGAGGCAAGAACCATGAGCGACCAAGGTCAAGTAGTCATCTTCGACACCACCCTGCGCGACGCCGAGCAGACCCCCGGATCCTCGTTGACCGTACGCGAGAAGATGGAGATCGCCCATCAGCTGGCCCGGCTCAAGGTCGACGTCATCGAAGCGGGTTTCCCCGCTTCTTCCAACGAGGATTTCGAGGCGGTGCGCCGCATCGCCCAGGAAGTCGCTGGCCCGGCCATCTGCGGCCTGGCCCGGGTGGTGCCCCGCGACATCGAGCGGGCGGGGGAAGCCCTGCAAGGTGCTCCCCGCCCCCGCATCCACACCTTCGTCGGCACCTCCGACATCAACATCCAGGGCCAGTTGCGCAAGACCCGGGACGAGGTGCTGAAGATGGCGGTGGGGGCGGTACAGCAGGCCAAGGCCTACTGCGCCGACGTGGAGTTCTCTCCGATGGACGCCACCCGCACCGATCCGGACTACCTGTGCGAGGTGGTGGCCGCCACCATCGAAGCCGGGGCCACCACCATCAATATCCCCGACACCGTTGGCTACGCGGTGCCGGAGCAGATGGGCGAGTTGATCCGCTACCTGCGCGAGCGGGTGGCCAACATCGACCAGGCGATCATCAGCATCCACTGCCACGACGACCTGGGGCTGGCGGTGGCCAACTCCCTGGCCGCCCTCAAATACGGGGCGCGCCAGGCCGAGTGCACCATCAACGGCCTGGGCGAGCGGGCCGGCAACGCCGCGCTCGAGGAGATCGTCATGGCCATCAAGACCCGGGGCGAGTATTTCGGCCTGAGTTGCGGGGTCGAAACCCGCGAGCTCTTCCCCACCAGCCGCCTGGTGAGCCGCCTGATGCGCAGCGTGGTGCCGCGCAACAAGTCGGTGGTGGGGGCCAACGCCTTCGCCCACAGCTCGGGTATCCACCAGGACGGCGTGCTCAAGCAGCGCTCCACCTTCGAGATCATGTCGCCCGAGGACGTGGGGGTCGAGTCCAACCAGATCGTGCTCACCGCCCGCTCCGGGCGCCACGCCCTGCGCCACCGCCTCGAGCAGCTGGGCCACAAGCTGAGCAAGGAGGAGGTGGACAAGGCGTACGAGCGCTTCCTCGAGGTGGCCGACAAGAAGACCGAGATCTACGACGAGGACCTCTTGGCCATCGTCGGCGACGAGATCCGCGACGTGCCCGAGAAGTTCCGTCTCGACTACCTGCACACCATCAGCGGCACCGGCACCGTGCCTTCGGCCACCGTGCGGCTGGTGATCGACGGCGAGACGGTGGTGCAGGAATCGGCCTGGGGTGACGGGCCGGTGGACGCGGCCTACCGGGCCATCGACAAGGCCAGCGGCGCCACCAGCAAGATCGAGGAATACGCCATCCGCGCCGTGACCAGCGGCAGCCAGGCCATGGGCGAGGTCACGGTGCAGGTCAACGAACAGGGCCGCACCCTCACCGGGCGCGGCGCCTCCACCGACATCATCGAGGCCAGCGCCAAGGCCTACATCGACGCGCTCAACCGCCTGGCGGCGGCAACCGGCGCCCAGCGCCAGCACCCCCAGGCCGTGTAAGGAGTACAACCCGATGGCAAAGAATCTGTTCGACAAGGTCTGGGAGGCGCATACCGTGCGCCAGCTGCCCTCCGGGCAGGCCCAGCTGCTCATCGGTCTGCACCTGGTGCACGAAGTCACCAGCCCGCAGGCCTTTGGCATGTTGCGCGACCGTTCGCTGCCGGTGATGTTCCCGCAGCGCACCTTCGCCACCGTGGATCACATCGTGCCCACGGCCCAGCTGGTCCGGCCTTTCGCCGACCAGATGGCCGAGGAGATGATGGTCGAAATCGAGAAGAACGCCTCGCAGTTCGCCATCTCCTTCTTCGGGCTGGGCGACCAGCGCCAGGGCATCGTGCACGTCATCGGCCCCGAGCTGGGGCTGACCCAGCCAGGCATGACCATCGCCTGCGGCGACAGCCACACCTCCACCCACGGGGCTTTCGGCGCCATCGCCTTTGGCATCGGCACCTCGCAGGTGCGCGACGTGCTGGCCTCCCAGTGCCTGACCATGGGCCGGCCCAAGGTGCGGCGCATCGAGGTGACCGGCCGCCTGGCTTCCGGCGTGTACGCCAAGGACCTGATCCTGGCCATCATCGGCAAACTCGGGGTCAAGGGCGGGGTGGGCTACGCCTACGAGTTCGGCGGCGAGGTGGTGGACCGCATGAGCATGGAAGAACGCATGTCCCTGTGCAACATGGCCATCGAGGGCGGGGCGCGGGTGGGCTACGTCAACCCGGACCAGACCACCTTCGACTACCTGCGGGGCCGCCCCTACGCCCCCAAGGGCGAAGCCTTCGAGCGGGCCGTGGCCTGGTGGCAGTCGCTGGCCTCCGGCCCCGACGCCGCGTACGATGACCGGGTGCAGCTGGACGGAGGCGCCATCGCTCCCACCCTCACCTGGGGTATCAACCCGGGCCAGACCCTCAGTGTCGACGGGGAGATTCCCTCTCCCGAGGCCTTCCCCGAGGACGAGCGGGCCAGTATCCGGGAAGCCCTGGAGTACATGGACTTCAAACCCGGCCAGAAGATCGCCGGCACCCCGATCGACGTGGCCTTCATCGGTTCCTGCACCAACGGTCGGCTCTCCGACCTGCGCGAAGCGGCGCGGGTCGCCAAGGGCCGCCGGGTCAAACCCGGGGTCAAGGCCCTGGTGGTCCCTGGTTCGCAGGCGGTGCTCCAGGCCGCCGAGGCCGAGGGCCTGCACCACATCTTCATCGAGGCGGGCTTCGAGTGGCGCGGCGCTGGCTGCTCCATGTGCCTGGCCATGAACCCCGACAAACTCCAGGGCCGGCAGTTGTGCGCTTCTTCGAGCAACCGCAACTTCAAAGGCCGGCAGGGCAGCCCCACGGGCCGCACCCTGCTGATGAGCCCGGCCATGGTCGCCGCCGCCGCCGTCGAAGGGGCGGTGACCGACGTGCGCCCTCTGTTGAATTGAGGTAGAGATGACCAATTCCATTGTCAGCTACATCGGCGGCCGCGCGGGACCCGTGCGCGGCGACGATATCGACACCGATCGCATCATCCCGGCGCGTTACCTGCGCACCGTGACCTTCGAGAACCTGGGAGCCCACGCCTTCGAGGACGACCGCGCCCAGGGCAAACACCCCTTCGACGAGCCGCGTTTCCAGGGCAGCGCCGTCCTGCTGGCCAACCGCAACTTCGGCTGCGGCTCCTCGCGCGAGCACGCCCCCCAGGCCCTGATGCGCTGGGGCATCCGCGCTTTTGTCGCCGAGTCCTACGCCGAGATCTTCTTCGGCAACTGCGTCGCCCTGGGCCTGCCCTGCTTCACCGCCAGCGCTGCCGATCTCGACCGGCTGATGGCCGCGGTGGAGGCCGACCCGCAGCAGAAGCTGGGTCTCGACGTCGAGCGCCAACTGCTCTCCTGGAAGGGCGGGGAGATCTCCCTGGCCCTGCCCGAGGGGGCGCGCCGGCAGTTCCTAGAAGGCACCTGGGACGCGCTGGGCCAACTGCTCGAAAGGCCGGACCTCATCCGCGCCACCGCGGAAGGATTGCCCTATATGAACGACTTCGCCACCGCCCTGTAAATCAACGCTCAAGGAGGATGTTTTGCACAAGATCGCAGTGCTGCCCGGAGACGGGACCGGACCCGAAGTAGTCGCCGAAGGCCTCAAGGTGCTCGAGGCGGCCGGCCGCAAGTTCAACTTCAAATATGAACTCACCCCCTTCGACCTGGGCGGCGAGCGCTACCTGCGCACCGGTGAGGTGCTGCCCGAGACGGCGGTGAGCGACCTGCGCCAGTTCAACGCCATCTACCTGGGCGCCATCGGGCATCCGGGGGTCAAACCCGGCATCCTCGAGAAGGGTATCCTGCTGCGCCTGCGCTTCGAGCTGGACCAGTACATCAACCTGCGCCCGGTCAAGCTCTATCCCAACGTCGACACCCCGCTCAAGAACAAGGGCCCGGCCGACATCGACTTCGTGGTGGTGCGCGAGAACACCGAGGGCCTCTACGCCGGGGCCGGCGGCACCCTCAAGAAGGGCACCCCCGACGAGGTTGCGGTGCAGGAATCCATCAATACCCGCAAGGGCGTCGAGCGCTGCCTGCGCTACGCCTTCGAGTACGCCCGCCGGCGCAACAAGGACAAGAAGCTCACCCTCTGCGGCAAGACGAACGTACTTACCTTTGCCTTCGACCTGTGGGAGCGCACCTTCCACGAGGTGGGTGAGCGCGACTACGCCGACATCAAGCGCGACTACGCCCACGTCGACGCCACCTGTATGTGGATGGTGAAGAATCCCGAGTGGTTCGACGTCATCGTCACCGACAACATGTTCGGCGACATCATCACCGACCTGGGCGCCATGATCCAGGGCGGCATGGGCATCGCCGCCGGCGGCAACATCAACCCCGAAGGGGTCTCGATGTTCGAGCCCATCGGCGGCTCGGCCCCCAAGTACACCGGCCAGAACATCATCAACCCGCTGGCCGCCATCGGCGCCTGCCAGCTGATGCTCGACACCCTGGGCGAGCACCAGGCCGCCGCCGAGATCGAGAAGGCCATCATCGGCACCGTCGCCAAACTCAAGAGCATGAGCGCCGGCCAGATGGGCTACTCCACTTCCGAGGTGGGCGACCTGGTAGCCCAGGCCGTCGCCGACGCCTAAAACAGACCGGAGGAGCAGCATGTCCGATTCCATCGAGATCTACGACTCCACCCTGCGCGACGGGGCGCAGGCCGAGGGCATCACCTACTCGCTGGAGGACAAGCTGCTCATCGCCCGCCGGCTGGACCAGCTCGGCGTGCATTATATCGAGGGCGGGTGGCCCAATCCCACCAACCCCAAGGATCTCTCGTTCTTCCGCGAGGTGGCCAAACTCGGCCTGCGCGCCCGGGTGACCGCCTTTGGCAGCACCCGGCGGGCCGACCGCCGCCCCGCGGAAGACGAGATCCTCAACACCCTGCTGCGGGCCGAGACCGGCAGCGTATGTATCTTCGGCAAGACCTGGACCCTGCACGTGGAGGCGGCGCTGCGTATCCCGCTGGCCGAGAACCTCCAGCTCATCGAGGACTCGGTGGCCTACCTGGTAGGCGAGGGCCGCGAGGTCATCTACGACGCCGAACACTTCTTCGACGGGTACAAGGCCGATCCCACCTACGCCCTGCAGACCCTGCGCGCCGCCCAGCGCGGCGGGGCCCGCCTGCTGGTGCTCTGCGACACCAACGGCGGCACCCTGCCCAGCGAGATCCCGCCCATCCTGCACCGGGTGCGGGAAGAGATCGCCCACCCCTTTGGCATCCACACCCACAACGACGCCGGCATGGGCGCGGCCAACAGCGTGGTGGCAGTGGAACTGGGGGCGGTGCAGGTGCAGGGGGTGTTCAACGGCTACGGCGAGCGCTGCGGCAACGCCAATCTCTGCACGGTCATCCCCACCCTGGAATTGAAGCTGGGCAAACACACCATCGGCCGCGACAAGATGGGCGAACTGATGGACTTCTCGCGTTTCCTCAGCGAGATCGCCAACGTGTACCACGACCACCGGCAGCCCTACGTGGGCGAGAGCGCCTTTGCCCACAAGGGCGGGGTACACATCGACGCCATGCTCAAGGACCCGCGCTGCTACGAGCACTGCGACCCCGAGGCCGTGGGCAATGAGCGGCGCTTCCTGGTCTCCGACCAGTCGGGCGGCAGCACCATCGCCAGCAAGCTGGCCCAGGTCTGTCCCGGCCTCAACAAACGCGACCCATTGGCGCAGAAGATGCTGGCCGAGGTCAAACGCCTGGAGCACGAAGGCTACCAGTTCGAGGCCGCCGAGGGCTCCTTCGAACTGCTGGCCCGCCGGACCATGGGCACCTATCAGGACCTCTTCAAGCTGGTGAACTTCCGCACCATCACCCACAGCGCCACCGGGCAGGGCGCCGAGGGCACCGAAGCCATCCTCAAGGTCGAGTCCGGCGGCGAGGTCTACCACACCGTCGCCGAGGGCGACGGCCCGGTGAACGCCCTCGACAAAGCCCTGCGCAAAGCCCTCGAACAGATCTTTCCCTGCATCCGCCAGGTCCATCTGGAGGATTACAAGGTGCGCGTGCTCTCCGGCTCCGACGGCACCGCCGCCCGGGTGCGGGTGCTCATCGAATCCTCCGACGGCCGCGATGCCTGGGGCACGGTGGGCGTCTCCGAAAACATCATCGAAGCCAGCTGGATCGCCCTGGCCGACAGCCTGCACTTCAAGCTGATGCGCGAAGCAGCGCAGAACCAGGAACCCTCTTCGCAAGCGGCGGGCAGATGACCCCGGTTTTGTGCTTGACACCATCAGGAGGGCGCTCTAAATTGATAATTATTCATTTTAACGAATAATTATCACAAAGGAGCGAGGCACATGAAGATCATCGAGCAGGGCAACGTCACCTCCCCCAAAGGCTTCCAGGCCGCCGGTGTGCACGTCGGGGTCAAGCCCGGTTCCACCAAGAAGGACCTGGCCCTCGTCTATTCCGAGCAGCCGGCCAGTGCCGCCGCCGTGTACACCAGCAACCGCGTCCAGGCCGCCCCCATCCAGGTGGACCGCGAGCATCTGCAGGATGGCCAGGCCCGCGCCGTGGTGCTCAACAGCGGCAACGCCAACGCCTGCACCGGCGCCCAGGGGCTGGAGAACGCCCGCCGCATGTGCCGCCAGACCGCCGCTGCCCTGAAGCTCAAGGACGACGAGGTGCTGGTCTGCTCCACCGGGGTGATCGGGGTGCAGCTGCCCATCGAGACCATCGAGAAGGGCATCCCCGCCGCGGCCACCGCCCTCCTGGCAACCGGCGGTGCCGACGCGGCCCAGGCCATCATGACCACCGACACCGTGCCCAAGACCTACGCCATCGAGACCGCCTCGGGCCTGCGGGTGGGCGGCATGGCCAAGGGGGCGGGCATGATCGCCCCCAACATGGCCACCATGCTGGCAGTGGTGACCACCGACGCGGCCGTGGCCCCCGGTCTCTTGCGCGAGATGCTCAGCCAGGCCACCAAACGCTCCTTCAACAGCGTCACCGTCGACGGCGACATGAGCACCAACGACACCCTCATCGCGCTGGCCAACGGCGCCGCCGGCGCTCCGCTCATCGACACGGCCGGGCCGGCCGCCGACGAGTTCTACGCCGGCCTCGACGAGGTCTGCCGCCAACTGGCCCGTCAGATCGCCCGCGACGGCGAGGGGGCCACCAAGCTGGTGGCCATCCGCGTGGCCAATGCCCGCAGCGAAGAAGAGGCCCGCAAGGTGGGCCTGGCCGTGGCCAACTCCAGCCTGGTCAAGACCGCTATCTTCGGCTGCGACCCCAACTGGGGCCGCATCCTCTGCGCCGTGGGCTACTCGGGGGCCGAGATCGACCCGGCCAAGGTCGCCGTCTCCCTCTGCGGCACCGCCATCTACGGCGAGGGCTCGGGCCGTGATTTCGACAAGGAAGCTTTGATCGCGGCAATGCGCGAGAAAGACATCCCCATCCACATCGACCTGCAGCAGGGCCAGGCCAGCGCCGAGATCTACACCTGCGACCTGAGCTACGAGTACGTGCGGGTCAACGCCGAATACACCACCTGAGAGGTTTTTGATGAAATTGTCCAAGAACGTCCAGCGGATGGAATCCTCGGTGACCATGGCTATCTCGGCCAAGGCCGCCGCGATGAAGCGCCAGGGGATCGATGTGATTTCCCTCTCCGCCGGCGAGCCCGACTTCGATACTCCGCAGCACATCAAGGACGCGGCCATCCGCGCCATCCAGGAGGGCTTCACCAAATACACCATCCCCGGCTCGGGCATCATCGAGCTGAAGGAGGCCATCTGCCGCAAGTTCAAACGCGACAGCGGCCTCGACTACGGCCTCGACCAGGTGATCGTCAACAACGGGGCCAAACACACCCTCTTCCTGGCCTGCGCCGCCCTGCTCGATCCGGGCGACGAGGTGGTCATCCCCACCCCGTACTGGGTCACCTTCAGCGAGCAGCCCAAGCTGATGGGCGCCAACCCGGTGATCGTGCACACCCGCGCCGAGAACCAGCTCAAGATGACCGCCGCCGAGTTCGAGGCCGCCATCACCCCGCGCACCAAGATGCTCATCCTCAACAGCCCCTCCAATCCCAGCGGCGCGGTCTACACCCGCGCCGAGCTGGAGGCCATCGCCCGGGTGGCGGTGAAGCACCAGATCCACGTGCTCAGCGACGAGATCTACGAGCAACTGGTCTACGGCGAGACCAAACACTGCTCCATCTCCACCCTGGGCGACGAGATCCGCTCGTTGACCATCGTCGTCAACGGCGTCTCCAAGACCTACGCCATGACCGGCTGGCGCATCGGCTACGCCGCCGCCTCTAAAGAAATCATCGCCGGCATGGACAAGGTGCAGGGCCAGGAGGTCTCCCATCCCTCCTCCATCTCCCAGAAGGCCGCGGTGACCGCCCTCGACGGACCCCAGGAGGTGGTGGCCCAGATGCGGGTGGAGTTCGACGCGCGCCGCCGCTACATGGTCGAAAGGCTCAACGCCCTCGAAGGGGTGCACTGCACCCTGCCCCAGGGCGCCTTCTACGCGTACCCGGATGTGTCGTGTTATTTCGGCCGCCGCGCCGGCGACCGGGTCCTGGCCGACTCGGTGGCGCTCTGCGCCTATTTGCTGGAGGAAGCCAAGGTGGCCTGTGTGCCCGGCGCCGGTTTCGGCACCCACGAGCATATCCGGCTCTCCTACGCCACCTCCATGCAGAACATCGAGCGGGCCATGGACCGCATCGCCGAGGCCCTGGGCCGGCTGCAGGCCTGAGGCCCTAACCAGAAAGGCTGTGCCATGACCACCGCCAGGGGATTCTATCTCGACTTCGAGCAGCCCATCGTCGAACTGGAGAAGCGCATCGAGGAGTTGCGCGGCCAGGCCACCGGCAGCGGCCTGGACCTGAGCCAGGAGCTGCGCGGTCTGGAGTCCAAACTCGACAAGCTGTCCCAGGAGATCTACCGCAACCTCACACCCTGGCAGAAGGTGCAGCTCTCGCGCCACCCGCAGCGGCCCTATGCCCTCGACTATATCGGGCGCATGCTCAGCGACTTCACCGAGTTGCACGGCGACCGCCTCTTCGGCGACGATCTGGCGATGGTGGGCGGGCCGGCCCGCCTCGACGGCGAAGCCCTGATGGTGGTGGGCATGCAGAACGGCCGCAAGATCGAGGAGCGGCAGGCGCGCAATTTCGGCATGCCCCATCCCGAGGGGTACCGCAAGGCCCTGCGACTGATGAAGATGGCCGCCAAATTCGGGCTGCCCATCCTCAGCCTGGTCGACACCTCGGGGGCGTATCCGGGCATCGAGGCCGAGGAACGCGGCCAGGCCGAGGCCATCGCCCGCAACCTCTTCGAGATGTCCCAACTGCCGGTGCCCATCGTGGTGGCCATCCTCGGCCAGGGGGCCAGCGGCGGAGCCCTGGGCGGAGCGGTGGGCGACCGGATTTTGATGATGGAGAACGCCTGGTACTCGGTGATCGCCCCCGAAAGCTGCTCCACCATCCTCTTCAAGACCCGCGACCGCAAGGAAGAGGCCGCCGAGGCGCTCAAGCTCACCGCCCCGGACCTGCGCCAGGCCAGCATCATCGACCGCATCGTGCCCGAGCCCTTTGGCGGGGCCCACCGCAACTACGACGAGGCCGCCGCCAACCTCAAGCGGCAGGTGCAGGAGGTGCTGGCCGAGTTGCGCCCCCTCTCCCCCGCCGAGCTGGTGCGCCAGCGGGTGGCCAAGTTCTCGGCCATGGGGGTGTGGCACGAATAAGGACCAGCTCCCGGAAATACCAAGCCCCTCTCCACCCAAGGTGGGGAGGGGCTTTTTGTTTGGGATGCTGTCGGATCGGCCTCAGGGGCGCGGGAAACTCTGGGCCAGCATCGCCTCCACGTCGAGGGGGTCGCAGCCGAAACGCCGCTGCTGGCGCTCCCGCTCCAGGGCATCGGCCTCCAGATCCCCGGCGAGGGGCAGGGCCACCCGCCGGCCCTGCTGCAGCGCCGACTCGCGGGCCCCGATCTCCATCATGTCGGCCATCAGCGCGTCCTCGTCGCTGAACTCGCTGGGGCGCAGGCCGCGCACCGCCAGGACAAAGTCCACCAGGTGGTCCATCACCGCCACCCCGTACCAGTCGCGCTGGTTGACCTTGCCCATGCGGGCATAGGCGGCGACCGGGCTCTGGTATTCGATGCGCCCCTCGGGGGTGTCGGCGTGGCAGCCGGTCCACACCTCGCCGGTGCTGTCCTGCACCACCGGGGTGATCTGGTCGGCCACCCCGCCGCCCGACAGGTGCCCTGCCGCCTCCTGGGCCGGGGCCAGCCGCGCGTC
>JADZBP010000022.1 GCA_020852055.1 Candidatus Latescibacterota bacterium
CCAGTTGCAGCACGGCGTAGCGGCTCAGTTGCTCGCGGCGAACGAAGGTGTAGCCCTCGTCCATTTCCACCGTCGCAACGCGCGACAAAGGCACCAGGGCGCCGGTCTGGGTGCGCAAGGGAATATCGCTGATTGCCTGCAGGCTGTCGCGGAAGGCCGGGTCAAGCCGCACCTGGATGTCGAAGCGGCGCACGCCATCAAGCAGGGTGCTGACAGCCTTGCCGCCGATGCCGGCCTGCACCACTTCGAGAATCTCGTCGGCCTTGGCCTTGAGCAGGTCCAGGTCCTCGCCGAAGAGTTTGATGGCGATCTGCGACTTAACCCCGGAGATCAGTTCGTCGATCCGCAGGGCAATGGGCTGCGTGATATTGAATACCACACCGGGGATCTTTTCGAGCCGCTGGCGCATCTGCTCGACCAGTTCTTCCTTGGTCCGGGCAGTCTGCCATTGGCTGCGGGGTTTGAGCACCACGATAGGGTCGCTGATATTGGGTCCCATCGGGTCGGTGGCGATCTCCGCGGTGCCGATCTTGGAGACCACGGCCTCCACCTCCGGGAACTCCATCAGCACCTGCTGCATGCGGTTCTCGATCTCGACGGATTGCGGCAGGGAGATGCTGGGCAGACGGATCACCTGGGGGGTCAGGGAGCCTTCGTCGAGGATGGGGATGAATTCGGTGCCCAGGAAGGGGAAGAGGGCCAGGCTGCCCAGCAGCACCACCACCGCCCCTGAGGTGAGTCGCCAACGCCGCCGCAGGGACCAGCGCAGTGCGGGCAGGTAGAGCCTCTTGGCCCAGCGCACCGGGAAGCTGTCGTGCTCGGGGCCGGCTTTGAGAAAGGAGGCGCACAGGACCGGGGCCAGGGTCAGGGCCAGCAGCAGGGAGCCCAGCAAAGCGATGGCGATGGTGAAGGCCAGGGGGGAAAACATCTTGCCCTCCAGCCCCTCCAGGGTGAAGAGCGGCAGAAACACCAGAATGATGATGAGAAGGCCAAAGACCAGCGGCTTGGCTACCTCCCTGGCGGCATCCAGCACCAGGGCCACCTTGCTCAGGTGTTCCTGCCGGCGCTCGGAGAGCAGGCGGTAGATGTTTTCCACCATCACCACCGAGCCATCCACCATCATGCCGATGGCAATGGCCAGCCCGCCCAGGGACATGAGATTGGCGGACAAGCCCACCTGCTGCATGACGATGAAGGTGAAGAGCATGGCCAGGGGCAGGGTGAGGGTGACGATCAGGGCACTGCGCACATTGCCCAGAAACAGGAAGAGCACGGCGATGACCAGTATCGCCCCCTCTCCCAGGGCGCTGGTCACCGTGCCAATGCAGGCTTCTACCAGGTCGGTGCGATCGTAAAAGGGTTTGATCTGGAGCCCACCAGGCAGGATGCCCTGGGCGTTGATCTGGGCCACCTTCTCCTTGACCTGGTCCACCACCTCGCGGCCCGAGCCACCTCGCAGCATCAGCACAATGCCCACCACCACCTCACCCTTGCCATCTTTCACCGCCGCGCCCTGGCGCACCTCAGGCCCGACCTCTACCTGGGCCAGGTTGCGCACGTAGATGGGCACCCCTGCGTGCTCGGTGACCACGATGTCCTCGATGTCCTCCCGGCGCTGGATCAGGCCCAGGCTGCGGACCAGGTACTGCTCCGATCCGTGGATCAGGACCCCGCCGCCGGCATTGGCGTTGTTGGCGGCGATGGCCTCAAAGACCTCGCGCAGGGAGACCTGGTACTTGAACAACTGGTCCGGGTCCACCCGCACCTGGTACTGTTTGACGAAACCGCCGAAGGAATTGACGTCCGCCACCCCAGGGACCGTCTTGAGCAGGGGGCGCACCGTCCAGTCCTGCAGGGTGCGCAAGTCGATGAGCTGCGCTTCGCTGAAAGGGCCCCCCTCGGGCGGCTCCAAGGTGTATTGGTAGATCTCTCCCAGGCCGGTGGAAACCGGTCCCAGTGAAGCTTCCACCCCCTCGGGCAACTTCTCCTTGGCCTCGATCAGGCGTTCCATGACCAACTGCCGGGCGAAGTAGATGTCCACCTGGTCCTCAAAGACCACCGTAACCATGGACAGGCCAGACTTGGACAGGGAGCGCAACTCCGTGAGCCGGGGCAGACCGCTCATGGCCACCTCGATGGGGAAGGTGATGAATTTCTCCACCTCTACCGGCGAGCGGCCCGGCGCTTCGGAGATCACCTGCACCTGGACATTGGTGACATCCGGAAAAGCGTCGATGGGAATTTCCTGAATGGCGCGCGCGCCCAGGCCGATGACCAGCACCGTGGCGATCAGCACCAGGGCCCGGTTGCGCAGGGAAAAGGAGAGGAGTCGGTCGATCATGACTACTCCTCCCCGAAGCTGGCCTTGGCCAGCTCCGACTTGAGGATGAAACTGCCCTCGGTGGCCACCTGCTCGCCGGCCTGCAGGCCCTTGGTGATCTCGATCCAGCCATCGAAGGCCCTGCCCACCTGCACCACCCGCTGGACAAAAGAGGTGTCATCCTGCGCCACGAACACCACCTGGCCCTCGCCCTCGCGCTGCAGTGCTGCGGCAGGTACAGCCAGCGCGTCCGAGAAGATCTCGGTCTGCAGCGCCACCCGGGCAAACATCCCCGGTTTCAACGCTCCTTCGGCATTGGCGATCTCCACCCGGGCTTCCACGGTCCGGGTCTGCTCATCCAGCATGGCCCCCACATAGGTCAGGGTGCCCTGGAATTTCTTCACCGGATAGGCGTCCACCGCTACCTCGACCGGCTGGCCGGGATGGACACTGGGGATATCCTTCTCGTAGATACTGAGGATGATCCACAGGCTGGACAGGTCGGCGATGGTGCAAACTGCGGTCTCTGGACCGACGAGTTCGCCCAGGGTCAGATGCTTCTCCACCACCGTGCCGGCCAGCGGCGCGGTCACCGCGAAGAGCGACACCTCTGGATCGTGCGCCGGGTTGATGCGTTCGATTTCTGCCTGGGGCAGCCCGTACAGGTGCAGTCGCTCCTCGGCGGCCTCGAACTCGGCCTTGGCCTCCAGGTAACCCCCTTTGGCTTCCAGCATCTCCTTTTCCGAGGCGATCTTCCCCTCCTCGTACAGGCGCTGCTCCCGCTCGTACCCGGAGCGGGCCACCTCCAGTCGTGCCATGGCTTTGCGAAAGGCGGATTTGGCTTCACCCAGCTCCACGCTATCCAGAATCAGCAGGCGCTCCCCCTGGCGCACCTGCTGTCCCAGGGCCACCAGGCTTTGCGCCACCCGGCCCGGTCTCCGGGGCGAGACATGGGCGAGGCGATCCGCATTGGGCTTGAGGATGGCGGTGGTGTGGACCAGGGCGCCCATGGCCCGTCGCTCTACGTTGGCAAGCTGCAAGCCGATGGTGGAAAGAGCTGCTCTGGACAAGCGCACGAGGCCCTGGCCGCCCGCCTCTTCCGCCTGTGTGGCAGGAGCTTCTGGTGCGTCTTCCTTGGTTTCGATCTGCGCGCACGAGAGGGCCAAAAGCCCGGCGGCGCACAGCCCTAGTGCCGTCCAATAGTTCAACCGTTGCATCGGTATACCTCTGTGGTTGTTAGTTTTCATTCCCGATCCTCCCGCCCACCGCCCGTTTCAGTTCCGCCATCGCCTCGTAGTAACCCAGCAGGACCTCCACCCAGGTGGTGCGCGTCTCGGCCAGAGTCCGACCGGCGTCGATGACCTCCAGGTAACTCGCCCCGCCTTCGTCGTAGCGCCGCCGCACGACCTGGTACCCCTCCTCGGCGCTGGGCAACATCCGGTCGCGGTACACCGCCACCTGCTGCTGAGTGGTCTCCACCTCCAGATGGGCCTGCCGGACTTC
>JADZBP010000023.1 GCA_020852055.1 Candidatus Latescibacterota bacterium
TACCTGCAGCCAGACGTCAACAACGCCAGCGGGGAGAGCCATATCCGCCACTACCTGCTGGGGCGCCGGTACTTCGCCAGCCGCTTCGGCAAGCTGCCCAAGACCGGTTATAACTTCGACCCCTTTGGCCACGGCGAAGGGTTCCCGCAGATCCTGCGGGGCTGCGGCATCGAGCACTATCTCTTTTGCCGGCCGGACCTGGGCACCTACGACCTGCCTGTCGGCGCTTTCCGCTGGCAGGACCGCTCGGGCAGCGAGGTGATCGCCCGCCGCGGCGACGACCATTACCTGACCAACGGCCGCATCGCCGAGAAACTGGACCGCTTCCTGGTGCACTTTGGCGCCGAGCCGGACATCCTCATCCTGTGGGGGATCGGCAACCACGGGGGCGGCCCTTCGCAGGAGGAATATCTCCGGCTGCAGCAGTACATCAAGGCCCATCCCGAATACGAGTGGATCGAGAGCACCACCGACCGCTTCTTCGAGCAGCGCCTCAAGGCCGGCGGCAACCTGCCTTTGGTGCGCGGCGAGATCCAGAACAGCTTCCCCGGCTGTTATACCTCCATGAGCCGAGTCAAACGCGGGCACCGCGAGGCCGAGAGCCTGATGGCCGCCGCTGAACGCCTCTCGGCCCTGGCCTGGTGGTGGGGGACAGCCCCGTACCCGGCCAAGGATCTGGAGGTGGCCTGGAAGGATATCCTCTTCGCCGAATTCCACGATATCCTGCCCGGTTCGGCGGTGCCTTCGGCCGAGCGCGACAGCGTGCAATTGCTGGCCCATGCCCGCGAGATCCTGCGCCGCCAGCAGTTCCGCGCCCTGCATAGCCTCATCTGCCGCGACGCCGACGCCGCAATGGGCGAGGCGCCGGTTTTTGTCGCCAATCCCCACGGTTTCCCGGTGCATACCCAGGTCGAGTTCGAGGTGCAGCTCAATGCCAATGCCTGGGCCATCCGCGAACCGCAGGTCTTCCTGCGCCACCAGGGCCGCGACTACCCCTGCCAGCGCCTGCTGGCCGAGGCCAACTGCGCCGGCAACTGGCGGGTGCGCCTCGCTGCCGAGGTGCAGCTAAAGCCCTGGGAGATCGCCCGCTTCGACGAGTACTATCTCAACGACCGACCCCAGAAGGTGCGGATTCCCGAGGTCAATGCCCGCAACCTCACCTTCCGCAACCAGCGCTTCACCCTCAAGATCAATCCATTCACTGGCCTCGTCGACCACTTCGGCCTGCCCGGCGCCACCAAGTCCCTGGTGCGTCCTGGCGCCTTGGCGCCGGCGTACTGGGCCGACCTGGATCACAGCTGGACCTGCGGCAGCCCGAAGCGGCTCAAGGGGCACCAGCTCTGGTCCACCTCACCGGGATGGGATGCCAAGCCGGCAGAGCGTTTCCGCCTGGCGACCCGCAAGGAGGTGGCCCAACTGGCTCCCACGGCGCCCGACAAATGGCTCGGCCTCAGGCAGACCAGTGCCCGACCGGTGCGCATCACTGAACACGGCCCGGTGCGCACGGTGGTGGAGGCGGTGTTTGTCTGCGGGCCCAGCGCCTTGGTGCGCCAGTACGTGATCGGCCATCCCGAGGGCAGCCTCGAGATCCGGGACCGGCTCTTCAACAACCACCGCGACTGTATGCTCAAACTGGTCACCCCGCTGGCCTTCGCGGCGGAAAAGAGCAGCGCCGAGACCCTGTACAGCGCGGTCGAGCGCCAGCCCGGCAAGGAGCACGAGGAGCGGACCAACCAGCGCTGGGTGGCGGTGCGCGGCAAGATGGGCGGCAAGCCGGTATACTTGGCGGCGCTCAATACCGGCAGCTTCGCCCACAGCCTCACCGCCGACGAATTGGCCCTCAATGTGGTGCGTTCGCCGGCGTACAGCTCCTTCAACATCGATCCCCGAGACGAACGCCTCAACAACCGCTTCGCCCCGCGCCAGGACCAGGGGGAACATGAGCTGCGTTATGCCCTGCTGGTGGGGGGGCGCTTCGAGGAAGCCCGCATCAGCCGCGCCGCCCAGGTGCTCAACACCCCGCCGGTCTGGCAGGTGTATTATCCGCAGCCGGAGAAGGTCGAACGCCGGCGGCGCCTCGATGTTTCCGGCACCGTCACTGTCGATGACGCACAGGTGCAGGTGGTGGCCCTCAAGAAGGCCGAGGTGGGCCAGGAACTGATCGTCCGGCTGTACAACCCCTCGGGGCAGGAGCGCCAGGTGCGGGTGCAGGTCAAACCCTTCCGCCAGACCATCCGCACGACGGTGGGTGCCTATGGGCTGGCAACTATCGCGGTGCGGCGCGGTGGCAAGGCGCTGCAGTGGCGGTCGGTGAACCTGGTGGAGGAAGGGCAGGGGCGGCGCAAGGGGTAGGAAAAGCATCGGCCCGGAGGGTCAGCCGAGGTGCGGGCTGATCTTCCGGGCCGGGTTTTTCTGGTGGAGCAGATCGGGATCGAACCGACGACCTCAAGCTTGCAAAGCTCGCGCTCTCCCAACTGAGCTACTGCCCCGTCATTCTTTGGCGGGTTCTCCGGCGGCCTTCTTCTCGAAACTGAGGAGGATGGTGGAGGCGATGAAGAGCGAGAAGAAGGTGAACCCGAGGATGTCGGCCCGGAACTGGTCGAAGATCTCCCCAACCGCCGGGATGACGTACCCTCCCAAACAGATGAGATAGAGGACGATGCTGCCGAGTTGCAGCTTTTCGAGGAACAGTCTGCTTTTGGCCCAGGCCATAGGATCCTTCAGGCGGCGGATATTGCGTTGAGCAACCTAAAAATACCCATGGACCACGTTTGCGTCAACCATCAGGGGGAGATATGCCGGATCCAGTGATTGTGGGCAGCGCGCGCACGGCCATCGGCAAATTCGGGGGTGGCCTGGCCGGGACCAGCGCCGTCGAGCTGGGGGCCATCGCCATTACCGGGGCGCTGAGCCGGTGCGGCCTGGCCGCGTCGCAGGTGGACGAGGTGCTCATGGGCACCGTGTATCAGGGCGGCCTGGGCCCCAACCCTGCCCGGCAGGCGGCCGTGGCGGCCGGGGTGCCCTACGCCGTGCCGGCGACCACCGTCAACAAACTCTGCGGTTCCGGGCTCAAGGCCATCGCTCTGGCTGCCCAGGCCGTGTCGCTGGGCGAGGCCGAGGTCGTCGCGGCCGGAGGGATGGAGAACATGAGCCGCGTGCCCCATGTCTTCCCCAACTCGCGCTGGGGCGAAAGGCTGGGGCACGGGCAGCTGATGGATCTGATGCTGCTCGACGGTCTGTGGGATTGTTTCTACGACTGCCATATGGGCGTTACCGCCGAGAACCTGGCAAGCCAGTACCAGATCCCCCGCGCCGAACAGGACCGGTACGCTGCCCTGAGC
Source organism: Candidatus Latescibacterota bacterium (assembly GCA_020852055.1). Taxonomy (GTDB): domain Bacteria; phylum Latescibacterota; class UBA2968; order UBA8231; family UBA8231; genus SICG01. The sequence goes on from JADZBP010000023.1 coordinate 3,342, forward strand.
CAGGCCCGTTACCAGGAGGCCGCCGCCGCCGGCCTCTTTGCCGGCGAGATCGTGCCCGTGCCGGTGCCGCAGCGCAAAGGCGAGCCCCTGATGTTTGCCGAGGACGAGCACCCCCGTGCCGACGCCACTGCCGACAAGTTGGCGAAGCTGGCGGCAGCCTTCAAGCCAGACGGCACGGTGACAGCCGGCAATGCCTCGGGCATCAACGACGGGGCGGCCGCTGTGGTGGTGATGGCCGATTCGGCGGCCCGCCGGCACGGGCTCAAACCCCTGGCCTACCTCCGGGCCTCGGCAGCGGTGGGGGTCGATCCGGCGGTGATGGGCATCGGCCCGGCCCCGGCCATCCGGCGGGTGCTCGACAAGGCGGGCATGAAGCTGGACCAGATCGACCTGCTCGAGGTCAACGAGGCCTTCGCCGCCCAGGTCCTGGCTGTCGGTCGCGAACTCGAATGGGACGAGGCGCGGGTCAACGTCAAGGGCGGGGCTATTGCCCTGGGGCACCCGGTGGGGGCAAGCGGCGCCCGCCTGCCGGTGACCTTGCTGGCCGAGATGCAGCGGCGTCAACTGCGCTGGGGCATCGCTGCCCTGTGTATCGGCGGGGGTATGGGTATCGCCGCCCTCTTCGAGCGCGTCGCCTGAGCCTGGCACGGGGGCGCTTGGCCCCCGTGCCGGCAACCCCTCAAACCAGTTCCAATTCGCTCTCCTCCTCGGTTCGTTCCTCGACCTCGGCGGCCATCCGCTCCTGGGTTTTCTCCAAAACCTGCAGGGTGCGGACCTGGATCTCCACCAGGCTGTGGGGCTGCTGGTCCTCCCCTTTCCACGAATAGCTGCGCAGCCGCCCGGTGACCAGCACCGGGCTGCCCTTGTGCAGCCGGCTGGCGGCATACTCGGCCTGTTTGTGCCAGAGCACGATGTTGAAATACGAGGACTCCTCCTGCCACTCGCCGTTGCGGTCGCGGTAGGAGCGGTTCACGGCCAAGTGGGCGACCAGGCGCAGGGCGCCGTTCTCGCTCTGGCGCAGCTCGGGGTCCTGGACCAGGCGGCCGGCGAGGGCCACCTGGTTGATGGTGGGCATTCTGAGGTCCGACATGGCTAATCCTCCGTTGAGAGAGTGGATGGCTGGTCCGTGGACCAGGGTTGCTGGTTGGGAAGCACTGGCCGTGCCACCGCCGGATCCGGAGCCTAAATCGGCGCGTATTCGATAGTTGGCTGGCAGGGGCAGGGCGAGCGCAGCGCGCTGGTCGTGTGCGGCGATCCACAGGAGTGTGGGCAAGGGGTGACAAGCTCGGGAGGGGCGGGGGTTCAGGCGGACAATCGAGAGCTTGGTTGTATAACTGAGGTTCCCTAATTACATTTGCAACAATTGGGGAGACATGAGCTTAGAGATGAAAAACGAACCTGGGACCAGCACGACTGCCCGCCGTACCAACCGCCTGGGGGCCGAAACCAGCCCCTATCTGCGCCAGCACGCGCAGAATCCGGTGGATTGGTATCCCTGGGGCGAGGAAGCTCTTGCCAGAGCCCGGGCCGAGGACCGTCCCATCCTGCTCTCGGTGGGATACTCGGCGTGCCACTGGTGCCACGTGATGGAGCGGGAGTCCTTCGAGAATCCGCAGATCGCCGGCCTGATGAACGAACACTTCGTCAACATCAAGGTGGACCGCGAGGAACGACCGGATCTCGACGAGATCTACATGATGGCAGTCCAGGCCATGACCGGCAGCGGTGGCTGGCCGATGACCGTCTTCCTCGCTCCAGACCAGCGCCCGTTCTACGGGGGCACCTATTTCCCGCCCACCGACCGGTACGGACGCCCGGGATTCCCCAAGGTGCTGCAGGCGGTGGCCGGTTTTTACCGCAGCCACCGCGACCAGGTGGAGCAGCAGGCAGCCAAATTGACCGACGCCCTCCGCCAGAATGCGGTCCTGGGCGAAGGCGGCAACGAACTCTCTCTGGCGTTGATCGAGCAGGCCTGCCGGGCCTTCAAGAGCAATTTCGACCCGGTGCACGGCGGTTTCGGCCAGGCCCCCAAGTTCCCGGCTGGCATGAGCCTGGCCCTGTTGTTGCGCCACCATCGGCGCACCGGGGACGCCGAAGCGCTGGCGGTGGTGGAGACCAGCCTGCGGAAGATGGCCGCCGGTGGCATCTACGATCAACTGGGCGGGGGTTTTCACCGGTACTCGGTGGATGAGCGCTGGCTCATTCCCCATTTCGAGAAGATGCTCTACGACAACGCCCTGCTCACCTGGGTGTATCTGGAGGCCTTCCAGTTAACCGGCAACGGCGTCTACCGCCGGGTGGTGGAGGAGACCCTCGAGTACGCACTGCGCGAGATGACCCGGCCAGAGGGCGGTTTCTACGCGGCCCAGGACGCCGACAGCGAAGGCGAGGAAGGCAGGTTCTTCGCCTGGAATCCGGCGGAGGTAGCGGCGGTGCTGGGTGCCGAAGAGGCGCGGCTCTTCAATCACTATTACGGGGTGAGCGAGGAGGGCAACTTCGAACACGGCAAAAGCGTTTTACACGTGGCCGGGTCGATCGAGGACGCCGCCAGGTCCCTGGGAGTGGATGCCGGGGAACTGGCGCGGGTGATCGCCGAAGCCCGTCCCTTGCTGCTGGCCGCCCGGCAACAACGGGTTGCCCCCGGGTTGGACGACAAGATCATCGTTTCGTGGAATGGGCTGATGATCAGCGCCCTGGCCCGCGCCGGACAGGTCCTGGGCGAGAACCGGTATGTGGCGGCTGCCGCCGCTGCCGCGGATTTCATTCTGGCCCAGATGTACGGCGCGCAGGGATTGCGCCACAGCTACGCCGGCGGCCAGGCTCCGCTGCCGGCCTATCAGGACGACTACGCCGCGCTGGCCAACGGGTTGCTCGATCTGTACGAAGCGACCTTCGACCGGCGTTGGCTGCGGGCGGCGCACCAGCAAGTTGCGGCGATGCTCGAGTTGTTCTGGGATGAGGTCCAGGGAGGGTTTTTCTTCACCGCCGCGTCGGCCGCCCCGCTGATCCTGCGCACCAAAAGCCCCTACGACAATCCCATTCCCTCGGGCAATGCGCTGGGCGCCCTCGTGTTGTTGCGGCTGGGCGAGTTATCCGGGCAAAGTGGTTTCCGCGACCAGGCCGAGCGCATCCTGCAGCTTTTCGGCGGGCAGATGCGTCAACTGCCCGGCGCCAGTGCGCAGTTGCTCTGTGCGCTGGACTTTTTCCTCAGTGGGCCCTGCCAGATCGCCGTGGTGGGCCCGGATGCCGAGTCCCTGCTGGACGTGGCGCGCGGTGTTTTCCTGCCGGCCAAGGTGCTGGTGGGGGTGGCTGTGGGGGATGACCCCGAGGCCGCAGCGGCGGAGTTGCCCCTACTGGCCGGCAAGACCGCAGTCGGCGGGCCGGCGGCCTATGTATGCCGGAACTTCACCTGCGCGCCGCCGGTGGGCGAGCGGGAGGCCCTGCGCGCCCTGTTGACGGCGCCAACCTCTCGATAGGGAGGGAAGGGATGACCAACAAAGCCCCCTCGGCCAAGGCCCAGGAGCAGGTGCTGCTGCAGAAGCTGCTTCATGTGCCGGTATTCAACCGTCTGCCCACCCCCTACCTGCAGCTCCTGCTGCGGGCGGCCAAACCCAGGGCCCTGGCCGAGGGCGCAGCGGTGTGGAATCCGGGGGAACCCAGCAAAGGGTTGTACATCCTTTTGAAAGGTCAGCTCAAGATCGTCGCCGAAGGCAAATACGATCACCCGGTGCAGCCTATCGCAGCGCTGGGGGAGGTAAATGCGTTGACCCGCCTGCCCTATGGCGACCAAGCGGTGGCGGTGGAGAGCAGCGTGTTGTTGGAGGTGGGGCAGGAGGGCTTCGAGCAGTTGTTGCTGGCCAACACCAATGTCTGCCAGTTGCTGTGCCGCAATATCCTCAATGTGATCTCCGAAAAGCTGCAGGCCGCCAACGACCGCATCTCCCAGGCCGAGGGCGACCGCCAGGGGTTGGCCCAGCGCATCAAAGATGCCGAGGCCGACGTCAACGCGCTGCGGATCATCAAACTCCGGTAGACGATGGCAAAGGGCGAAGAGCAACAGGTGTGGCAGGCCCGGCCGGGGCTCCTGTATCGACCCCTGGTGGACGGGGGCATGATCTACGACGGCGAGAGCGGCCAGGTGCACCACCTCAATGCCACGGCCGCCCAGGTCTGGGAGGGGTGCCGGAACGGGGCGACCCGCGAGGAACTGGCAGCGGTGTTGTGCAGTCGGTACGCAGTGGAGGTGGCCCGGGCCCAGGCCGATGTGGCGCGAATCCTCGAGCACTTTGCGGGTGTGCGCCTGTTGCAGCCATGAGGCGGTCAGCGCGCCTGCTGCAGGCCGCATTGGCGGAAGGCCAGGCGCTGACGCAGCTGGGCGCGGGGGAGTGGGGACAGTTGGCGGCGGTGGCCGAGGAGGAGGGGCTTGAGGGGTTCTACTACCAGCGCTGCACCGCGGCCTCCCTGGTCCTGCCGGCCAGCCTGAGTCGCACCTGGCAGGGGTCGTACCGGCAGACGGCCGCGGCGAACTTTGCGGCGCTGCAGCGCCTGGGTCGGGTCCTGGCACGGGTGGAGGGTGGGGCCGGCCAGGTGTTGCTGCTGCCCGGAGCAGCCCTCCTGCCCTACTACCCCGATCCGGGTTGCCGGCCGATGGACGATCTGGACCTGCTGGTCCGGCCCGAGGCCGCTGCCGTTTTCGACGCGGCGCTGGCCGCCGAAGGGTTTCTGCCCCAGCCCCGACACCCGGGCCTTTGGGCCGCCGGTCCGCTGGTCCTCGACCTGCACCAGGATCTGCTCAACACCTCGCGGATCCGGGCCCGGCGCTTCGCCGCCTGGATGGACCCGGACGAGGTGTGGCGGGATAGCCGCATCACCTCGGTCGAAGGGGTTGAGGTGGCGGTGATGGGGTTGGAGGACATGGCGCTCTACACCGCCGTACACGCCCTCAGGCACAGCTTCCGACGCCTTACCTGGTTCGTGGACCTGCACCTGCTGCTGCTGGCTGGCATCGACTGGGAGCGGCTGGAAGACAAGGCGCGGCGTTACAATCTGGTTCGACCGCTGGGGTACGGGTTGCGTTTCCTGCAGCAGGCCGGCGGCCGGCGGCTCCCCGAACCCGGCGAGGCGCTGTTGGCGCGTATCCCCCTGCGCACCGGCGAGGCCTTGCTGTTGGACCAGATCTTTGGCGACCGCCGCCGCGGCGAGTGGGGCGATGTCCTGTGGGCATTCAGTATCCCCCGATGGCGACGCCGGTGCTGGTTCCTGATGGAGACCTGCTTCCCCCAGCCGAAAGTGCTGCTGCAGGTGTTCCCCTATCTCCCCGCTCCCCTGTTCCCCCTGGCCTACGGTCTGCGCCTGATGCAATTGTTGTTTCGGGGCGGCCGACAGTTGTGCTGGTTGTTATGCCGACCCTCTTCGCGAGCGGAAAGAATCATCCTATGAAGACGCGTGGTTTCGCCCGCTGGCAGATCGCCCTTTTGGCGATTCTGGCCGCCTGCGGTGGCTCCTCTCAGTCGGTGCCCAAAGGCCCGCCGCCGGCGCCGCCCCAGGACCTGCTGGAAAATATCCCCTACGACCCGGCCAAACAGGCCTTCACCGAGACCCGCGGGGTCACCGAATACCTGCTGGGCCCAGGGGACGTGCTCGACGTGGTACTGCGCGGCCTGGAGGTCGTGCGCGAGAAGGTGGTCATCCGCAGCGATGGCAACATTTCCTTCAGCCTGGTCGAGAATATCCGCGCCGCCGGCCTGACCGTCAGCGAGTTGGACGAGAGCCTGACCAACGAACTGCGGCGCTACCTGCGGGATCCCAAACTCGACATGGAGGTGTCCGAATACCACAGCAGGAATATCTCAGTGCAGGGGGCGATCCTCTCGGTAAACACCGCCGCCGGGCAGAAGACCGGTCCGGGCCGGTACGGACTCAAGGGTAAACTCCGGGTGCTGGAGGCGCTTCTCGAGGCAGGTGGCACCACCCCCGACGCTCAGCTCGACCGGGTACAGCTCATCCGCGGCGACAAGTCCTACCGGCTGAACATCCAGCGGGTGCTCAACACCGGCGACCCGCGCGAGAATGTGGTGCTGCAGGCCGACGACATCCTCTTCGTGCCCGGCATCGCCCGCCAGAGCAAAAAGGTGGTCATCCTCGGCGAGGTGCGCACGCCGAATGTGTATGTCTTCTCGGAGGACGTGACCTTCCTCGAGGCCATTGGCCAGGCGGGGGGCTTGACTGACGAGGCGATCCGCAACGACGTGCGGGTCATCCGCACCATCGATGGAACCCCGCAGATGTTCTCCCTCAACTACGAGCAACTGGTCAAAGGGCACGAGCTGGAAAGAAACGTTCAGCTCGAGAGCAACGACGTGATCTACGCCTCGCGCAGCTTCATCGGCGACCTCAACGACGCCATCAACAAGATCAACCCGTTGCTCGACCTGATGTTGCTGCCGGGCACCTACGGCAACATCTACACCACCGGCGGCAGCCAGTGGCTGAACACCGGCGCGCCGCCGGCCACCACTGGGTCGCAGATCTTCACCCAGCCCTTGCCCGGGACGGGCAAACTGGCGGTGCCGGCCGATTCGACGCGCCAGGGGAAATGAGTCCATGTCCGCGCTGAAGGTGGTCGACAGTATCCTCGAGATCATCGGCGATACGCCGCTGGTCGCACTGCGGCGGGTGGCGCCCCGGGACGGTTGCCAGGTATGGGCCAAGCTCGAGTCGCGGAACCCGACCGGCAGTGTCAAGGACCGCATCGGGGTGCAGATGATCCGGGACGCCCGGGAGCGCGGCGAGTTGCGCCCCGGTATGACCATCGTCGAACCCACCAGTGGCAACACCGGCATCGCCCTGGCCCTGGCCGCCGCTGCCCTGGGATATCGGCTGGTGCTGACCATGCCCGAGAGCATGAGCCTGGAGCGCCGGCAGGTGATGGCCAGTTACGGGGCGCGTATCGTACTCACCCCGGCGGCCGAGGACATGGCCGGGGCGATCCGCAAGGCAGAGGAACTAAAGGCCCGGGATCCGGCCGGGGTTTATATGCCGCAGCAGTTCGGCAACCCCGCCAACCCGGCGGCCCACCGGCAGACCACGGCGCGCGAGATCCTCGCAGCCACCGGGGGGCGCCTGGACGCCTTTGTGGCCGGGGTGGGCACCGGGGGCACGATCAGCGGGGTGGGGGAAGTGCTCAAGGCGGAGGTCCCGGGCATCCACATTGTGGCGGTTGAACCGGCGGGTTCGCCGGTGCTTTCCGGCGGGCCGCCCGGGTTACACCGCATCCAGGGGATCGGGGCCGGCTTCGTGCCGGCGGTGCTGGCCCGCGAGTTGATCGACGAGGTCGTCGCCGTGGGGGACGAGGATGCTTTCCACTACACCCGCCGCCTGGCCCGCGAGGAGGGTCTGCTGGTAGGACCCTCCTCGGGAGCCAATGTGGCGGCCGCCCTGCGGGTAGCCCAACGCCTGGGTCCGGGCAGACGCGTGGTCACCATGCTCTGCGATACCGGATTCCGCTATTTCAGTGTTGCCGGGCTGACAGGCTAGGGTTTCAGGGTTTTCAGCTGGCCCCAACTGGTGGCCGCCACCGCACTCACCGTGATGCGGTGCCAATCGGTGCGTTCGCCTTCCTCGTCGGTGATATACAAAACCCCATCCTTCAGTTCGTAGGTGCCTTCGAGGTCGGCTTCGTCGGGAGAGAATTGCCCGGAGAAGTCGTCCTCGCCGCCCGCACCAATCTGGCCGATGACCTGTTCCTCAAAGGCCGGGTACTCTGCTTCGGGGATCTCCAGGGCATCCGCGAGCAGGCGGGCCATCTGGCGGGCCACTCCGGTGAAGAACTCCTGCATGGGCAGCTCATTCAGGGTCACCTCGCTGGTCTGCGCGTCCAGGTGCAATGCCTGCTCTTCGGCACTCCATACCCCAGCAATGTGCGCGGCCACTGCGATGCTGTCGGGGAAGGCCTGAAGCAGCGCCTCGGTAAACGGGTCGGTCTCGGGTTCGTCTGGGTTCCCCTCCAACTCCATCAGTGAAGCGGCCCCGGTATTGGCGGTCAGTTCGAGGGTGAAAGTGCCATCGTCGCGGAACTGGGCGACGCCGAGAAAGGGGAGATCCTGGTCCGTGGCATCCTGGTGTTCCCAGGTGCCGACCAGTTGCTCCCGTTGGGCGATGGCGGGCAGCGAGAGGGCGAGCAGCAGTAGCAAGGGCAAAAGGCGTCTCATCAGAAAACTCCGCTTTTGGTTGGAGGGTTAATGCTGCAGGGCGAGCATCGCCAGGTCGTGCAGCTGGGGTCTGAGCGGCTGAAACCGCGTGTTGTCGCGGGAGGGATGTACCCGATTGCTGAGCAGGACCACGAACCGCTCGCCTTCGGGGTCCATCCACACCGAGGTGCCGGTGAAACCGGTGTGGCCAAAGGCGCGGGCCGAAAAGCGGCTGCCGCAGGTGGTGCCGCTGGAAGGGGTGTCCCAGCCCAGGGCGCGCGACGAATCGGCCACCAGATTCTGGCGACGGGTGAAGGCGGCGGCGGTTTCGGCGCGCAGAAAAGGACTGCGCCCCGCCAGGCAACGCAGCAGCAGACGGGCCAATACCTGCACCTCGTCGAGGGTGGAGAAAAGGCCGGCGTGCCCAGCCACTCCACCCAGAAGATAGGCGTTCTCGTCGTGGACCTGGCCGCACACCATGCGGCCCCGCCAGGGGCAGTACTCGGTGGCGGCGAAGGCGGTCTCGGGCAGACGGGCCTGCGGCAGGGGGGTGTGAAGATGGACAAAAAAGGTCTGTTTGAGGCCCATGGGGGCGAAGAGCCGCTCCTCGGCCAGGTAGTCGAGTCGCCTGCCGGTGTGCAGTTCGAGCAATTCGCCCAGGAGGATGAACCCCAGGTCGCTGTAGCTGGTCTCGATGCCGGGCGGGCGGGCCAGCGGAGTATGGCGCACGGCGTCGAACACCTCCTGGCGTTGGATATCCGCATCGGCGGGCACAGGGGACCGTTCGCGATAGAAGGCCACGTGGGCGGGAAGGCCGGCGGCGTGGGACAAGAGCTGCCGCAAGGTCAGGGCGCCTTTGTCCGGGGTATAGTGGGCGGGGAGCAGGCGGTCGAGCGGGGCATCGAGGTCGAGGCGGCCCGCCTCAACCTCCTGCATCAGCAACAGGGTGGTGACGAACACCTTGGTGAGGGAGGCCAGATCGAACAGGGTGTGTTCCTCGATGGCCCGAGGTTGAGGATGCAGGCTGGCCCAGCCCAGTACCCGGCGATAGGCCAGGGTGTCGGCCTGGCCGCAGGCGAGGGCGAGGCTGGGGGTGAGGCCTTGATCGATGGCCTGTTCGAGGGCTTGGTCCACGGCGCCGAACTCACTCATCTGCTCTGGGGCTCCCGGATTGACACCTTTGGGGGGGACAAGTATATTCACCAAGAAATATAACAAGTTGCGCCTCGTTGGCCCCGTCATTGTCGCAATGCGGGCCCGCAGGAACCTCGAAAAAGCAGGGCGGTTTCACGATGATGCAGATAGGCGACCTGGCCTCTCGGGCCAAGGTCACTACCCGCACGATAAGATACTACGAGGAACTCGGGTTGATCGCTCCCGAGGAGCGCACCGAGGGGGGCTTCCGCCTCTATTCCGACGACCAGTTGCGCCGCCTGCACATCGTGCAGAATCTCAAGGCCCTGGGCTTCGACCTCGAACGTATCAGCGCCATCTTCCGGCTCAAGGATCATGCCAACACCGGCGGCGAGTTGGCCCAGTCGATGATCGCTTGCCTGGTCGAACAGCAGACGGAGCTGGACCGCAAAATCGAGTGTTACCGGCAGATGAAGGAGCGCAATCACCAGGCCATCAGCATCCTCAAGGAATGCCTGTGTTGCTCCATCCGGGTCCTGGAACGGGACTGCCATCAATGCCAGGTTTATCAGCAGCATCCCCACGTGCCCGACATGGTCGAGTGCGCCATCTACGAGGGATGCGCCAAGGGTTAACCCACTAGTCAAAACCGACGTAAAAGGAGTGGTTATGGTCACCGTCACCGATTCTGCCGCCGACAAGATCCGCACCATGCTCGACAGCCAGGGACACCCCGAATACGGCCTGCGTATGGGGGTGGTCGGCGGAGGATGCTCCGGCTTTCAGTACCGCCTAGCCTTCGAAACCGCCGCTGCCGATATGGACCAGATCATTGAGGTCAATGGCGTGCGCCTCTTTATCGACCCCAAGAGCTGCCTCTATCTGAATGGTGTCCGCCTCGATTACATCGATGGACTGATGGGCGCCGGCTTCAAGATCGAGAACCCCAACGCCCGTTCTACCTGCGGCTGCGGCGAATCCTTCAGCGCCTGAGGTTTCCGGGCGCATGCCCCGTCGCATGCGCCGTCGTATGAACGCGCCTCCGATCTACCTGGACAACCTCGCCACCACCCAGGTTGACCCGCGGGTATTGGCGGTGATGCTGCCCTATTTCACCCGCCATTTCGGCAATCCGGCGAGTGCCACCCACGCCTATGGCTGGGCGGCGAAGGAAGCGGTGGAGCAGGCACGCGCTCAGGTAGCGGCGTTGATCGGCGCGGTACCCCGGGAGATCATCTTCACCAGCGGCGCCACCGAGGCCATCAACCTGGCCCTCAAAGGCGTGGCCGCCTTCCATCGCCAGCGCGGCAATCATTTCGTGACCAGTGCGATCGAGCACAAGGCCGTGCTCGATTGTTGCCGGCGTTTGCAGGGCGAGGGGGCGGAACTGACTGTGCTGCCCGTCGACCATTGGGGGCAGGTGGAGCTGGCAGCCCTCGAGGCAGCGATTTCCAGTCAGACCATCGCCGTGGGGCTGATGGCCGCCAACAACGAGATCGGCACCATCCAGCCCCTGGCGGAGATCGGCGCCCTGACCCGCAGCCGCGGGGTGCTCTGGCTCTGCGACGCGGCCCAGGCGGTGGGCAAGATCCCGCTCGATGTGGAGGCGTTGGGGGTGGACCTGCTGGCCATCTCGGCGCACAAGATTTACGGTCCCAAGGGAGTCGGGGCGCTGTACGTGCGCCGCCGGCCCCGTGTCCGGCTCTTGCCCCTGCTCGACGGAGGCGGGCAGGAACGCGGATTGCGCGCCGGCACGCTGAACGTACCCGGTATTGTCGGCCTGGGCATGGCCTGCGAACTGGCGCGGCTCGAACTGGCGGCCGAGGCCCAGCAACTGGAGGGGCTGCGCGAGGTGTTGCGGCAGCGTATTGCGACGACGCTGCCGGGGGTAGAACTCAACGGCCATCCTGTCCAGCGGTTACCGGGCAATCTGCACCTGAGTTTTGCCGGCGTGGATGGCGCCGAGTTGCTGTTGGCGTTGCCGGACCTGGCCCTTTCCTCCGGCTCGGCGTGCACCTCGGGAAGCACCGAGCCCTCACACGTGCTCAAGGCCATCGGCCAAGAGGCCCCGGCCTCGTTGCGTTTCGGCCTGGGGCGCTTCACCACCCGTGTAGAGATCGATACCGCCGCGGCTCAGGTCGTGGCGGCGGTCAAACAACTGCGCAGCCGGGCCGATGAACACCCCGGCCTCCACCACCAGCCGGCCCTGGCCGGCAGCGATAACCAAGGGAGTGATTCATGAGTCTGAGCAAGAGCCAGTTGCTGCAGCAGGTCAAACGGGAGATCGTCGAAGTAACGGCCGATCAGGTCCACCGCGACCTGCAGGCAGGCAAGCCGGTGCGACTGGTGGACGTGCGGGAGCGCGAGGAGGTGATGGATGGGTACATCGCCGGGGCCGCACTGATTCCCCGGGGTTTCCTCGAACTCAACGTCGAAGACGAGGTCACCTCCGACCGCGGCGCGGCCATCGTGCTCTACTGCGCCGGCGGCAACCGCTCGGCCCTGGCCGCCCGCGACCTCAAGCAGATGGGGTATACCGATGTGCGCTCGATGATCGGCGGGTTCAAGGGCTGGAAGGACGCCGGCCTGCCCATCGAACAGGACGGTCTGCTCTCCGAGGACGACATGCGCCGGTACTCGCGGCATATCCTGCTGCCCGAGGTGGGTGAGAAGGGCCAACAAAAACTGCTCAAGGGCAAGGTGCTGCTGGTGGGTTCGGGGGGCCTGGGGTGCCCCACCGCCCTGTACCTGGCCGCCGCCGGCGTGGGGACCATCGGCCTGGTCGATGCCGATGTGGTCGACAAAAGCAACCTGCAACGCCAGGTGCTCTTCGGCGAATCGGATGTGGGCCGGCCCAAGGTTGAAGCGGCTAAGTCCCGGCTGCACGACCTGAATCCGGGGATCAAGATCCAGACCCATTTCGAGTTGCTCACCTCCGAAAACGCCATGGAGGTGATGGCCGGATACGACATCATCGTCAATGGTTGCGACAACTTTCCCACCCGCTATTTGGTGAACGATGCGGCGGTGTTCTCCCGCAAGCCGGTGGTGGACGGCAGCATCTTCCGCTTCGAGGGGCAGGCCACGGTGTACCTGCCCAGCCAGGGCGGTCCCTGCTACCGCTGCCTCTATCCCGAACCGCCTCCTCCGGGTGAGGTGCCCAGTTGCGCCGAGGGCGGGGTGCTGGGGGTGTTGTTCGGCATCGTCGGGCTGATCCAGGCCACCGAGGTGATCAAGCTGATCCTGGGGCAGGGCCGGCCCCTGGTGGGCCGGATGCTGGTATACGATGCCCTGGACATGAAGTTCCGCGAGCTGAAGCTGCGGCGCAGCGCCCAGTGCCCGGTATGTGGCGACCACCCCACCATCACCGACTTGATCGATTACGAACAGTTCTGCGGGCTGCCCTCCCACCGCGATGCCGCCGGCTGAGGACAGTGCCATTTCCAGTTGGACCGGACGCTGTCGTCAGGACAGCGTCCGTTTTTTTGCGGTCGGGAGGGAATATGGAGACCAGGGAAAACGCCACACTGCCGGACCTATCGCTGAAACTGGAGGACCCGGCCGAAGAAGATCCGGTGCTGGACTGGCAGGCGGTGTTCGGCAACCAGCAGCCGGTGGAAATCGAGATCGGTATCGGCAAGGGGAGTTATATCATCGCGGCTGCCGCAGCCCAACCCGAGATCAACTTTGTCGGCGTCGAGTGGGCTGCCAAGTACCTGCGCCTCGCCCTTGAGCGCGGTCAGAAACGCGGGTTGCTCAATCTGCGCTTGTTGCACGCCGACGCCCGCGAGTTCGTCGAGTTTTTTGTGCCCAGCGCCTCGGTGCAGGCGCTCCATCTTTATTTCCCCGACCCCTGGCCCAAGAAGCGCCACCACAAACGCCGGCTTTTCAACCCTGCGTTTTTAGGTGAGGTGGCGCGTATCCTCCGGCCGGGCGGCAGGCTCTGGCTGGCCACCGACCACGAGGAGTACTTCGCGGTGATGCAGGAGGTTCTGGCCGGGGATCCGCGTTTCCGGGACACCGACGCCACCTGGGCCGGGGTGAAGACGAACTACGAGGAGAAATACCTGCGGGTGGGCAAACCCATCAACCGCAGGGTGGTGGAACTGGCAGAAATAGCTTGACAGCAAAGGGGATCCATACACATTCTTGTGTATGAGCCACACTATTTGGTGTGCCCCATTGGTTCTGGGTTCGCCCCTCCCCGGGGCGGGCGGCGTGACGCCCCTTTTCCCTCTGAAAACTTTGCGCTTGACAGGTTCTGCGGCGGGGGGCTATTTTCCGTGGTGGTGGAAAGTGGTGGAAAGTGGTGGACGGGTTTTGGGATGTCTCCAACCAGCCGCGCAGGCCGTTTATGCTTCAGTTTCTGGGCGAATACGACGTTCCGGTGGACGAGAAAGGCAGGATCTTTCTCCCGGCCGAATTCCGCCGCAAACTGCCCGCGGAAACCGAGGATACGCTGGTGGTGGTCAAAGGGCTGGACGGCTGCCTGACCGCGTACCCGCAGCATGCCTGGGGCGAGATCGCCAACAAGATGATGCGTCTGCCGCAGACCGACGCCAAGGTGCGGGTGTTCATCCGCGGCATGCTCTCCCAGGCCGCCGAGGTCAAGTTGGACCGTCAGGGCCGGGCCAATCTGCCGCGCAAGCTTTTGGACCGGGTGGGGATCACCGACCGGGTGGTGGTAATCGGGGCCCTGGACAAAATAGAATTGTGGAACCCGGAGGCCTGGGCGCAGTTCATGCAGCAGGCGGATTCGGCCCTCGAAGAAGTCGCCGAGACCCTCGAACTGTGATTTACCCGGCCGGAGGCCAAGATGGTTTTTCATGTCCCGGTCATGGCTCCGGAGGTAGTGGCCGGGCTGGTGGGCGACCCGCAGGGAATCTATGTCGATGCCACCGCTGGCGGGGGCGGCCATAGCCGGGCGATCCTCGATAGCCTGGGTTCCCGGGGGCGGCTGATCGCTATCGACCGCGACCCGGAGGCGGTGGTCCAGGTACGGCAGGCCCTGGTGGACGACCGGGTGGTGGTGGTGGGTGGCAGGTTCGGGGATCTGCGGCAGGTGCTGGCGCGGCAGGGGGTGGATCAGGTGGCTGGGGTGCTCTTCGACCTGGGGGTTTCCTCGCACCAGATCGACGAGGCCGGCAGGGGTTTCAGTTACCAGCAGGACGGCCCGCTGGACATGCGGATGGAACAGGGGGAGGGCATGAGCGCGGCGGATTTGATTGCCCAGAGTTCGATGGAGGAGTTGGCGACGATCTTGGACGAATACGGCGAGGAAGGGCAGGCCCGCAGGATCGCCCGGGCCATCGGTGGCGCCCCGGTCATGGCCACGACGGCTGACCTGCGGCGGGCGGTGGAATCCACCCGGCCCCGGCATCTGCCCAAAACCCTGGCCAGGGTGTTTCAGGCACTGCGTATCGCCGTCAACCGCGAACTGGAGCAGTTGGCCCTGGGCCTTGAGGCCGGGATGGGGCTCCTGGGCCCGGGCGGGCGCCTGGGGGTTATCGCCTACCACTCCCTGGAGGATCGCCTGGTGAAGCAGACCTTTGCCCCCTTGTTGCGGGGCTGCACTTGCCCCCCGGCCGTGGTGCTGTGTGTCTGTGGGGGCAAGGCCAGTTTTGCCAAGGTGGCGCCCAAGACCAAGAAGGCCAGCCTGTCCGAGGTAGGCAGCAACCGCCGGGCGCGAAGCGCCAGTCTGCGGCTCTACGAGAAGCTTGGGGGCTGAGCCGTGGCCACCCGTGATCGCCGCCCGCCGGGCTCGCGGCTGCCGGTGCTGATCGTCTTCGCCCTGGTCAGCCTGACCACTGCTTATATCTGGACCAAAGTACAGATGGCCAAGACCCTCCGGCAGGTTGAAACGGCGGAGGCGCGGATCCGCACCCTCGAGGAAGAGCGCGACAAACTCACGGCGGCGATTTCGATGAACAAGAAACCAGGCGCCATCCGGGAGCGGGCCCAGCAGGAGCTGGGTATGATCGATCCGGGCGCCACCCAGGCCAAGGCGGCAAATGTTCACGCCCACTAGAGAGCGCAATACCGATCCGGGCCGGCCGGCCCTGCAGCGCCTGAAATGGGTGTTGGCGGGCGGAGCGCTGTGCTGGGCGGTGCTGGTCGGCCGCCTGATCCAGGTTCAGGGCATCAAACACGCCGAATACGCGGCCCGCGCCGAGCAGCAGCACCTGCGCCCCATCGAACTGCGGGCCAAGCGGGGAAGCATCCTCGACCGGCGCGGCGACGAATTGGCCCTCGACGTACAGACGGCCACCTTCTACGCCGACCCGACGATGGTCGATCAGCCCGACGAAATCGCCCGCCATTTCGCCCCCTTCAGCAAGGACCCCGAGGCCTCCGCCAACCTCCAGCGCCAGTTGCGAGGCCCCAAGCGGTTCGTCTACCTGGCCAGGCAATTGGACCTGGAAGGGGCAGCCAGGGCCCGCGGGCAGAAGTTCAACGGGGTTTTTGAGATCTCCGAGACCAAACGGTATTGCCCATCCGGCTCGCTGGCGGCCCAGCTCATCGGTTATACCAACATCGACAACGAAGGCAACGAAGGCGTCGAAATGGCCTGCGACGCTCTGCTGGGGGGTACCAAGGGCGCCGCCGTTTCCTACGTGGATGCCCGCGGTGCCCAGATCCCGGGCCGCCAGGAGGAGCACAAGACCCCCCAGGATGGCAACAGTGTCAAGCTGACCATCGACGGGGTGTACCAGGATATCCTTGAGGCCGAGCTGAACGACGCCCTGGTCGGTTGTGAAGGGGAGAGTGGCCTGGCGATCATCACCGTGCCCAAGACCGGTGAGATCCTGGCCATGGCCAACGCGCCCTTTTTCGATCGCGCCAACCCCGGGGCAGCGCCGCCCTGGATGCGGCGCAACCGCGTGGTCACCGATCCCTTCGAGCCGGGCTCCACCTTCAAGACCATCACCGCCGCGGCCCTGCTCGACGACGAAGCCGTAGAGCCCGAGGAACGGGTATTCTGCGAAAACGGCCGCTTCCGTCTGCCCAATGGCGACATCGTCCGCGACTCCCATCCGCTGGGGTGGCTGACCTTCCGGCAGGTGATCGGGCAGTCGAGCAACATCGGCACCATGAAAATGGCCCGTCGGCTACAGCGGAAGCAGTTCTACGAGTACATCCGCAATTTCGGCTTTGGCACCCGAACCGGCATCGAGTTGCCCTCCGAAAGCGCCGGATTGCTGCGCAATGCTGGGCAGTGGTCCGATCGCTCTCTGGAGACCATCGCCATGGGGCAGGAGATCAGCGTCACGGCCCTGCAACTGGCCATGGCGGTGGGAGCCATCGCCAACGGTGGCACCCTGATGGCGCCGCGCCTGATCAAAGAGGTCATCGGCCCCGACGGGCGGACGGTGCGCCAGGTGGAGCCGCAACCGATCCGGCGGGTGATCAGCGAGAAGGCTGCGGCCAGGATGCGCGATATCCTCGCGGGGGTGGTCACCGAGGGCACCGGCAAGAAGGCCCAGGTAAAGGGGGTCACCGTGGCGGGCAAGACCGGCACCGCCCAGCGGGTGGCTCCGGGAGGCCAGGGGTACGCGGCCGGGCAGTACGTGGTGTCCTTCATTGGCTTCCTGCCGGTGGAAGACCCGCAGTTGCTCTGCCTGGTGGTGGTCGATAATCCCAAACACGACAAGTGGGGAGCGAGTATCTCGGCGCCGGCCTTCAAGCGCATCATGGAGCGGGTGCTCTACCTCTCCGACGGGGTGCTGGCCCGCCATGCCGAGGCCGATTCGGTTGATACCGATACCCTGGAGGTGATGGTCCCCGATCTGCGCGGCATGAGCAGGAAACTCGCCCGCTTTCAGGCCGGCTTGCGCGGCCTGCAGGTCCGCTTCGAGGGGGATGGCGAGGTGGTGGTGGCCCAATCGCCGCCTGCCGACAGCAGCGGCGAGGATCTCAGCGAAGTCACCTGCGTCCTGGGTGAGGAGGTGCAGCCCGACTCGTCGGGAGAGTTGAGTGCCGCCACCCAGCGCCAGGTGATGATGTTGCAGCACCTGCCCAAGAAAAGCCAATTGGCGGCGGTGGAGTGAAAATGGAACTGGGGCAAATGCTCGGCGCGCTCGAGACCGGCTATGAAGTCGTGGGGCCTAGCGACATCCAGATCGACCGGATCGTCTGCGATTCGCGCCATGCTGGTCCCGGGGCGCTCTTCGTGGCCATTCGCGGTGGCGAGGAGCAGGACCGCCATCTCTTTATTCCCGATGCCCTTCACCGCGGGGCAAAGGCCGTGGTAGTGGAGGAGCCCCAACCTTCCGGGGCCTTCACTCAGATCCGGGTCGCCAGTTGTCGGCGGGCACAGGCCCAGCTGGCTGGTGTCCTTTATGGGCATGCGGATCGCGAGTTGAAAAAGGTGGGCATCACCGGCACCAAAGGTAAAACCACCACCGCGTTTCTAGTGCAACAGATGCTGGCGGCGGCCGGGCAGCCCTGCGGTTATGTGGGCACGCTGGGATGTATCGTCGGCGAGGGGTTGGACAAGAGCCTGCGCAATACCACCCCGGAGGCTGCCGATCTGCACCGGCTGTTCCGCGCCATGCGCGAGGCGGGAAAAACCGCGGTGGCGATGGAGGTTTCCTCCCACGCGCTGGCGCTGGACCGGGTGGCCGGGGTGCGTTTCGAGGTCGGAGTTTTCACCAATCTCAGCCGGGACCATCTCAATTTCCACCAGACCAGCGAGAACTATTTTGCCGCCAAGGCCCGCCTCTTCTCCCAGAGCGACAAGGCGGTGATCAACCTCGACGATCCGGCTGGCCGGCGAATGGCGGCTGCGGTGGCGGTACCGGTGGTGGGATATGGCCGCAGCGAAGATGCTCAGGTGCGCCTGCTCGAGCATCGACCCACCCCGGAGGGCATGGTTTTGCGCCTCGCAACCCCTCTAGGCGAACAGGTGTTGGCGAGCCGGTTGACGGGCGGTTTCAATTGTTATAATATTCTTGCCGCTTTTGCCTGTGGTTTGGCCCTTGAACTGGATTCCGGGGCCATCGGCAGGGGCATCGCGGCGCTGAGCCAGGTGCCGGGTCGTTTCGAGCGCATCTACCTGGGGCAGGATTTCGAGGTGATCGTCGATTACGCTCATACCCCGGCGAGTTTGGAGACGGTGCTGCAGACCGCCCGCGAATTGACGCGCCATCGCCTGACCTGTGTTTTCGGTTGTGGCGGGGATCGCGACCGCGGCAAACGCCCGCTCATGGGGGAAATCGCCGGCCGGCTGGCCGATCGGGTTGTTGTTACCTCCGACAATCCCCGCAGCGAATCCCCGGAAGCGATCATCGCCGAGATTGCCGGCGGTCTCAAGGACTCCGGCAAGGCCGAGTTGGTCGCCGATCGCCGCCTGGCTATCGAGCGGGCCCTGGCCGGCAGCCTCCCTGGAGACGTGGTGGTGATCGCCGGCAAAGGGCACGAGGCAGAGCAGATCTTCGTCGATCGCACTATCGAATTCGACGATCGCCAGGTGGCCCGCGAAGTGCTCCGAGGCCTCCTGGAAAGTGGTGCCGCAGCACCGGCGGGGAGGGCTTGATGGAAGGGGTGTCGCTGCGGGAAATTCGGGAGTGGACGAATTCCGAGGTTCTTGGTAATTTAGATGGCGTCGTGCAGCCATCGGGGATCTCGACCGACAGCAGGACGACCAACCCGGGGGAGCTTTTCCTGGCTCTGCGGGGGGCTCAGGTTGACGGTCACCAATTCGTCGCCCAGGCCCAGGCGCGCGGCGCGTGTGCCGCGCTGGTCGAGCGGGAAGTGCCGGGCGCGGGCGCCCAGCTCAAGGTTCCCTCGGTGATGGATGCCCTGGGAATGCTGGCAAGGCAGTACCGGCGACGTTTTTCCCTGCCGGTGATCGCGGTGGTGGGCAGTGCCGGTAAGACCACCACCAAAGAGATGATCACGGCGGTGCTCCGGCAGCGGTACCGGGTGTTGCAGACCCCAGGCAACGAAAACAATGAACTGGGGGTACCGCGGACCATCCTGCAACTGAACCGGGAACACGAGGTGGTGGTGATGGAACTGGCCGCCCGCAAGGTGGGGGATATCCACTACCTGTGTGAGGTGGTCCAGCCCAACGTTGGGGTTCTGCTGAACATCGGCACCGCCCATCTGGAAATATTCGGATCTGTAGAGAGAGTGGCCAAGGCCAAAGGGGAGCTCTTGGGGTATCTGGATGAGTCTTCTTTGGTTCTCGTCAACGCTGATGACTGTGTCATAGCTCAGGAGGTAAAGAGGACAAAGGGGAGACTCCTGGGCTTCAGTCTCGTGCGTGAGAGCCATTATTGTGGGGAGGGACTCATCCTTGACCAAGAGGGCTGCGGTTCACTCTCTCTACATAATTTTCCACTGCGGCTGCAGATTCCGGGGCGGCACAACGTGTATAACGCCCTCGCCGCAGCCGCAGTGGGGCACCAATTAGGGGTGCCCTGGCCGCAGATCGGCCAGGCCCTGGCTGACTTCAAGCCAGTGGCCATGCGTTCGCAAATCTTGCGCAAACGCGGTATTAGTGTTATCAATGATAGCTACAACGCCAACCCCGGTTCCATGCTGGCCGCCCTCGAGATGCTCGGGGGGATGGCTGCGGGGCGGCGTATCGCGGTGCTGGGCGACATGCTCGAACTGGGGCCGGAGGCGCCCAGGTTTCATGCCGCCCTGGGCAGGCAGGCGGCGGCCCAGCGCCTGGATCTGGTGTTCGGTATCGGCCCGCACAGCGTCCACCTGGTCGAGGCGGCCAGACGCGCGGGGTTGGCTGACCGGGCGCAGCATTTCGGCACCAAGCAGGAGTTGGCGGCGCATTTGCGCGACTGCCTGCAGGACAACGATCTCGTACTGGTGAAGGCTTCGCGCGGCATGGCCCTCGAGGAGATCGCCGCCGGCATCGCCAACTGACCCACCCGGGTTTCGGCCCGGCAACAGCTTCACTGAGCAAGGTCCACTCTCCCCCGGTCCCCCCAGACCACCCTCCCCTTGCTCGAGGAGCCGTTCGCGGCTTTTCGGGTTCTCTGCCCTCTGCTGTCGTAGAGCCAGCATCCCAGATGAACGCCGCCCAAAAGGCCGGTCGCCGCTTGTGGTTGATCTCTCTGGTCCTGGTAGGACTGGGGACGGTGATGATCTACAGCTCCAGTTCGGTGCTGGCCAACGTCCGTTTCGCCGATAGCAGCTTCTACCTCGAGCGCCAGTTGGCCCGTCTGGCCCTGGGCCTGGTGGTGATGGTGGCCCTGGCCCACGTGCCACTGGAACGTTGGAGCCAGTACTCGCGCGCCCTGCTGATCGTGGGGGTGGCCTGCCTGGTGGCCGTGCTCTTCCTGGGTCATGGCAAGACGCAGCGCTGGATCCCCCTGCCGATGTCCATCTCCGGGGCCTCCTTCCAGCCTTCCGAATTCGTCAAATTGGTGATGGTGCTCTACCTGGCCGACGTGCTGGCTCGCAAGGAGGCCGAGCTGGGCGACTTCAAGAACGGCCTGCTGCCGCGGGTGGTGGTCATCGGCCTGGTGCTGGGGTTGATCATCCTGCAGCCCAACCTCGGCACGGCCATGGCCATCGGCATCATCTCGGCGGTGTTGCTCTGGGTAGCCGGGGCGCGCACCTCCCATCTGGGCTGGATGGCCCTGGCGGCGGTGCCGGTGGTGCTCTTCTCGCTGTTGATCTCGCCGTACCAGCGGCAGCGGTTGGCGACTTTTGCCTCGGGCAACGGCAACGATCCGCTGGGAGCTGGGTACCAGGTTTCGCAGTCCCTGCTGGGCATCGGCAGCGGCGGGCTTTTTGGCGTCGGCATCGGCAACAGCATGCAGAAGCAGCAGTTTCTGCCCGAGCCGCACACCGACTTTGTTTTTGCGTTTATTGGGGAAGAGCTGGGGTTGGTGGGCACCTTAGCCGTGGTGGCCCTCTTCGTGGCGTTTGCCCTCAATGGCCTGCGCATCGCCAAGGAGGCGCCGACCTATCACGGTTTCCTGGTGGCCACCGGGATCACCACCATGATTTCCGTGTACGCCGTGCTCAATATCGGCGTGGTCACCGGGGTCTTGCCCACCACGGGCCTGCCGCTGCCCTTCATCAGCTACGGTGGCTCATCCTTGGTGTGGAACCTGGGCGGTGTGGGGATCCTGCTGGGGGTGGCGCGGGCAGGCAGGCAGCAACCGGGCGCCTCGTGGGAGGCGCCCAAGGTGGACCGGCCCCAGGCCCAACGCCCGGGACCCAACCAGCCGGGCCAGGTGGCGTGGCGGCGCACCTTCGGTGCCGCCGGATGAGGCCACTCTTCCGGCGCTATGGGCGGGTGCACCTGGTAGGTGTCGGTGGGATCGGTATGGAGGGCCTGGCGTACGTGTTGCAGGCACTGGGCTGCCAGGTCAGCGGTTCGGACCGGGCGCCCTCCCGCGCCGTAGACCAATTGCGCCAGGCCGGCATCAGGGCGGAGGTGGGGCATCGCGGCGAGTGGGTGCAGGGATGTGATCTGGTGATCTTCTCGGCGGCGGTGCCGCCCGATAACCCGGAACTCCGGGCCGCCGCGCTTTTGGGCATCCCGGCAGTGGGACGGGCGCAGTTGCTGGGGGAATTGACCCGGCCGTACTGGACCATCGCCGTGGCGGGCAGTCACGGCAAGACCACCACCTCGGCGATGACGGCGTGTATCCTCCGCAGCGCCGGCTGCGATCCCTCGGCGCTGATCGGCGGCTGGCTCGACGGCAAGGTGGCGGCCTGGTTGGGTCGGGGCGATCTGATGGTGGTGGAGGCGGACGAATACCAGCGCAGCTTCCTCCAATTGCGGCCCCAGGGGGCGATTGTGACCACGGTTGATGCCGAGCACCTGGACACCTACCGTGACCTGGCCGAGGTGGAGGACACCTTTCGCCAGTTTCTTCAGGCGCTGCCCTTTTACGGCCATTGTGTGTTGGGGGGGGACGACGCGGGGGTGCGGCGGTTGCGGCAAGGCCTGGACCGGCCGGTGTTGAGCTATGGTCTGGGCCCCGAAAACGAAGTGCGGGCCGAAGGCCTGGAAACCCATTCGTGGGGCAGCCGCTTCGCGGTGGTCGGTGGCGGGGTGGAGCTGGGCAGGGTGGAATTGCGGGTTCCGGGCCGGCACAATGTGCGCAATGCCCTGGGTGCGGCAGCCATGGCCGGATTGTTGGAGGTCGATTTTGGCGCCGTGGCCGCGGGCCTGGCCGGTTTTGCCGGTGTGGGCCGGCGTTTCGAACGGCGCGGGGAGGCGGGGGGGATTCTGGTCGTTGATGACTACGCCCATCACCCGGCTGAGATCGCGGCTACGCTCGAAGCGGCGCGGGGCACGGGCCGCCGCGTGGTCGCGGTGTTCCAGCCTCATCTTTACTCGCGCACCAGGGCGCTGCGCCGCGAGTTCGCCCAGTCGCTGCAGGCTGCCGACCAGGTTTTCCTGGCGGCCATTTACGGTTCGCGGGAGGAGGTCCAGGCCGATGTGGACTCCGGGCAGATTGCCGAATTGATGCGCGCCGATGGCTATCACCAGGTGGAGTACGTGCCCCAGCTCGACGAGATGTCCCGGCGGGTGCTGGCCGCCTGCCGGCCCGGTGACCTGGTGCTGACCATGGGCGCCGGCGATGTGGATCTGGTGGCTGCAGGGGTGCTGGCCCTGCTGGAAGGCCGGGCTTGATGGCGGCCCGCTCGTCCGGGGCCAAACGGACCCTGACCTCGCCCACGCGGCGCCGGCGCGAGTTGCCCGAACGGCGTGGACACCGCCAGCCCATGGCTGTGCCGCGCGAAGGCAAACGGGCTCCGGGTTCGTGGCGGAGCGGGATGCGAAAGCTGTTATATGTCTTCCCGGCGGCGGCGGTCCTGGGCCTGATCTGGGGCGCTTTTACCTTGCCGCGGCTCTTTGCCGCGTCGCCCGAATTCCGGCTCCAGGCCCTTGAGGTCAAGGGGTTGCGCCTGCTGCACGGGCAGGACATCCTGGCGGCCAGCGGCCTGAGCGAGACCCAGAACCTCTTCCTGGTGGATCTGCCGCAGGTGGCGGAGAGTGTCGAGGCCCTGCCCTGGGTGCGCAAGGTGTATCTGGAACGGCGGCCGCCCGACCGGCTGCGCATCCAGGTGGAGGAGCGCCGGCGCCTGGCCTGGATCCGCCTCGATGCGCTCTACGGCATCGATGAGGATGGGGTGCTGTTGCCGGCCGAAAAGGTGGAGGGTGAGACCCGCGCCGATCTCGATCTGCCCCTCCTGACCGCCTTCGAGGGTATCGAGGGGCGCCACCGTCCGGGTGATCACGTGGCTACCCCGGCCCTGCAACAGGCCCTGGACTGGTGGCGTCAGGCCCGGCAGGAAGATCCCGAGTTCTGTCTGAATATCTCCGAGATCCAGCCGCTGTCTGGCGGCAGTGTGCGTTTGGTATTGGTGGGTGACGGCCTCGATGTGCGGGTGCCGGTCGACCGGGTTGGGGAACGGCTCACGGTGCTTAAGGAAATGATGCAGCGTATCTACAAAGAGTTTCCCGAGCCGGCCTATTTGGACCTGCGCTTTGCCGGACAGGCAGTAGTGGGGGGCAAGGCCGCGCAACAGAGCTCAGAGAAAGGAGGGGAGCATGGGGCAGGATGAGGTGGTGGTGGTCGGCCTGGACATCGGCACGACCAAAGTCTGTGCCATCATCGCCGAACTGACACCGGAGGGGGAACCCAAGGTGGTTGGTGTCGGTATCAGCCCCTCCGAAGGCATGCGGCGCGGGGTGGTCGTGGACATGGACAAGACCGTGCAGGCGGTCCAGAAGGCGGTGCAGGAGGCCGAACTGATGGCCGGGGTGCAGGTCGGAGCCGTGTACCTGGGCATCGCCGGGGAACATGTCGCCAGTTTCAACAGCCGCGGGGTGATCGCCGTGGGCGGCGAGCAGCACGAGATCGAGACCGAGGACAAGGCGCGGGTTATCGAGGCGGCTAGGGCGGTGGCGATCCCCTTCGACCGCGAGGTACTGCACGTGTTGCCCCAGGAGTTCAGCGTCGATGACCAGGAGGGTATCCGCGATCCGGTGGGCATGTGTGGGATCCGCCTGGAAACAACGGTGCACATCGCCACCGCGGCAGCGACGGCGGTGCAGAACCTGACCCGCGGGGTGGAACGGGCCGGGCTGCGCGCCCAGGGGCTGTACCTCGAATCGCTGGCCTCCAGCCGGGCGGTGCTCGAGGAGGAGGAATTGGAGATGGGGGTGTGCCTGGTCGACATCGGCGGGGGCACCACCAGCCTGGCGGTCTTCTACCAGGGCAGCGTGCGCCACTCGGCGGTCATCGGCTTGGGCGGGCAGAGCCTGACCAGCGATATCGCCATCTGCCTGCGCACCTCGTGGAGCCACGCCGAGAAGATCAAGTGCGGCTCTGGCGCGGCGAGGGCCTACGGCATCGGGCAGGAGGAGGTCGTGGAGGTGCCCGGCATCGCCGGCCGCACCCCGCAGCGGGTGCCGCGCCGGGAGTTGGCGTCGATCATCGAGGCGCGGATGGAGGAGATCCTCGCCATGGTGGGCGACGAGTTGTCGCGGTCCGGGTACGCCGATCACCTCAGCGCCGGGGTGGTGCTCACCGGCGGCGGCGCCCAACTCGAAGGGGCGGCGGAACAGGCCGAGTTGCTGTTGGGCCTGCCGGTCCGGCTCGGGGCGCCCCGGGAACTGCAGGGAATGAGTGAACAACTCGCCGGCTCCGCCTACGCCACGGCGGCGGGGTTGGTGCTGATGGGGGCACAGGATCTGGAAATGGGCAGTGGACGTGGCGGCACGGAAGAAGAGCAGTCGGCCTCGGTGGTGGGCCGGGCCATCAAGTGGTTAAAAGCACAGGTCTAACGCGGACCTTACCTCGGGCAAGGAGGAAAAGCGCATGCCTTTCAAGATTATCGAGAACGATCACAAGGCCAAGATCAAAGTCTTCGGCGTCGGCGGTGGCGGCGGCAACGCCATCAACCGCATGGTGGCCTCGGGAATGAACGGGGTCGAATTTATCGCCGTCAATACCGACGCGCAGGCGCTGGCGGGTTCGTCGGCGGACGCCTGCATTTGTATCGGCGAATCGGTGACCCGCGGCCTGGGGGCCGGCGCCAAGCCGGAACTGGGGCGGCAGGCCGTCGAGGAGGACCGCGAGAAGATCGCCGAGAAGTTGGCCGACACCGACCTGGTCTTCATCACCGCCGGCATGGGCGGCGGCACCGGCACCGGGGCCGCGCCGGTAGTGGCGGAAATTGCCAAGAAGCAGGGCGTGCTGACGGTGGGTATCGTCACCGAGCCCTTTCAGTTCGAGGGCGTGCCGCGCATGCGCAACGCCATGTCGGGCATCAACGAGCTGCAGGAGCACGTCGATACCCTGATTGTCATCAAGAACCAGCGCTTGCTTCAGGTCTGCTCCAAGGATACCACCCTGGAGGAAGCCTTCCTCAAGGCCGACGAGGTGCTGCTCCAGGCCACCCGCGGCATCGCCGACCTGATCACCATCCCGGGCATGATCAACCTCGACTTCAACGATGTGCGCACCATCATCACCGAAGGCGGCGACGCCATCATGGGGGTGGGTTCGCACCGCGGCGAGAACCGGGCGGTGGAAGCGGCCCGCAAAGCCATCAAGAGCCCCTTGCTCGAGGAGGTCTCCATCGAAGGCGCCAAAGGGGTGCTGATCAACATCTCGGCCGGCTCCAATCTCACCCTCTTCGAGGTCAACGAGGCCGCCTCGGTGATCCAGGAGGCCGCCGGTCCCGAGGCCAATATCATCTTCGGCACCGTGATCGACGACTCGCTGGTCGACGAGATCCTGGTGACGGTGATCGCCACCGGGTTCTCGCTCCATCGCGAGTTCCGCAGCGAACGGCGCAATGGCGACGAGAACCGCAACGGCCGCGACAAACTGACCCCGTTGCGCCCCCACGGGAGCCGCAATGCGGCGGCCCATAAGGAAGACGACCAGGCGGAGGCGGGCGGCGACCAGGAACGCGCCGCCGGCAGCGGCTGGCGCAAGGACGAGTTGGATTATCCGGCCATCCTGCGCAAGACCCAGAAGGCCGGCTGAGCCGGCCCTGGCAGTTGTGGTGCCCGGGAGGGCGATGCATATTTCCTATTGATCGCCCTCCCGCTGGCATCGGCCAGTGTGTTTCATCCAACCACGTCCGGCGCTCTGCTGCCAGACGTTCGCGAAAGGACCCCAATACCTGTGACCAGCCTCAGCCGCCTGTCGAAGTTACTCGCCCTCTTCCTGCGCCACCGGCCCGAGGAAGCCGGACTCCAGATCGACACCTACGGCTTTGTCCCCCTGGACGAGATGCTCAAGGCCATCCAGGAACGGTACCCGGAGGTGGTGGAGGGGGATATCCGCAAGCTGATCGAAGGGGCGTCCCAGCAGCGCTTCGAGATCAGCGACCGGGGCATCCGGGCCGTGTACGGTCACAGCTTCTTTGTCGAGATGGACGGGGAGCCCATCCAGGCCCCCGAGGTGCTCTACATGGGATGCCTGCGCAAGGAGGTGGAGCGGTTCCGCACCGATGGCATCAAGCCGGTGGACCGCTATTACGTCCATCTGTCGATGAGCCGCGAGACGGCGGCTGAGCGCAGCCACCAGCCGGGGGACGCCTGTGTGATCGAGGTTGCGGCGGCCCAGGCCCAGGCGGCAGGGCACCAGTTCTACCAGCGCGGGGAGGTGGTCCTGACCCTCGAGATCCCCGCGCAGTTTGTGGGTGAAGCCCACGACGTCGCCTTGCCTCCCGGGGCCAGGCGGCCTGCCGAGGAAAGTGATCGCCGCGGCGGCAGTCGGGGTGATCGCCGGCCCTCTGGTGGGGGCGACCGGCGGTCCTCCGGCGGTGGTGGCGAGCGGCGCCCGCCCTCGGGCAACACTGCGCGCCCGCCTTCGGGCAACACCGCGCGCCCGGCTGCCAGCACCGAGGCTGCGGCACCCGCCTTTGGCCGGCGGCCCCGCAAGGCCACCGGCAGGCGCTAGCCCTGAAGGTGTCGCCTCCGCACCCTGAGCGGGCCGGTGGGCAGCGGCCGGAAAGAGCCGATTCATGGCCCAGTACGAAGTAACCCTACGCGACTACTGGCGCATCATGCGCCGGCGGAAGGGCATCGTGATCTTCACGGTGGTCCTGCTGGGGTTCTTCAGCTTCCTCATCGCCCATCTCTGGAAACCGGAGCCGATCTACAAGGCCGTCTCCAAGGTCCAGATCAACTCTCCCGAAAGCCTGGCCTCCATCAATGCCCAGTACATGGGTTTTGGCGGCGGGGGCACCGACCAGCTGGAGACCCAGCGTTCGATCATCACCAGTTTTCCGGTGATCCGACGCACGGCCCAGCATCTGGGGCTCTTCGACGACTGCCACACCGAAGAGGACTCGACGGAGATGGTGCTGGGCCTCCAGGCCCATATCACGACCAGCCAGGAGGGCTACACCAATATCATCGGCATCGAGGCCACGGGCTCTCGACCCGAGTCGGCCAGGGAACTGGCCGATGCGGTCGCCGTGATGTTCGCCGACTACAACAACGCGCAGAAGAACGAGAAGGCCAAACAGCACCGGATCTTTGTCGAAGAGCAGCGCGAGCAGGCCCGCCGGACCCTGGCCCTGGCCGAGGACTCGGTGCAGGCCTACCGCGAGGAACAGCAACTGGTCTCCATCGATGCCCAGGCCAGTGTCATCCTCAATCAGATCAACACCGCCAAACAGGAACTGCAGCGCCTCGAGCAGGACGTCAGGGGCATCGACGCCATGCTGGCGGAGATCAGCGAGAAGAAGGGCCTGTCGGAGCGCACCATGCAGGGGGCTTCGCGCACCCGGGTGGGTGATGCCTTTCTGAATCTGTCCCAGCAGCTCAACAATCTGCTGCTGGAGCGCAACGCCATGTTGGTGCAGTACACCGAGGACCACCCCAAGGTCCAACAGATCCAGGTCAAGGTCGACGAGCTCAACAAGAGCCTCAAAGACGAGTTGCGGGCCCGGCGCCAGGTCTTGGCCCGCGACCTGGAAGCGGCCCGCGACCTGCTCGGCAACTCCCAGGCCGAATATGATCTGCTGCCCAGCAAGGGGCTGGAACTGGGCCGGCTGCAGCGCGAGGTCTCCCTGCGACAGCAGGTGGTGGGGGTGCTGGAGGAGGAGTACCAGAACGCCCGCATCCGCGAGGCGGACCGCATCGAGGAGGTGACGGTGCTGCAGCGGGCGGTGACGCCCTCGACACCCACCAACCCGCAGAACCCGATCCAGCGCGGCATGATGGGGGTGATCCTCGGCCTGGTGCTGGGCATCGTCTTCGCGGTGGTCGCCGAATCCCTCGACACCTCCATCGGCACGGTGGAGGATGTCCAGGAATACACCGGCACCCAGGTGGTGGGCATCATCCCCTACATCGACATCGACGATGTGCGGGCCTCGCTGCGCCGGCGCGGCCTGGACGTGAGCGACGAAAAGACGGTCCAGCGCAAGGCACAGTTGGTGGCCTTTTTCGACCCGCAGTCGACGATGGCCGAGTCGTATCGCACTCTGCGCACCAACATCGAATTCGTCACCGTCGAGAAGGGCGTCAAATGCCTGATGGTCACCAGTTCGATGTTGCGCGAGGGCAAAAGTACCACCATCGCCAACCTGGCGATGACCATGGCCCAGTTGGGCAAACGCACCTTGCTGGTGGACTGCGACCTGCGCAAACCAACCATGGCCAAGCTCTTCGGCCTGGACAAGGAGCCGGGCATGACCGAGGTGATCGTGGGCAACTACGACTGGCACCAGGTCATCCGCACCGTCACCGACATCGTCACCGGCGGTATGGGTATGGAGGACATCCTCCAGACCCAGGGCATCAGCAACCTGCACATCATTCCCAGCGGCTCGATCCCGCCCAATCCGGCCGAGCTGCTCAACTCCCGCCGCATGACCGATTTCATCGCCGAGGTGCGCGAGGCGTACGACGTGGTCCTCTTCGACTCGCCGCCCTCGCTGCAGGTTACCGACGCGGCGATCCTGGGCAAGAAGGTGGACGGGGCGCTGGTGGTCTACAAGGTGGGCGAGATCTCCCGCACCTCGCTGAAACGCTCCACCTCGCTGCTCAAGAGTGTGCAGATCGAGCTCCTGGGCATCGTGCTCAACGGCTTACACGCCGACGTGAGCGTCGAATACCAGGATCTCGGGTATTACTCCTATTACGGCTACGGCGCGGAGTCGCGGTCCCAACCGCGCACCTTGCGCGAAAAATTCGAAGACAAGTACCGCAAATTCAAGAACCGGTTCACCAACGCCGAGGAGCCCCCGGTGTCCTCGGCCGCGGCCACGGACGCCGAAGACGCGGACCTCGATGCCGATATCGACGCGGAGGAGGAGGAGGAGGCCGAAGGGGATGGCGAGCGCCGCTCCGCGTCCCGTGCTGTTGGCGCGCTGGTCTCGGCGTTGTCCCTGCTGGCCGTAGGCCTGGGGCTGGTCTGGCAGAGCGGCTACCTGGCCAAACCCCTGGGAATGGTGCCCTTGCTGGCGGAGTACCCGCCGCGGGAGGCGCTGGTGTTGCCGCCCCCGGCGGCGGTTGGCGAGCAGGCCGCCCCGCCCGGCGAGGATACGATTGCGGCTATGGAGTCGACCCCTGAGGACAGGGCCCTGGCCGCTGCGGAGGAGGAGATGGTGGTCGAAGGGGAACCGGTGGCGGCGGAGGTCCCGGCCGAGGTGCTGCCCGAACCGGAACCCGAACCTGCTCCGGTCGAGCCGCCACCCAGCGCCGCCCTCCGCAACACCGCCTCGCCTCGTTCAGGGCCCCAGCCCTATGTGATCCATGTGGCCTCGTACCCGCCCGACAGCAAGTGGGAACAGCGCACCCTGGAGCAATTGCGGGCGAAGAATCTGGAGGCGTTCCTCTCGCCGGTAGTGGTCAAAAACCAGCCTTACCGGCGGCTGCTGGTGGGCAGTTTCTCCAGCGCCAACGAAGCCCGGCGGCGGGCCGCGCAACTCCAGCAGCAAGGCCTGCTCGAGAAGTACAAGATCCTCCGCCTGCCCTATGCGGTGGAGTTGGCGGGCAGTTCGCCACCTGGCCAGGCCCGCGGCGCGCTCGCCCAGTTGGGGAAAAAGGCGGAGATCGCCTACGTGCAGCCGCTGAGCGAAAGCACCGCCAGGGTGCTGGCGGGCGCCTTTGAGGACGCCGCTGCGGCGCAGCGCTTCATCGAAAACGAAACCGGGGGCAGCGGGCGGGTCGTGCCCCGCTGAACCCGGCCGCGGGCCCCTGCGGGCCCTTGACCCTCGGAGCCCATGCTCACAACCACCCGCGCCTCGCGGCGGGCCCGGACCCGGGCCCGGGACACCCACTTCCAGCCCCACAGTTCCCTGTACTTGGTTATCGGGTTGCTGTGCTTGGCCATTGCTGCGGCCCTGGCGCGAACCCCCTTCCTGATGAGCATCGGCCTGGTGGCCGGGATCGTGGTCTTCATCGTCTGCCTGGTCAACACCGAGGCCAGTATCTATGTGTTGATCTTCTCCATGCTGCTCTCCCCGGAGTTCATCATCGGCGGCCTGGGCGGAGCGAGCGCCACCACCGCCAGCCGCGGTGTGACCCTGCGCACCGAAGACCTCCTGTTGGTGGTGCTGGTTTTCGCGTGGCTGGCCCGTATGGCGGTGCACAAGGACCTGGGCCTGGTGCGCGAGACCCCGCTCAACCGGCCCATCGGCCTGTACACCACCGTCTGTGCGGGAGCCACCGGAGCCGGCATGATCCTGGGGTACGTCAACGGGATGACGGGGTTCTTCTTCGTCCTCAAGTATATCGAGTATTTCGTCGTCTACTTCGTCGCCGCCAACTTCACCAACCAACGCTCGCAGATCAAGCGGTACACCGTGGCCCTGCTGGTCACCGGATTCATCGTCAGCATCGTGGCCATGTTC
The DNA here is from genome assembly GCA_020852055.1 of Candidatus Latescibacterota bacterium. Lineage (GTDB taxonomy): Bacteria > Latescibacterota > UBA2968 > UBA8231 > UBA8231 > SICG01. The sequence continues at coordinate 34,484 of JADZBP010000023.1, forward strand.
CAGATTCCGGGCGGGGGCCGCGTCTCGGCACCCTTCGAAGGCGAGGAGGGTGAGCCCAACACCCTGGGGGGATACCTGCTCTTTGTCGGGGCGATCGCGGCCGGGCTGGCCCTGAACCTGCCCAAGGCACGGACGCGCTGGATGTTGATGGCATTGGTGGTGGTGATGCTGGTGCCCTTCCTTTTCACCCTGTCGCGCGCTTCCTATGCCGGCCTGCCCCTGGTGTACCTGGCGCTGGTGTTCCTGCACAAGAAGAAGCGGGTGCTGATGATCGGCCTGATGGTGCTCTTCGGGGTGTTGGCCATGGTGCTGATGCCCCAGGTGGTCAAAGACCGGATCTTCAGCACCTTCAACCCCGAATACACCCGGCGCTACGACCAGGCGGCCATCGGCGGGGTGAAACTCGACACCTCGACGACGGAACGGGTGCGCAGTTGGCAGAAGGCGGTGGAGGACATCGCCGAGAGCCCGATCTGGGGTTTCGGGGTTACGGGCTACGGGTTCATGGACGCGCAGTATCCGCGCATCATGGTGGAGACCGGGCTGTTGGGGTTGGTGACCTTCTTCATGCTCGTCAATGCGGTGTTCAAGGCGTGTAGACACGTGTTCAACACCGCCACCGACCCGCTCTACCGAGGCCTGGCCATGGGGACCCTGGCGGGCCTGGGGGGGTTGCTGGTGCACGGCCTGGGCTCCAACACCTTCATCATCGTGCGCATCATGGAACCCTTCTGGCTGGTGGTGGGCCTGGTGATCGCGGTCTCGAAGATGGAACCGGCGGCAAGGGCGGCCCCGGCGTGAACCTGCAACAACAGATCGGGCGGGGGTTGCTGTTGGCCTTTGCCGGCATGGCCTCGAGCCGGCTGGTGTCCTTCCTCGCCGACCTGGGGCTGATGCGCCTGCTGGCCCCCGGGGAGTTCGGGGTGCTGGCCCTGGGCCTGCTGGTCGTCAATGCGCTGGGATTGGCCCACTCGCTGGGAGTGGGGGAGGCGCTGGTGGTCCGCCGGCAGGTGGACCCGGAGACCTGCGACACCGCCTTCTACCTCTCCCTGTTCATGGGCGGCGGCCTCTGCGCCCTGGCGTGGCTGACGGCGCCCTGGATGGCGCTGCTGGCCGGCCCTCCCGACCGCGAACTGGTCGCCGAGGTGCTGCGCTGGTTGAGCCTGTGTATCCTCTTCCAGGCCCTGGCCGGCGTACCCGGCGCCCTCTTCGATCGCGCCCTCGAGTTTCGCAAGAAGTTCCTGGTCGACGCCCTGCCTACCCTTGTTTACGCGCTGCTGGCGGTGGGACTGGCCTGGAAGGGGGCCGGGGTCTGGAGCCTGGTCTGGGGCCGCCTGGGGGCCGCCGCTGTTTCCACGGCCGCTGCCTGGGCCCTGAGCGCCTGGCGGCCGGGCTGGCGCTTCTCTCGGGCGCGGGCGCGGGAACTGGCCGGGTACGGCCGCTACGTGGCCGGGGCGGCGCTGGTCTCTTTTGTGGTGGTCAATCTCGACGACGCACTGGTCGTCCGCCTGGCTGGCACCGAGGCGCTGGGGTTCTACAACCGGGCCTTTCTCCTGGCCAACCTGCCCGCCACCGCCGTGGCCCACCTGGCCAACCGGGTGGCTTTTCCGGCCTACGCCCGCCTCAAGGATCAGCCCGCAGGCACCGGGCCCCTCTGCCGGCGCCTCCTGCAGACGGTCGGGGCCCTCAGCCTGCCTTTTGCCCTGGGTCTGGCGTTCCTGGCCGAACCTTTTACCCTCGGGGTGCTGGGGGGACGGTGGTTGCCGCTGGTGCCGATGCTCCAGTGCCTGGCCGGCTACGGTCTGTGCCGGGCCTTCCTGTCGAACCTGGGCCCGCTCTTCAATGCGCTGGGGGCGCCGCAGGCCATCTTCAGGATCAACCTGCTGCAGTCGGCGTTGCTGCTGGCCCTGCTGGTGCCGCTTGTGGGGCGCTGGGGGGGCATGGGGGCGGCGTTGGGAGTGCTGGCGGGAACGGTCCTCAGTGCGCCGATGGCCCTCTGGTACCTGCGCCGGCTCGCCGGGCCCGGCCTGGCCTGGCAGGCGCTGCGGCCCTTGTGGGGGCCGGGTGCGGCGATGGCCCTGGCCCTGTGGGTTTTGCGGGCGCTGACGGAAGGGGAGGCCCCCCTGGTGCAGTTGTCGCTGGCCGGCGGCGGGGCGCTGCTGGTCTACGGTGGGCTACTGTGGTGGTGGCAACCCCAGATCCTCGGCGGGGCGATCAAACTGGTGCAGGGCAAGAGCGATGAGTGAAAAACTGCGGGTCGATATGATGGAGACGGGAGGGTGGGGCGGCATCCACTACTACGTCTACGGCCTGGCCAACGCCTTGGCCGGCGAGGCGGTGGACCTGGCCTGGCTGACCCACGAAAAACACGAACTGATCGACCGGCCCCACCGCGTGCCCCTGGCCCACGTGTTCCGGCGCGAGGCGTACCTGCGCACCCTGGCGCGCCTGTGGCGGCGCTGGCGGCAAGGCCGGCCGCATATCCTGCATATCCAGTCCCTGCTGGCCCCGCGCAAGGAGCTGTTGCTCTTCCTCCTCTGCCGGCTGTTGGGTATCCGGGTGGTGCTGACGGCGCACAACGTGTTGCCCCACGAGTTGCGGCCGTTCGAAAAGATATTGTACCGGTGGTACTACCGTCTGGCCGATGCGCTGATCCTGCATTCGGCGCAGAACCGGCAACGCCTGCTGGAGCTGGTGCCCGGTCTCGACCAGCGCCGCCTGCATGTGGTCGAACACGGCAACTACGAACACTTCCGGGATCTGGAACTGGACCGCCATCAGGCCCGCCAGCAACTGGGCCTGCCCGCCGCCGCCCAGGTGGTGCTCTTCTTCGGCGCGCTGCGCCCCTACAAGGGGGTCGATCTGCTCATCGAGGTGGTGGGTCCGGTGCGCCGTGCCTGCCCCGACGCCCTTTTTGTGGTCGCCGGCCACGTGCTGGTGGGGGAGGCGGGGCAGTACGAGCGGCAGGCGGCGGCTCTGGGGCTGGGGGCGGCAGACCTGGAGCTTCGTTTTGCGTACCTGACCACGGCCCAGGCCATCGCCTATGTCTGCGCCAGCGACCTGGTGGTGTTGCCCTACCGGGAGATCTACCAGAGCGGGGTGCTGCTGTGGGCCTATTCCTTCGGCCGTCCGGTGTTGGCCACCCGCGTGGGCTCCTTTCCCGAGTGTATCGAGGAGGGCCGCAGCGGCTGGCTGGTGCCCAAAGAGGATGTGCCGGCCCTGCAGCAGGCGCTCATCCGCGTGCTCCAGGACCGCGAGGGGCTGGTCCGGGCCGGCGCCTATGCCCGGCAGTTGGCCGCCACCCGCTTCGGCTGGGCCGCAGCGGCCCGGCGCACGGCGCAGATCTACACCGAGGTGGTCGGAGGCCGCCAGCCATGAGGCAGGTGCTCTTCCTCGACCATCACGCCCAGATCATCGGTGGGGGGCAGTTGAGTATGATGGCGCTGATGAAGCACCTGCGGGCCTGCGGGCCGCGCTGCCTCTGCCCCGGCGGCGGGGGGCTGGCCGCGGCGCTCCGGAAGGAGGGCATCCCCGCCGAGGAGATGGACTTCCCGCCCCTGCGCCCGGGTGGGGTGCTGCAGATATGGCGGACGGTGGGGCAACTGGCCCGGCGCGCCCGGGCCGCCGGGCTGCTGCACGCCAACAGCTCGCGGGCGATGTTCTATGCCGGCCTGGCCGGTCGCCGGGCCAAGGTGCCGGTGCTCTGGCATGTGCGCATCGCCGATGCCGAAGGCAGCTGGGACCGGTTTCTGGGCCGCATGGCCCGCTGCATCGTGGTCAATTCCCAGGCCGCCCAGCGGCGTTTCTCCGGTTCGGGGCTGGAGGACAAGGTGCGGGTGATCTACAACGGCGAGGATCTCGAGCCCTTTGCCGAGGCCGAGGGCGGCGCCGTGCGCCGCGAGCTGGGCGGCCGGCCCCTGATCGGCATGGTGGGGCGGCTCTCTGCCGAGAAGGACCACGAGACCTTCCTGCAGGCCGCCGCGCGGGTGGCCGGTGCCTGGCCGGAAGCGCGCTTCGCCATCGTCGGCGAGGACCCTGAGCCCGGGCAGCGCCGCCGGCGGAGCCTGGAGGAACTGAGCGCCAGGCTGGGCCTGCAGGGGCGGGTGATCTTCACCGGCGGGCGGGACGACATGCCGGCCCTGATGGCCGCCTTCGACCTGCTGGTGCACTGCGCCCACCGCGAGGCCTTCGGCCGGGTGCTGGTAGAGGCGATGGCCGCCGCCACCCCGGTGGTGGCCACCGCCGTGGGCGGGGTGCCGGAGGTGGTGGGGGACTGCGGGGTGCTGGTGCCCGAGGCAGACGCAGCGGAGGTGGCGCGGGCCGTGGAGGTGTTGCTGGCCGACCCCGAAACCGCCCGGCAACTGGGGGAGGCGGGCCAGCGCCGGGTGCGCGCCCGTTTCAGTATCGCTACCCACGTGGCGCAGATCGAGGCGCTGTACGAGGAGATCTGGGCCAGCGATGGAACTTGAGCGGATCATCTGCCCTTTGTGCCAGCACCCCTCGAGCCGGCCCCTCTTCGTACACGCCGAGGAGCAGCACGTGCGCTGCGCTGGCTGCGGGCTCATCTACGTCAACCCGCGACAGCCGCGCCAGGAGATCGAGTCCTTCTACGAGGAGGAGTACTACGCCCTGGGCCAGAAGATCGACTACGACGCGCGGGTGGGCTTCTTCGCCGGGGTGGCGGCCCGCATCGAGGCCCTGGTGCCGCCGGGGCGCCTGCTCGATATCGGCTGTGGATACGGGCAGTTCCTGCTGGCCTGCCGCCAGCGCGGCTGGCAGGTGGCCGGGGTGGAGTTGGGGGGGCCGGCCTGTGTGCGCGCCCGGGCGCAGGGGCTGGAGGTTTTCCACGGCACCCTGACCCAGGCCGGTTACGCGGAGAACAGTTTCGATGTGGTCACCCTGTGGAACGTACTCGACCATCTGGTCGACCCCCTCGGCGAGGTCCGGCAGGTGTTGCGGGTCCTGCGGCCGGGCGGGCTGATCTACTTCCGGGTGCCCAACGCCGCCTTTCACCTGCGGGCCAAAAGGGTGCTGCGCCTGCTGGCATACCTGGGGGTGCGCGACGTCACCACCTTCCATCTCATCAGCCTGAACGCCGGCACCGCCCGGCGCCTGCTCGAGACGGCCGGATTCGGGGCGGTGCGGGTGGAGAACAGCCCGCTCAGCGCGGTGAACCCCTGGTCGGCCCAGCGCGCCCACCGCGCCCGGCTGATCTCTCTGCTCAAGGGGGGGGTCCAACTGGGGGTGGCGGCCGGGGCGCTGCTGTCGGGGGGGCGCTGGTTATGGGCCCCGGCCATCGAGGTGCAGGGGCGCAAGGAGGGGCGGGCTTGAGGCTGGGCATCGATATCCGCGAACTGGCCCGGGGCCGCGCCACGGGCATCGGCCGCTTTGTGCGGGACTTTGTGCGCTTCGCCAGCGAGGCCCGGCCCGACCATCGCTTCTTCCTCTACGGCAACCAGCACACCCAGGTGCCGGGGGTAGGGCCCAACGTCGAGACCCGCCTGGTCCCCGAGCGCCTCACCCTGTGGTGGGATCAGCGGGTGTTGCCGCGCCTGGCGGCCAGGGACCAACTGGATGTGCTGCTGTCGCCCTACGTCAAAGGGCCCCTGTGTTGCCCCTGTCCGCTGGTGATCACCATCCACGACCTGCTCTTCCTGGTGTTGCCCGAGGGCGGGTGGCGGGGCCGGCTGCGCAACCTCTTCTACCGGAGCATGGCCCGCCAGGTGGCGCGGCGGGCGGCCCTGGCCTTTGCCGATTCCCACCATTCCAGCCTCGATGCCCAGCGCTTTCTGGACTTGCCCGCCGACAAGATCCGGGTGTTGCCTCTGGCGCTGAGCGAGGGGTATCATCCGGTGCGCGACCCGGTGCAGCTCGGAGCGGTCTGGCAGCGCTACGGGGTGCAGCCGCCCTACGTCTTCTATCTGGGGCATTTCCGGCCTCACAAGAATGTCGAGTTGTTGTTGCGCGCCTATGCCGCCCTCGACCTTTCGCTGCGCCAGGGATACCAGCTGGTACTGGGCGGGCGGCCCGACCACTGGCAGGCCCGGTGCCAGGGCCTGGCGCAGGAGCTGGGCATCGATTCGAGGGTGCGCTTCACCGGCATGGTGGCCGAGGAGGACATGCCGGCGCTCTACAGCGGCGCAGAGCTCTTTGTCTTCCCCTCCCGGTACGAAGGTTTTGGGCTGCCGCCCCTCGAAGCCATGGCCTGCGGCACCGCGGTGGTGGCGGCCAACCGCACCTCCCTGCCCGAGGTGGTGGGGCATGCCGGGGTGCTGGTGGACCCCGACGACCCCGGCGGGCTGGCGGCCGTCATCGGGCGTATATTAGGGGACGAGGAGGAGCGCGTGCGCCTGGAAGGGGCCGGCCTGGAGCGCGCCGCTCGCTTCACCCCCTCCCTGGTCTACGGGCGCCAACTGGCGATCCTCGAAGAGCTGGCCCGCCGATGAGCGACTCCGGGGTGGTGCTGCTGGTCTCGAGCGATTTCCCCCCGGTTCCTGGCGGGCAGTCGCGGTACTTATACGATCTGTGGTCCTGCCTGCCCTCCGCCCAGGTGGTGGTCCTGGCACCGGCCCTGCCCGGCGCCGCGGCCTTCGATGCCGGCCTGGGCTGCCGGGTGGTGCGGGTCTGGCTGCCCCTGGGTGTTGGCCTGGGCAGCAAACTGCTCAAACCCTTCGTCCTTCTGTGGCAGGTCTGGCGCCTGTGCCGTCGCCTGCGGGTGCGGGCGCTGCACTGCGGGCAGGTGTTTTCGGCCGGTTTCGCCGGGTACTGGTGCCGGCGCTGGCTGGGGGTGCCCTACGTGCTCTATGTGTACGGGGCCGATCTGCTCGAATTTCGCGACCGCCCCGGTTGGGGCTGGTTGCTGCGCGCGATCCTGGACCGCGCCGAGCGGGTGGTGGCGATTAGCAGATTCACCGCCGAGGCGGTGGCTGCCGCCGGCGTGGAGCCGGAGCGCCTGGCGCTGGTGACCCCGGCCATCGACCTGGAGCGTTTTGTTGGCATGCCAGCCCGGACAGAGGAGCGGCGCCGTCGCGGTTGGGAGGGGCGGCTGGTGATCCTCTCGGTGGGCCGGCTGGTGGAGCGCAAGGGCCAGGACATGGTGATCCGCGCCCTGCCGGCGGTGGCCGCCCGGTTGCCCGAGGTGTATTACGCCATCGGCGGCTCCGGGCCTTTCCGCGCCGAACTCGAAGCCCTGGCCGCTGAATTGGGCGTGGCCGAACGCGTCGGGTTCTTGGGGTTCGTGCCCGAGGCGGAGCTGCCGGGGCTGTACGGGGCGGCGGACCTCTTTGCCATGCCCAGCCGCGAATTGCCAAACGCCGGGGACGTGGAGGGTTTTGGCATCGTCTTCATCGAGGCCAACGCCGCGGGTCTGGCGGTGCTGGGCGGCCGTTCGGGTGGGGTGGGGGACGCGGTGGAGGACGAGGTTACGGGCCTGCTGGTCGATCCCGACGATCCGGCGGCGGTGGCTGCCGGGCTGATCCGTTTGCTGGAGGACGGCGAATGGCGCGCCCGGCTGGCTGCCCGCGGGGGGGAACGGGCGCGCGCCGGGTTCGACCGCCGGGACCGGGCCCGCCTGTTGTGGGAGTTGGGCCCATGAGCCGGCCCCGGGTTTTACACGTCATCACCCGCCTCGACCGGGGCGGTTCGGCGGAGAACACCCTGCTCTGCGCCGCCCATATGACCGGGTACGACACGGTGGTGGCGGTGGGCCCCACTCAAGGGGAACGCAGCCCCACCGAAGCCCTGGCCCGGCAGCGGGGGGTCGAGTTCGTCGAGGTGCCGCATCTGGTGCGGCCGATCCGGCCCCTGGCCGATCTGCGGGCGTTGTGGGAGCTGTGGCGGCTGATGCGCCGCGGACGCTTCGACCTGGTCCACACCCACACCTCCAAGGCCGGGCTCCTGGGGCGGGTGGCAGCGGTGCTGGCCAGGGTCCCCCGCCGGGTGCACACCGCCCACGGCCACGTGTTCTACGGGTACCACGGGCCGGCCCTGTCGCGGCTCTTCGTCTGGCTGGAGCGCTGGGCCGCCTGGTTCACCGACCGCCTGGTGGCCCTGACCCCGGCCGAAGAGCACGACCAGTTGCGTTTCGGGGTGGGCTCGGCCGCCAAGTTTGCGGTGATCCACAGCGGGGTGGATTTTGCGCCCTTTGCGCGCCCCGCGGCGGACCGCGAGGTCACCCGGCGGGTGCTGGGTCTGGCGCTCGACGGCCTGGTCATCGGCACCCTGGGCCGCCTCACCCCCATCAAGGGCCAGGCCGATCTGGTGCGGGCCTTTGCGCAGGTGCGTCCGCAGGTTCCCGAGGCGTGGTTGTTGCTGGTTGGCGACGGGGAGGAGGGCCCGGGCCTGGCCGCGCTGGTGCGGGAACTGGGGGTGGCCGACCGGGTGGTTTTTGCCGGCTGGCGCGAGGAGGTGCCGGACCTGCTCCGGGCCATGGATATTTTTGTGCTGCCCTCGCTGAACGAGGGCATGGGCAAGGCCCTGGTGGAGGCGATGTACGTCGGTCTGCCGGTGGTTGCCAGCCGCGTGGGCGGGGTGCCCGACCTGATCGAGGCCGGGCGGGCCGGTCTGCTGGTGCCCCCCGGCCAGCCGGCGGCCCTGGCGGCGGCCCTGCTGGGGCTGGCCGCGGACCCGCACCGCCGCCGCGAACTGGGTGCCCGGGCGGCGCAGGTGGCGCGCGCTTACAGCGTGGAGAGTATGATCGAAAAACTGGACGGGTTGTACCAGTCCCTCCTGAAGGAGAGCACGTGATGCGCTTGACGTGGCGGCTCGACGCCGTCTGGATTGGCCTGGTGTGTTGGGCGCTGCTGGTCGGGACCGCCCGGGCCCAGGAAGACTATTTCGAGCTGCGCGGCGCCCTGCACATCCACACCAATTACGGCACTGGCAAGGAGAGCATCGAGCAGATCGCCCGGTTGGCCGAGGAGCACGGGGTGGACGTGCTCGTGATTGCCGAGGACCCCGTGCTGCGGGTGCGGTACGGGCTGCCGCTGCTGCGCAACCTCTGGCCCTTCTGCTATACCCGCACCCTGCCGGCCCCCTATACCGAGGGCACCCTGCACGAATACCTCCAGGAGATCAAGGAGGTGGCTGCCAGGCACCCCAAGCTGGTGATGCTCGACGGCCTGGAGTCGAATCCCTTCTACTACTGGGATGTGGACCTGTCCACCCGCACCTGGACCCTCAATTCCTTCGACAAACACATCGTCGCCCTCAACCTGAGCGAGGAGGATTACGCCAACCTGCCTGATCTGCACGGGCCGGGCAATCTGTATTGGCATTGGACCAGCCTGTTGCTGCTCTGGCCCCTGATCGGGGTGGCTTACGGGCTCTACCTGGGGGGAAGCCATCCGCGCGCTTTGCGCCTGGCGGTGCTGGTGATCTCGGTGCTGTGCCTGATCAACAATTTCCCCTTCAAGGTCGCCTACATGGACCAGTACAACGGCAACCCGGGTCCAGGCCCGTACCAGCGCTACATCGACTACGTCAACAGCCGTGGCGGCATGGTGCTCTGGCCCCATGTCGAGGCCAGATCGGGCATTCCCCCCGAAGACATCCTGGGCCTGGCCCATATCGTCAGCGCGACCCCGCCCCATCCCGAGGATCTGGTCGACACCTACGACTACACCGCCTTTGCCGCGCTCTATGCCGACAATATCACCGCTACCGAGCCGGGCCGGCAGTGGGATACAGTGCTGGCGCAGTACGTGGCCGGCCAGCGGCCCAAGCCGATCTGGGGCGAGGGGGAGATCGACTACCACTGGGACCAGAAGGGCAACCGGATCCACGACATCCTCACCGTTTTCCTAGTGAAGGAGCGCACCCCCCAGGCGGTGCTGGACGCCCTGCGCCTGGGGCGGATGTACGCGGTGCGCGGGGGGGACGAGCAACTGGTGTTGGATACCTTCGAGGTGGAGAGCGAGATGCGCCGCGGCATCGCCGGGGAGGACATTCCCAGCCAGGGTCTGGCCCGGATCTCGATGCGCATTGACAAACTGAACGGCAGACAGGAGGAGGTCAAACTGCGGCTGATCAAATCCGGCCAGGTGATCGCCCAGTTCAACGGGCTCACCCCCCTCGAGTTCCAGCAGGTGGATACCGGTATCCGGCCGGGGGAAAAGGTCTACTACCGCTTGCTGGCGCAGAGCAAAAGCTCGCGGCTGACCTCCAACCCCATCTTCGTGACCGGCACGGGGGGTTCGCCTTGATCGCCGCCATCCACCAGCCCCAGTACCTGCCTTGGCTGGGCTATTTCGACAAGATGGACCAGGCCGGCTGCTTCGTGCTGCTGGACAACGTCCAGTACAAGCGCCGCGAGTGGCAGAACCGCAACCGCATCAAAACCGCCGGCGGGGTACAATGGCTGACGGTGCCGGTGAGCGGGGAGTACCTGGCCCTGATCAATGCCGTGGCCGTGGAACAGGGCGAGAACTGGCGGCACAAACACCTCGAGTCCCTGCGCCACGCCTACCACCGGGCGGCCTGCTGGCCGCCGGCCGCCGCATCGCTGGAGGCCTTTTTCGGGTCTTCGTGGGCCATGCTCAGCCAGGCCAACGCCGCTTCTATCGACTGGTTGCGCGGGCAGCTGGGCATCACCACCCCCCTGCGCTGGGCCTCCGAGATGGCCGGGCTCAGCGAGGACCCCACCGGCCGCCTGGTGGACATCTGTCGCGCCGTGGGCGCCGACACCTACCTGTCCGGGGTGGACGGGGCCAATTATATGGATCTGGGCCAGTTTGCCGCCGCCGGCATTGGCGTTATTTTTCAACACTACGAACATCCGGTCTACCCGCAGTTGCACGGCGACTTCGCCTCGCACCTGTCGGCCCTGGACCTGGTGCTCAACTGCGGGCCCCGGAGCCTGGAGATCCTGAGAAGCGGAAGGAGGAACGCCACGTGAACATCCTGGCCATCGGCGCCCACCCGGACGACCTGGAGTACGGCTGCGCCGGCACCCTGATCCAGCACGCCCACCGGGGCGATGCGGTGTATCTGATGATTGTCACCGACGGCGACAAGGGCGGTGACGCCGAGTTGCGCCGGCGCGAGCAGTTGGAGGCGGCCAAGATCATCGGGGCCAGGGACGTGTTCTTCGGCGGTTTCCCCGACACCCGTTTCGAGTGTAACCGCGAGTCCATCACCCGCATCGAGGCGATCATCAAGCAGGTCAAGGCCGACACGGTCTACACCCATTTCGGCACCGACACCCACCAGGACCACCGGGCCATCGCCCAGGCGGTGGTGCCGGCCGCCCGCTCGGTGCCCAACCTGATCTTTTTCGAGGGGCTCTCCTCGCAGGACTTCATCCCCACCGTCTTTGTCGATATCGGCCGGGTGATCAACCAGAAGATGGCCGCCCTCGAAGCGCACTCCTCGCAGGTGCACAAGACCAATATCCAGAACATGTCCATCCTCGATATCTCGCGCTCCGCCGCCAATTTCCGCGGCATCCAGGGGCGGGTGACCTATGCCGAGGGGTTTGTGCCGCTGCGCTACTTCATCCAGCTGTGAAAGGCCGTCCCCGATGAAAGTGCCGATGAACGATCTGCGCCTGCAGCACGCCGCCATCCGGACCGAGATGGAGGCTGCCCTGGCCCAGGTGATGGCCAATTGTTCCTTCATCCTCGGGCCAGCGGTCGCGGCCTTCGAGCAGGCCTATGCGGCCTTCTGCGGGGTCGGGCACTGCGTGGGGGTCAGCAATGGCACCGACGCGCTCAAGCTGGCCCTGCGCGCCGCTGGGGTGGGCCGGGGGGACGAGGTGATCACCACTCCCCACACCTTCGCCGCCACCATCGAGGCCATCTGCGAGCTGGGTGCCAAACCGGTGCTGGCCGACATCGAGCCGCGGTACTTCAGCATCGACCCCGCCCAGGTGGCCCGCCTGGTGACCCCGCGCACCCGCGCGCTGCTGCCGGTGCATATCTATGGCCACCCGGCCGACATGGATCCCCTGACCGAGCTGGCGGCCCGCCACGGCCTGGCCCTGATCGAGGATGCGGCCCAGGCCCAGGGGGCCCGGTACAAGGGGCGCCGGGCAGGATCGCTGGGTCTGGCCGCCTGCTTCAGCTTTTACCCGGGCAAGAACCTGGGGGCCTACGGCGACGCCGGCGGCCTCACCACTAGCGACGCCGATCTCGCCGCCAAGGTGCGGCTCCTGCGCAACCACGGCCAGGACCCGGCAAAGAAATTCTTCTACCAGGAGCCAGGGTACAACCACCGCATGGACGGTTTCCAGGGCGCGGTGCTGGGGGTGAAGTTGCCCTACCTGGAGGGCTGGAACGAGCGCCGCCGGCAGTTGGCCGCCCGCTACCGGCAGGGTCTGCAGGAGGTGGCGGAACTGGTACTGCCTGCCGAGGCTGAGTACGCCCACCACGTCTACCATCTCTACGTAGTGCGGGCGCAGGACCGCGACCGCCTGGCCGCGGCCCTGAAACAGGCCGGCATCGACACGGCGGTGCAGTATCCCCACCCCTTGCACCTGACGGCGGCGTACGCTTCCCTCGGCTACGGCCCCGGCGCCCTGCCCGAGTGTGAACGGGCCTGCTCCCAGATCCTCTCCCTGCCCATGTTTCCCGAGCTGGAGGAGGCGCAGGTGGATTTTGTCGCCGAGCAGATCCGGCGCCACTACCGGGGCTGAGCGCATGAGTGAGCAGACTCCGGACACCGCTGCCCAGCGGCCGGCCTTCCGCTTCAACTTCGACAAGGTCATCATCCTGCTTTTTGTGGCCTTTCTCTTCAGCGAGGAGGCCCGCAACCTGCTCAGCGGCTCGGGGCTGAAGTGGGCCTATCTGCTGCTGCTGGCCTTCGGCATCGGCTATGTGCTCACCCAGCCGGTATACTGGCTGGCCCACCGGCTGGACCTGGTGGACGTGCCGCGGGGCCGCAAGGCCCACCGAGCCCCTACGGCGCTGCTGGGCGGGGTGGTGGTGTACCTGGCCTTCGCCATCACCGTGCTGTGGAATTTCAGTTTCAGCACCCAGCTCAAGGGGGTGGCCCTGGCCGGCACCCTGGTTTTTGTCATGGGGCTGATCGACGACTGGCGGGGGCTGGCCGCCCCGGTGAAACTGGCCTGCCAGCTGGGGGCGGTGGTCATCCTCATCAAATACGGGGTGGTGATCAGTTTTTTCCCCCACGGCCCCTGGGGGGATGCCGGCGAGTGGCTGCTGACGGCCCTGTGGGTGGTGGGCATCACCAACGCGGTCAACTACCTCGACGGCATGGACGGGCTGGCGGCGGGCAGTTGTGCCATCAACGCCTTCTTCTTCAGCCTGGTGGCCCTGCAGAATCACCACGACTTCATGGTCTATCTGGCCCTGCCGCTGCTGGGCAGTTGCCTGAGCTTTCTGCCCTACAATTTCCGCTTCCGCCAGCCGGCCCTGATCTTCCTGGGGGATGCGGGCAGCAACTTCCTCGGTTTTATGATGGCCTCGCTGGGTATCATGGGCGACTGGGCCGGCGACGAGCTGGTGAAACTCATCGTGCCGGTGCTGATCCTGGGGGTGCCCATCTTCGATATGAGCTTCACCTCCTTCATGCGCATCTGGCACGGCCAGGTCCGCAGCGTGGGCGAGTGGCTTTCCTACGCGGGGCGGGACCATATCCACCACCGCCTCGAAGCCCTGCGTATCGGCCGGGGTGGGGCCGTGCTGGTGATCTATGCGGTGACCACCTGGTTGGGTCTGTCGGCGCTGGTGTTAAAAAACGCCACCGGACTCAACGCCCTGATGCAGGTGGCCCAGTCGGTGATCGTGTTCCTGCTCCTGGGTTTCTTCATGGTGTTTGTCGAGCGCCAGTACACCGCCATCGAGCAGCAGGCCCAGGACCCCAAAGGCAAATAGCCGGCCGTGGCAGAAAGGCCTGGGGCGGCTAGCCAGAACTGCCGATAGTCTGGATAAAGGGTCGGGGAAACACGGCAACCTGTTGGGGGAGCACGGGTGATTGCGCCGTGCCGTCCCACCGTGTTATATTTGCAGCCCCGCTCCTCCCCGGCACCACCCCGTAAGCCCTGTCTGGTCCCATGCTGAGATACCTATTCCTGCTCTTCCTGCTCTGCGCCGCCCCTGCAGGGGTGTTGGCCAAGAGCACGCCCACCCATGTGGTCAAACGCGGCGATACCCTGATCAACATCGCCGCCCGCTACCAGCTCAGCGTGCGCCAACTGCGGCAGTGGAACGGTCTGCACGGCGACCGGCTCGCCATCGGTCAGCAACTGACCCTGTCCGGGCAGAACCAGCCGATCGCCTTCCAGCAGTTCCGGCCCAAACCCGCCAAAAAGAAGGTGAAAAAGGTCGCGACGGTCCCCAGATCACGGGAGGCCGATGCGGTGCTGCAGGCCCGGTTCGCCGCCTGGAGCGACTCGGCCATCGCCCTGTCGCGGCGGCGCGGGGGGTATGCACTGGTGGTCAACAAGCAGGAAAGGCAGATGGACGTGTATCTGGCCGGGGAGCGTATCTCCACGCTGCCGGTGGCCATCGGCAGCACCGATGCCGAGCAACTGGTGGACCGCCGCCAGGCCAACGACTACCATCTCAAGGAAGGCCTCTTCCATCTCTCCGAGGTCTCCTGGTCGCGCCGGGTGGCCAAATGGGACTGCGTGTGGATGCGCATCCACACGGTGGAGGCGGCCAAACGCGATTATGGCGAGGTCTTCGGCGCCGAGGGGCGCCGCCGGATCGAGTCCTGGGAGGCCAGCCACGGCGCCATCCGCAGCGACGGGGATGTGCAGGGTTTCAACCGGGCCCATCCCGGAGCGCATATCTGGCGCGGCCTGGGGGTGCACGGCGGGGGCGCTGACTACGACTGGACCGAGGGGTGTGTGGCGCTGGACCGCAAGAATATCCGCTGGCTCTACGACCGGTTGAGCAAGATGTCCGACCACGGCGTCGGGACCCCTATTGCCGTGGTGCGTTATTGAACCTCGCCATGCCCATGTGCGACCTCCCGGCCTGGAGCCGGGGGGTCTTTTTTGTGAGGAGGCGCAGATGAGACTGGCCATCGGCGGCGACCACGCGGGGTTTCCGATGAAAGGCCCGGTGGTGGCGCTCTTATCGGCTTGGGGGCACCAGGTGGCGGATCTCGGCACCCATTCGGCGGCACCGGTGGATTTCCCCGACATCGCCCAGGCGGTGTGCGCCGCGATCAAGGAGGGACAGGCCGAGCGGGGGGTGTTGGTGTGCGGCACCGGGGTGGGGGCCTGCATCGCCGGCAACAAGATCCCCGGCATCCGCGCGGCCCTGTGCCACGACGTCTACTCCGCCCATCAGTGTGTCGAGCACGACGATGTGAACCTGCTCTGCCTGGGGGCGCAGATCATCGGCATCAAACTGGCCGAGGAGGTATTGCAGGCCTTTCTCGGGGCGCGCTTCAGCACCGAGGAGCACTTCCGCCGGCGGGTGGCCAAACTGGCGGAGCTGGAGCGCCTGGCCGCCCGCGAACTGGGCGGCCCAGCCCCCGGCTAGAGCAGGCCTTTCTGCCGCAAGAGGCGGCGGGTGCGCCGCTGGCCATTGGCGTCGAGCACGGCCCCCGAGTCGCGGATGGGGCCGCCGGCCAGGCCCATCATTTCCAGGCCCCCCTTGAGCATCTGGTTCCCCAGTTCGCCGCGCAGCGCGGTGAGGGGCTCGAAGTAGTCCCGCCAAACCATGGCCCGGGCCCAGTCGGCGGTGGCGGCCACCTGGTGCAGGGCGATGGATTGGGCGAGGGTGAGATTGGCCATGCCGGTGGTGAAGCCCACCGCCCCGGCCAGGTAGTAATAGGGCACCATGTTCTCCCCGCCGCCGGTAACGATGGGCAGGGTGCCCCCGGTCAGACGGATGCCGGTGCGGACCCAGTCCACGGCGCCGCTCTCTTCCTTGATGGCCACGACCTGGTCCAGGCGCGCCAGGCGTTGGGGCAGGGCCGGCGAGAGCGCCTGATTGGGGGCGCGGAAGGGCAGGACCCCGATATCGATGGTCTGGCAGATGGCGCGGTGATGGGCCCACAGGCGGCCTCGCCCTGCTTGACCAGCGGCGGGTGGGGCATCACCAGCACCGCGTCGCACCCCACCTCCTGGGCGGCCCGGGCCATGGCCGCCGCCGTGGCGGTGGAACCGCCCACCCCGCAGATCACCCGGCACCGGCCGGCAGCTCCGGCCACCGCCGCCTGGGCCAGGGCCCTGACCTCGGCGGGGGTGAGGGAGTGAAACTCCCCGGAACCGCCGCAGATGACCAGCAGCTTATCGCCGGCGACCCGGGAAAAAAAGCGGGTGTTGGTTTCCATGCCTGCCAGGTCCGGGGCGAACTTGCCCTGGCGATTGCGCTGGCGGCAGAAGGGGGTCATCACAAAGACATAGACCCCGCTGGCGCCAAAGTCCCGGCGGCGGGGCGGCAGTTGGTTGGCGGGCGTTTTCATCGGCATCTCCTTCCCCTATCGGGCAATGTACCAAAGTGCCTGCCGGGCGGGAAGGCGCCCGGTTGACAGTGGCGGGCCTTGGGTATTACTTGTGGCATTCACCCCGGTGCGGGAAATCCCATGAAAAAGATCGAAGCCTTCATCAAACCCTTCCGCCTCGACGACGTAAAGAGCGCCCTGGCTGAGGTGCAGATCCGCGGCCTCTCGGTCAGCGAGGTCCGCGGGTTCGGCCGCCAGCGCGGGCACAGCGAGGTCTACCGCGGCGCCGAGTACAAGGTCGACTTCATGCCCAAGATCAAGATCGAGGTGGTGGTGGCCGACGCCGACATGGAGCGGGCGGTGGATGCCATCCTCAAAGGGGCGAAGACCGGCCAGACCGGGGACGGCAAGATCTTTGTCTCCGAGGTTTTGGAGGCCATCCGCATCCGCACGGGTGAGTCCGGGGAAAACGCCCTCTAGCCGCCAGTCATGCACGAGGATCGGGAACTCGAGCGCCTGGCCCGCGAGGCCCTGGCCTGTGACCCTGCCCTGGCTGCCCTTCCGCTGGGCCGGCTGGGTTTTGTCGAACCCGAACGGGCCTCGGCGGCCCTGGACCGCCTCGCCGGCGAGCCGCCCTTCCTGGCGCCGCTGCCGGCGCAGGTGCTGGTGGCCCTGGCCCGCACCGGGCGCCCCGACCAGGGCCTGAGCCACCTCGAGCGTTTTGTCGAGATCACCGGTTCCCGCCTCTCGCTCTACGCCCGCCTGCAGGATTATCCCCGCCTGGCCGACTACCTGATCCAGGTGCTCAGCCACAGCCGTTTCCTCACCGATATCCTGGTTCGCAACCCCGAGTACCTCTACTGGCTCTTCGAGGAGACCCCGCACCTCGAAGGGCACCTCGACAAACCGACCCTGGCCCGCCAGGCCCACCACCAGGTCATGGGGGAGGCGGGGCCGGCCCGGCGGCTGGAGGCGTTGCGCCGGTTCCAGCGCCGCGAACTGCTGCGCATCGGGGCGGCCGAGATCCTGGGGCTCAAGCCGGTGGCCCAGATCGGCCGGGAGCTGGCCGACCTGGCCGACGTGGTGGTGGAATGCGCCCTGGAGACCGCCACTGCCGAACTGGGCGGGCGGTACGGGCGGCCCCGCAGCGAGCGGGGGCAGTTGGCCCATTTCGGGGTGATCTGCCTGGGTAAACACGGCGGTCAGGAACTCAACTACAGCTCGGATGTGGACCTGCTTTTTGTCTACGATGAGGATGGTCAGACCCGGCCGCCCAAAGGCGGGGTGGCCATCAGCAACGACGAATACTTCACCCGCCTGGGCCGGCGCCTGATCCAGATGTTGTCCGAGGCCAGCGCCGAGGGTTTGCTCTACCGGGTCGATATGCGGCTGCGGCCCGAGGGTGAGGTGGGGCCGCTGGTGCGCTCGCTCTCGAGTCTGCGCCTCTACTACGAGTTACACGGGCAACTGTGGGAGCGGCAGATGCTGATCAAGGCGCGCCTGGCCGCCGGCTCGCCCAAGGTCTGGGCCCGCTTCCGCGACCTGGTGGCCCCCTTTGTCTATCCGGCCCACTTCCAGGTCAGCCCCCAGGAGGAGATCCGCCGCATCAAGGAGCGCATCGAGAGCCAGATCCTCGAGCAACCCTCCCGCGACAACAACATCAAACTGCGGGCGGGGGGTATCCGCGACATCGAATTCGTCGTCCAGTGCCTGCAGTTGCTCAAGGGTCGGGTGGAGCTCAAGGCCCGCAGCCACCACACCCTCGAGGCTATCCGCCAACTGGCCCGCACCCATGCCCTGAGCCACCAGGAGGCGGCCCAACTGCGGGAGGCCTACTGCTTCTTCCGCCGGGTCGAGAATCTGCTGCAGATCGAGGAGGGGCGCTCCACCTATGCCCTGCCCGAGGACCCGGACGCCGCTCGGGGCCTGGCCATGGTGCTGGGGTTGGCTGACGCCGCAGCGCTGCAGGCGGTGGTGGAGGGGCACCTGGAGCGGGTGCGCCGGATCTTCGAGGGCATCTTCCACGCCGGTCCGCCCACCCCCGAGGACTGGGGGTGGTTGCTGGAGGCCGAGCCGGGCAACACCCGGGCGCGGGAGGCGCTCGCGGGCCGGGGTTTCGGCGACGCCGAGCGGGCCCACCACCACCTGGCGCAGTTGGTGCAGGGGGGCATGGTCACCAGCACGGGCCGCCTGCACCTCGAGGAACTGCTGCCCGAACTGA
>JADZBP010000024.1 GCA_020852055.1 Candidatus Latescibacterota bacterium
ACCACCAGCCCCAGGGGCAGGGCGAACACCAGCGCCGCCGCTGTCAGTTCGAGGGTCCAGACCAGCCCCTTGCCCAGCACCGCGAAAAGCTGGTCGGCCAGCGCCGGCCCCGCAGCGGTTTTCTTTCCGGCCCCGAACCACTTGGCGTGTAACTCCTCGTACCGCCCCTCGGCGCGCACCTGCGCCAGGGCCTGGTTCACCGCCGCCACCAGGTCCTGGTCCTGCTGGCGGCAGAGGAATCCGTACTGGTCCTGGGTGAGTAACTCGCCCACGGTCTTCAGCGCGGGAAAGCTCTGCCCGATCATCCACTGGATGGTGGGCGCGTCGCCGACCACAGCGCTGATCCGCCCCTCCTGCAGGTCGAGCAGGGCCAGATCCATGGAGGCGTATTTGCGGATATCCACCCCGCCCTGGCGCTCGAGCATGAACTGAGAGGTGGTGTTGATCTGCACCCCGGCCGCCTTGCCGGCCAGCTGGGCCGGGGTGGTCAGGCCGGCCTCGTCCTGGCGCACGCAGAGGATCTGGCCAGCGTCGTAATAGGGGGTGCAGAAGGCCATCGCCGCCTGGCGTTCGGGGGTGATGGTCACCGCCGAGATGATCAGGTCGTACTTGCCGGCGATCAGGCCGGGGAAGATGCCGTCGAAACTGACGTTGTTCCAGACCGGGCGCACCCCCAGCCGGCGGGCGACCTCTTCCCCCAGATCGATGTCGAAACCTTCGTACACCTCCCCCACCTTGGTTTCGAAAGGCGGGTAGGTGGCGTCGGTGCCGATCTGCAGTTCGCCGGTGCGGCGCACCCGCTCGAGGGTGGTCTCGCTCCGGACAGGGCCGGCTGCCATCGCCAGACAGGCCAGCACCCCCAGGAGCCAGGGGCGGTATCTCGTCATTTCTGCTCCGTCCCGCCGGGGTTAGGATGCGGGTTGCGCGGGGCTATATTTATACACATAAGAGCGTCCCGCAGAAAGGCCCCCGCGAGAAACCCGATGGAAAACCACCACCCCGCCTTCGCCTCGGCCCCCCTCGACCGCCGCGCCTTCCTGGCTCAAGGCCTGGCCGCCGGCGCCCTCGCCCTCCTGCCCAGCTCCGCCCAAGGTGCAGAAACCATGCCCGACTTCCCCTTTGAGGAACTCACCATCGCCCAGTTGCAGGCGGCCCAGCAGGCGGGCCAGACCAGCGCCGCCGAACTGACCGGACAGTACCTGCGGCGTATCGAGGCCCTCGACCACAGCGGTCCCCATCTCAACGCGGTGATCGAGCTGAACCCCGAGGCCCTGACCCTGGCTGCAGCCCTCGACCAGGAACGCCGCCACCGCGGCCCGCGCGGTCCCCTGCACGGCATTCCAGTCCTGCTCAAGGATAACATCGATACCGGCGACCGGATGCAGACCACCGCCGGCTCCCTGGCCCTGGCCGGCTCGATCGCCGCCCGCGACGCCACCCTGGCCGCCCGGTTGCGCGCCGCCGGGGCGCTGATCCTGGGCAAGACCAACCTGAGCGAATGGGCCAATTTCCGCGCCTCGCGCTCCACCAGCGGCTGGAGCGGCCGGGGCGGCCTGACCCGCAACCCCTATGCCCTGGACCGCAATGCCTGCGGTTCGAGTTCTGGTGCGGCAGTGGCGGTCTCGGCCAACCTCTGCGCGGTGGCCATCGGCACCGAGACCGACGGCTCCATCGTCTGCCCCGCCACCATCAACGGCATCGTCGGCCTCAAGCCGACCCTGGGCCTGGTCAGCCGGCGCGGCATCATCCCCATTGCCCATAGCCAGGACACCGCCGGGCCGATGAGCCGCAGCGTTGCGGACGCGGCCCTGCTCCTGGCTGCCATCGCCGGGCCGGACCCAGCCGACCCGGCCACCGCGGGCTGCCCGCCGGTACCGGACTATGCCGCCGGCCTCGATGCGGCCGGACTGCGGGGCGCCCGCCTGGGGGTGGTCCGCAACTGCTTCGGTTTCAACGACGCGGTGGACCGGCTGATGGAACAGAGCCTGGCGGCGCTCCGCCACCTGGGGGCGGAACTGGTGGACCCCGTGGAACTGCCCAACCTGGATGCCTATGGCGACTCGGAACTGGAGGTGCTGCTCTACGAGTTCAAGGCCGATCTCAATGCCTACCTGGGCAACCTTCCTCCCGGCGCGGCGGTGCACTCCCTGGCCGAGGTGATCGCCTTCAACGAGGCCCATGCCGAACGCGAGTTGCCCTTTTTCGGCCAGGACCTGCTCATCAAGGCCCAGAGCAAAGGGGATCTCAGCACCCCGGCCTATCTGGAGGCCCTGGCCCGGAACCAGCGCCTGTCGCGGGCCGAGGGCATCGATGCCCTGCTGGCAGCCCACCGACTCGACGCCCTGGTGGCGCCCACCGGCGGCCCGGCCTGGCTCACCGACCTGATCAACGGGGATCATCCCGGCGGCGGCTCTTCGAGCCCGGCAGCCGTGGCGGGGTACCCCCATCTCACGGTGCCCGCCGGCTTCGTCGCGGGTCTACCCGTGGGCCTTTCGTTCTTCGCCGGCGCCTGGAGCGAGGCGGCGCTGCTGCGTTTCGGTTTCGCCTTCGAGCAGGGCACCCGCGCCCGGCGGCCGCCGCAGTTCCTCCATTCCCTGGGATACTGAGATGAAAACCTCCCTGCCGCGCACCGTGGTGGTGTTGGGGGTCGTCAGTTTCTTCACCGATTTCTCCAGCGAGATGATCTACCCTCTCCTGCCGGCCTTCCTCACCGGGGTGCTGGGGGCCGGGGCAGCGGCACTGGGCCTCATCGAGGGGGTGGCCGAATCCACCGCTTCCCTGTTGAAGGTCTATTCGGGGCGTTGGACCGACCGGACCCAGCGGCGCAAACCCTTCATCCTGGGCGGCTACAGCCTGGCCGGCGCGGTGCGACCGCTGATCGGGCTGGCCACCACCTGGACCCTGGTGCTGGGCCTGCGTTTCCTCGACCGGGTCGGCAAAGGCCTGCGCACCGCCCCCCGCGACGCCCTGATCGCCGACGCCGTGCCCGAGGCGCAGCGGGGTCGGGCCTATGGTTTCCACCGCTCCCTGGACCATGCCGGGGCCGTGGTCGGCCCCCTCGCCGCCGCCGCCCTGCTGGCCCTGGAGGGGGTGTCGCTGCGCCACGTCTTCCTGCTGGCCGCCCTGCCGGCTGCCGTGGTGGTGGCGCTCATCGTGCTGGGCATCCACGAGACGCCCGGAGCCGCCCCCAGCAGCGCGGGGCCGCGGAATCTTTGGCAGGGTTGGCGCGACCTCGGCGCGGATTTCCGCCGGCTGCTGCTGGCCGTGGTGGTCTTCACCCTGGGCAACTCCACCGACGCCTTCCTGTTGTTGAGCCTCACCGGCGCCGGGGTGCAGCCGGCCTGGGTGGCAGTGCTGTGGTCCCTGCACCACGGGGTCAAGATGCTGGCCACCTACCTGGGCGGGTCCCTGGCCGACCGGGTCGGGTACCGCCTGCCCATCCTCGGGGGCTGGGTGTTGTACGCCCTGGTGTACGCCGGTTTCTCGGTGGCCAACACGGCGCCGGCCCAGGTCGCGCTCTTCCTGCTCTACGGGGTGTATTTCGGTCTGACCGAACCGGCCGAAAAGGCGTGGGTCTCGCGCCTGGTCCCGCCCCAATTGCGGGGCACGGCCTTTGGCTGGTATCATGGGGCAGTGGGCCTGGGCGCCCTGCCGGCCAGCCTGCTCTTCGGCTTGCTCTGGCAACACGCCGGCGCCCCCACCGCCTTCCTCACCGGCGCGGGCCTGGCGGCCAGCGCCGCGCTGCTGCTCCTGCGGGTGCAGAGCCGGCTTCAGGAATAGATCTGCCAGGTTGGTTTAAGCACCAGCTCGGGCACACAGGCCCGGGGCGGCAGGCCAGCGACAAAGAGCGCGGCGGCGGCGACATCCTCGGGTTGGAGCAGGCGGGCGCGGTGCTCCTTGCTCACCGGCTCGGGCCGCAGGTCGAGGATGGGGGTCTCGACCTCTCCGGGACAGATGGCGCAGGCGCGGATGCCGTGTTCGCGCTCCTCCTCGTTGATCACGTGGGTGAGGGCCATCAACCCGTGTTTGGCCGCCGAGTACGCCGACCCGGCCAGTTTGCTGGCCCGCAGCCCGGCGATGGAGGAGATGTTGAGGATCACCCCC
Organism: Candidatus Latescibacterota bacterium; assembly: GCA_020852055.1. Classification (GTDB taxonomy): domain Bacteria; phylum Latescibacterota; class UBA2968; order UBA8231; family UBA8231; genus SICG01. The sequence continues at coordinate 4,105 of JADZBP010000024.1, forward strand.
CCACCTTGCCGCCGCATCGCCGGCAGCACCGCACGCACGCAGGTGAAGGCCCCGGTCAGGTTGGTGGCTAGGGTCAGGTCCCAATCCTCGTCGGCGAGCTGGGCCAGCGAGCGGGGGTTGGTGTTGGTGCCGGCATTGTTGACCAGGACCTGCACGGCCCCGAGCTGGCCCTCGACCCGGGCCACCATCCCCCGCACCGCCTCCCGCACCCCCACGTCGCAGGCAAGCTGCAGCACCTGGGAGGCGGGCAGACCCGCCGCCACCTCGGCGAGTTTTTCGGCCCGGCGGCCCACCAGCGCCACCTTCGCCCCTTCGCGCACGAACCCCTCGGCGATGGCCCGGCCTATACCCGTGCCCGCACCGGTGACGAGAACCACCCTGCCGGGGAACTGGCCCATCTGTGCCTCCTTCAGCGCTTGAGTTGGCGCCGCAGGTCGTCCACCTGCTGGCGCACCTGTTGGGTGAGTTGGTTATCGGGGGGATTGAGGGCCAGGTAGCGCTCGTAGGAGGCGAGGCCCTCGGCGATTCGCCCTAGATGCAACAGGGCCGTGCCCTGATCGCACCAGGCCTGGGGATTCTCGGGCTGGAGCTGCAGCACCTGCCGGTACGCCGCCAGCGCGGGTTCGAACTTCCCGGCCTTGGCTCGCGCCGCGCCCAGCAGGTTCCAGAAACTGGCCTGGCGCGGCTCGAGCTCCACGGCCTTTTCGAGGGCCGCCGCCGCTTCGAGGGGGCGCTCGGCCCGAAGGTTGGCCTTGCCGATATTGGCGTACGCCACTGCCAGTTGCGGTTCCAGCAGGGCGGCCCGGCGAAAGGCCTCCAGGGCCTCTGGCAGCCTGCCGAGTTGAACGAGGCACTCGCCGCGGGCGTTCTGCACCCGCCCCGACTCCCGCCCCCCGCGCAGGGCCTGCTCGTACCTGTCCAGCGCCTCGGCCCAGCGCCCCTGGCGTCTCGCCTCGTCGCCCTGCCGCAGTTGCACCTCGGCCTCCCCCTCCCCGGCCTGGACATAGGCCTGGCGCGCCTCGGCCTCGCGCCCCTGGCCGGCCAGGATCTCGCCTTTGAGCAGCCAGAAATCCCGCTCCCCGGGCCAACGTGCCAGCGCCTCCTCGGCCACGCGCAGCGCCTGCTCGGGCTGGGTGCGGTACGCCTTGATCAGGCCCCGGTAGGGCTCGGGGTTGGCCGGGTCCATCGCGATGGCCTGGTTGAACGCCACCGCCGCGGAATCGAGGTTACCCAGGGTCAGGTGGGCTTTGCCGAGGTTGTGGTACACCTGCGCATGGGCATATACGGCCAGGGCCTGGCGGTACTCGGCCAGGGCGGCGTCGGCATGGCCCTGCACCAGGTAGGCGTTGCCGAGGTTGTTGCGGGCCTCGATCAGGTCCGGGCGTATCTCCAGGGCCCGGAGGTAGCTGGCGATGGCTTCCTCCTGCTGATCCAGCGCCTGGTAAGCCCGGCCGATGTTGTAGTGGGCGCGGTCGAGGTTGGGGTCGATGGCCAGGGCGCGGCGGCTGGCGGCGATGGCCTGCTGGTACTCGCCGGCCTCGAGGAAGGCCTTGCCCAGGTTGACGTGGGCCCGGGGCATGCCCGGGCCTTTGTGCACTGCGTCGGCCCAGAGGGTGACCTCGTCGCGCCAGACGGCGTTGCGCAGCAGGCAGAGCGGCACCAGCGGCAGCAGGGACAGCAGCCAAGCCTGGCGCTGGGGCAGGAAGCGATGCAGGCTGCCCAGGCCCAGCGCCAGGGCGGCGAGGGGCAGGTACAGGCGGTTTTCGTTGACCAGCACATTGAGCGGCACCAGCGCCGCCGGCAGCAGCGCCAGCACGGCCCAGCCCACACAGAACAGGGCCACAGGTCCGCCGGCCCGCACCAAAACCACTGCCACCGAAACCCCTGCCAGCAGGGCCAGCAGCACCGCCGCCTCGCCCCAACCGGCCGCTACCGAAAACTGGGGCTCGACACTGAGATGAACCGGCTGCACCAGGGTCCACAGGTAGAACACCGCGGCCTTCAGTTGGGTGGCCCATTGCAGGCTCAGGTCGCGAACCGGTTCCCCCACGGCCTTGCCGACGATGGCCCGGGTGCCCAGCAGGTACGCTACGGCCATGCCAGCCGGGAGCGCCAGCAGCTTCCAGGGGCGGTGCGGGGTCAGCAAATAGAGATAGAGGGCCGCCACCAGGGGCAAGGTGAAGGCGATCTCCTTGCTGGCCAGGCCAGCGGCAAAACACAGCGCCACCCACAGCGGCGCCAGACGCCCGCCCTCACCGGCAGCGGCCCGCACCACCCACCACAGGCCCAGCAGATAGAAGAACGTGGCCAGCAGGGCCGACCGGCTGCTGATATAATTGACCGGCTCGCTCACCACCGGGTGCAGCAGGAAGAGCAGGCAGGCCACCCAGGCCCCCCGGCCCACCAGGCGGGTGCCCAGCAGCCACACCAGCCAGGCGTTGGCCAGGTGCAGGGCCAGATTGACCAGGTGATATCCCCAGACCGCCTCACCACCCACCGCGCGGTTGAGCGCGTAGCTGACCAGCAACAGGGGCCGGTACATCCGGGCCTCGGGCATCACCGAAAAGGTGCCGGGATCGACGAAAAACCGCGGCACGTTCGCCAGCGAGCGCAGATGCGGGTTGTCGACGATGGAATGGCTGTCGTCGTAGTGGAAGCTGTTGTCCAAGGTGTTGGCGAACACCAGCAGGCCGCCCAGCAGGATCAGCGCCAGCGGGGTGCGCCGCATCAGGTCCATCATGGATTCTTCTGGGTCCTCAACAGGTTGGCAAAAACCGCCCGATCCGCCGGACGCGACCCCCACAGCAGCACCACTCCAAAGACCCCGGTCGCCAAGCCCAGACCGACCAGGGGTGGCACCGGCAGCCGGGTTGCCGCCCAACCCGCCACCGCAGCCCCGGCGCAGACCAGCCCGACCCGGCTCAGATGCCGCCAGGGCAGCAACTGCCTGAGACCAAGCCGCAGGTTCCAGGCGATAAGCCCCACCAGCACTGCCACTTGTATATAGGTCGACAGTACCGTCGCCAGCGCCGGACCCAAAAACGCCCACGCTGGCCAGCCGGTCAAGAGCACGCGGGTAAGGGCGAAGCTGAGCCCGATGTTGAGGGCCAGGTCACCGGCGCCCACCCACAGCGCCCAGCGCGCCTTGCCCATGCCCACCAGCAGCGGGTTGTAGATGGCACAGCGCAGGGGCAGGGCCAGGAGAAAGACCCGCATCACCCAGGCGCTCTTACCGTACTGGGCCGGATAGATCAGGCCGATGAGGGGCCCGGCCAGCACAAAGAGGAAAAAGAAGACGGGCAGCACCACCAGGGCCAGGCGCGCCACGGCTGCCGACCACAATCCAGCGATCTGCTCGCGCCGCCCCTGGGCGTACAGGGCGCTCACCTGCGGGATCAGCACCGTGGTCGCGGACGCCAGCAGAATGCTGACCGGCACCTCCACCGCCCCCAGATGGTAAAAGGCAAAGGTCTCGGTGGTGAAGAACCACAGGACCACCATCCGGTCCACGGCCCGGGCCAGGCTGCCCACCCCATCCCCCAGCGCCACGGGCAGCGAATAGCGGAGGAACGCCCCCACACCCGCGCCGGTCCAGCCCCCCTCGCCCCACCCCACAGCGCGCCACACCAGGGCAGTGCCCACCGCCAGCCGCACGCCGCCCAGGACCGAGAACGCCCAGAGAACCTCACTCACCCCCCAGTGCAACACCGCCGCCAGGCCCCCGATGCCGAGCTGGGCCGCGGCCACCCCGAGTGAGGTCCAGGCCTGCCAGTGGGAACGGCCCGCGGCCACCAGCGCCGGTTCCACCAGTCCACCGGCCACCCAGAACGCCGCGTACGGGAGGAACGCACCAAGGTACCGCGCCAGGTCGCCGGCCCCGGGCCCCGACTCGTAATCGAGCAGGAAGGCCAGGCGGGGGCCCGCGGCCCAAAGCAGACCGCCCAGCGCCAGGCCCGAGGCCGCCAGGCACAGCCCCGCCTGCAAGACCAGGCGCTGCCGGCCGGGCCGACCCAGTTGGGGATAGAAGTAGAGAAAGGTGGTGGGAAATCCGAGCAGGAAGAGCGGGATGAGGGTATTGCCCAGCGCCCAGACCGCACCGTAGGCCCCCATCTGGCCCTGCTGGTGGGCCCAGGCCCAGGCCAGGACCGTGGAGACCACCATGGTGCTGAGGGTCGAGGCCCCCCGGCCGAGGGCCACCAGCCCTACCTGGCGGGTCAGGCGCTCGGCAGCCATCTCAGGTGGGTTTGCCGGCCACCAGGCCCAGGAACGCGGCGCGGCCCACCAGGAGGTTGCCCAGCCGATCGAGGCTGCGCCAGACCCAGAAGGGCCAGCCCCGCAGCAGCCGGGGCGCTCCGATCAACTCCAAGGCCTTGTGGTTGACCCGCAGTGAGGCGCGGGGCTCCAGGCCAGCCCCGCGCAGGCAGGCCGCCAGTTTGGCCTCGTCGAAGCTGTGCAGATGGGCGTTGGCCGGGGTCGGGCGGTTGCAGTGGATACAGAGGTGCTCGACGATGGTTTCGCGGTAGGGCACACTCACCAGCAGACGGCCGCCGGGCCGCAGCAGGCGGGCCAGTTCACCAAAGGCGCGGTCCAAGTCCTCGAGGTGCTCGGCGACCTCGGAAAGCACGACCGCATCGAAGCTCCCGGCGGCGAAGGGCAGGTGATACACGTCGGCGACCTGATAGTGCGGAACCCGGGGAAAACGGGCGCGGGCCCCGGCCACCCCGGTCAGGGCGATATCGGCAGCCCAGACCCGGGCCCCGGCCTGACGGCAGCGCTCTGCCAGCCACCCGGAGCCACACCCCATATCCAGGACCCGTTCCCCGGACTGAGGCTGGAGCAGGCGCACCAGGGCCTCGAAACGGCGCTCCTCCGAGGCGCGGCGCGCCGGCGGCAGGGCGCCGGGATCGATGATGGCCTCGGCGTCGCGGCGGTAATGGTCGCGGTAATCCTGGAGCCGGCGGCTGCCGGGGTCGATCTGGCTCATGGCTGGATGACACTTCCCTTGACAGGTGCGGAGGGCCGCCGCACTTTCCTCAGGCGAAGCAAAAAAAAACCCGCCTGCACCGGGAGGGGCAAGCAGGGAAAACTTTCAGCGGGGCGCCTGGCGTCAAGCGTTGCCCTCGACCGACTGGATCACCGCCAAGCGCTCGTTGGTCGAGTTGTCCTTCGCGTTTACCGGCTCCTTGAGTAAACCTTCGAGGAGGCGCACCGCATCGCGCAGATGGGTGAGGCGCGACTCCAACGCCTCCTCCTTCGACTTGATGGTTTCGTATTCACCCTCGGCGTCCTCGAGTTTGCCGCGCAACTCGATGATCCGCGGCTTCATGTTGCCGAGTCGTTCTTTCAAATCCTTGATGCGCAGCGAGGTCACCAGCTTGGTGCCCAGGACACACATCATGGAAATGATGGCCCAGATCATAGCTCACCTGGAGGATGCCTGGGGGGATGCAGGGATAGGGGGAAGACGCAGGCGTCCCTTCACCGCTGAATATATTGCGTTAAAGCGTTTATTGTCAATCCTGACCGCGGGTTTCGCCGCGCACTGAAAGGGCCCACCTCATGCCAGTACGCCTCGGATTCATCGGCACCGGCGGCATTGCCGGCCACCACCTGCGCACCCTAGCCCAACTGCCCGACGCCCAACTGGCCGCCTTCTGCGACGCCGTGCCCGGCAAGGCCCAGGCGGTGGCCGCCACCTATGGCGGCAAAGCCTATGACAGCTTCCGGCAGATGTTCGACAGCGAAGGGCTCGACGCCGTGTACATCTGCCTGCCGCCTTTTGCCCACGGTGAACCCGAACTGGAGGCTGTGCGGCGCGGGCTGCCGATGTTCATCGAGAAACCGGTGGCCACCAGCGCCGCGCTGGCCGACCGTATTCTGGGTGCCATCGAGGACCAGGGCCTGATCTCGGCGGTGGGGTACCACTGGCGTTACATGGACCTGACCGCCAAGGCCAAGGAAAGGCTGGAGGGACAGCCGGTGGGGTTCGCGCTGGGCAGTTGGACCGGCGGCATGCCGGGGGTGGCCTGGTGGCGGGTGCTGGACCAGAGCGGCGGCCAGATCGTCGAACAGACCACCCATATCTTTGACCTGGCCCGGTACCTGCTTGGCGAGGTGACCAGGGTACACGCCGCCGCCCGCACCGGCCTGATGCAGGGGGTGGAGAACTACAGCGTACACGACGCCTCGATCACCAACCTGACCTTTGCCAGCGGGGCCATCGCCAGCATCACCTCGGCCTGTATGCTGGCCACGGGGGGGCAGGTCGGCCTCGATCTGTACCTGAAGGACCAGGTGCTGCGCCTCGACCACCGGAACCTCAGTGTGGAGAAGACCTCGGGCAAGGAGGTCTTCTATCTGGGCAACAACCCCACCCTCGACGAGGACGCCGCCTTTCTGCGGGCGGTGCAGAGCGGGGACCCCTCGGGGATCCGTTGCCCATACGCCGAGGCGGTCAAGACCCTCAAGCTGACCCTGGCCGCAACCGAGTCGGCCAGCCAGGGCCGGGTCATCGACCTCTGAGGCATCAAGACAGAGGCCCGGCGCCCCCAACGGGGTGCCGGGCCTCTGGTGTACCTGGCGGCCTCAGTGCCGCCTGCGCTCAGACCAGGTCGAAATCGTGCAGGTCCTCGCCCTTCTCAGCGGAGAGGATGTCCAGAGCCGCCGCCGCCCCGTCGCCGGCCGAGATCACGGCCTGGATCTTCTTGCCCCGCACCCCCCAACCCAGCGCATAGAGCTTGTCCACCGCCGTCCGGCCGAAAGGATCGGCTGCCACCCCGTTGCTGGTCTTGGCCAACCCAAGGCTCTCGGCCAGGGGCATGACAGGCCCGGTCGCCAGGATCAGGTACCGGCCCTCGAAGGTCTGGCCATCCGCCGTGGTCACCGCGAAACCCGCACCCTTTTTCTCGGCAAGGGTGGCTTCGGCATCGACGAAGCGGGCGCCGAAGCCCTGCACCTGGGCCCGGGCCACCTGCTGGAACTGGGTGCCGGTCATCTCCGGGATGCCCAGATAATTGAGCAGCTTGGCCTTGTGCATCAGGGTCTTGTCCTGGCCGATCACCAGGACCTCGAGCTTCTTTTTGGCCAGGAACAGGGCCGCACTCAAGCCGCCCGGGCCATCGCCGATGATGATAACATCCGCCATGCCTTTCTCCTCTTTAGGTTGTGATTCCGTGCTGGACTCCTGAAAATAGCCCAACGCCCGGCCCCCAACAAGCAATAGGTGCTCGATTGCCGCGCCGGTGACGCCGGTGTACTTTTACCACCCATACCCCTCTCCCCTCCGGGAACGATGACCCGCTTCCAAAAACTGGCCCTGGCCACCACCCTCACCACCTTTCTGCTGATCGGTATCGGCGGTTTTGTTCGCGCCGCCGGTGCCGGGCTTGGCTGCCCGGATTGGCCCCGCTGCTTCGACCGCTGGATACCGCCCACCGAGGTCAGCCAACTCCCCCCGCACCTCGATCCGGCGCTCTTCAACTTCGAGAAGGCCTGGATCGAGTACCTCAACCGGCTGGTGGGGGTGTTCACCGGGTTCCTGATCCTGGGCACCGCCTTGCTGGCGTGGCGGGATCACCGCCACCAACCCGCGATCCTCCGGCCCGCCCTCGCCGCGTTGCTGCTGGTGATTTTGCAGGGCTGGCTGGGTGGTCTGGTGGTCCACTACCACCTCGACCCCCGCTTCGTCACCGTGCACCTGGTGCTGGCGCTGGTGCTCCTGGGCATGCTCATCCTCGCCTTTCTCAACAGCCTGAGTGCACCTGCCCCCCGGCATCCCTCCCCGCTGGCTCCCTGGGCCTGGTCCCTGCTCGGCCTCACCGCCGTCCAGATG
>JADZBP010000025.1 GCA_020852055.1 Candidatus Latescibacterota bacterium
CCTCGTTGAGCCGGGCGATTTCCTCGCCCTGCCGGCGCAGGTCGTCCACCTGCAGGCCCCTCGCGTACGCCGCCGAGCGGCTGTGGTCGCAGATGCCGAGGTACTGGTACCCGCGCGCCATCGCCCCGCGCGCCATCTCTTCGAGGGTGTGGTGGCCGTCGCTGTAGGTGGTGTGCACGTGCAGGGCGCCCAGCAGATCGGCGCGCTGCACCAGCGCGGGCAGGGTCTGGCGGCGGGCGGCTTCCACCTCGCCGCGGCCTTCGCGCAATTCGGGCGGGATATATTGCAGCCCCAGCGCGGCGTAGAGGCTCTGCTCGTCGGGGCAGGGCAGGGTTTCGCCGCCGCGCCACAGGCCGTGGCGGTCCAGGCGCAGGCCCTGCGCCTGGGCATGGGCCGCCAACTGGTCGAGATGCGCCTGGCTGCCGGTGTGGTGGAGCAGGGCGGCGGCGAAGGAGGGCTCGGCAACCAGATGCAGGGTGAGGGGCAGGGCCGCGGCTGTTTCCACCGCGGTGTCGCCCAGGGCGCGCTTGGCCAGCGGGTGGGTCTGCAGGGCCGCGCTCAGGGTGGCCGGGTCGCCGGTGCAGGCCACCAGCTCGATACCCGCGACCACCTCCAGCCAGCGCCGCAGCTGCCCGGTCAGCTCCAGGCGGCCGGCCAGGGGCCCCAGATCGGACAGGAGCTGGCGGGCGATGACGCCGGCCTCGTCGAGGCGGCAGTGGCCCTCGTACTGGCGCAGGGTGTCGAGGGCGCGCAGGATGTTCTCCTGGCTCTTGGCGCCAAAACCGCTCAGGCTGCCAAGGCGGCCGTCGCGGCAGGCGGCCTCCAGCTCACCCAGGGTGCTCAGGCCCAGCTGCAGGTGGATGGCGCGCACCTTCTTGGGGCCAAGGCCGGGGATACGCAGCATCTGGAGGAGGCCGGGCGGGATGCCGGCCTTGACCTGCTCCAGCTCCGGGGCAGACCCGGTCTCGCAGAAGGCGGTGATCAGCGCCGCCACCCCCGGACCGATGCCGGGCACGGACTGTAATTGTCCGCGTGCCGCCAGCTCGGGCAGGGGCTGGTCGCAGGTTTCCACGGTGCGGGCGGCGTTGCTGTAGGCGCGGGTGCGGACGGCGTTTTCGCCGCTCAGATCGAGCAACAGGGCCAGCTCGGCCAGCATCTCGGCGATGGGCTGGTTGAGCGGGTGCGCCATATTAGAGTCCATACGAAAATCCCAATTGGGACTGCGCCCGGCTGCAAGCGCCGTGGTCTGCGTGGCGCCCAACTCTTGGAGTTGGGCGGGTCTACGGGTCGCCCTCCTTTGGCGTATCATCCTTTGTCAGATACGCCTCCCTCGGGCGCCTGGCCCACGGCACTTTCGCTCGGGCTCGTCGGCCAAGCGAATTTCCGTATGGACTCAACGCAGGGAGGTGAGCAGGTCGAGCATGGCCCGGACCAGGTGGGGGTTGCCGGCCACCAGGCCGCCGCGGATCAGGGGGTCGGTCTGGTTGTACTGGCGCACCTGGCCGTCCAGGTCGAGCATCTGGCCCCCGGCCTCGCGCACCAGCAGATCGCCGGCGCACACATCCCATTCGCTCTTGGGTTGCACACTGACGTTGAAATCGCCGCCCAGGCCCGCAGCCACCGCCGCCAGCTTGTAGGCGACGCTGCCCACCGGCTTCACTTCGCGGAGGTGGGGGCGGAGGGGATCGATCTCGCCGCGTTTGGTTTCGCTGCGGCTGACGATGAGGGTGGCCTGGGCCAGGGTGGACACCTCGCTGCAGAAGACCCGTTTGCCGTTGAGGAAGGTGCCGCCGCCTTTGACCGCGGCAAAGAGCTGGTCGGCGGGCGGGTTGTAGATGACCCCCACCACCGGCTCGCCGGCCTGCACCAGGGCGACGGAAACGGCGTATTCGGGGATGCCCTCGACGAACTCGCGGGTGCCGTCGATGGGATCGACGATCCACAGCCGTTCGGCGCCCAGGCGTTCGGGGGAGTCGGCGGTCTCCTCGGAGAGCCAGCCGTCGCCGGGAAAGGCCCCCAGCAGCAGCTCCTTGAGGCAGGTGTTGGCGGCCAGGTCGGCGTCGGTGACCGGGTCGCGCCGTTCCTTATAATCGATCTGGTACTTGCCCCCGAAAAACCCGAGGGTGAGGGCGCCGGCCTGGCGGGCGGCGTCGATGGCGATCTTGAGTTCGTTTTTCATAGGCGCGGGAAAATAAGGGTTGGCTGGCAGAGGGGCAAGCGGGCAAAAAAACCCCCACTTCCATGTGGGGGGCCTGGCACCGACATCCATGTCTGCGGGAGTGAGGAGAGCGGGCGCTATCTACACTCTGTCCCATTTATCGGCAGCAAGAGGAGCTTCTCCACCTTTTTCAACCTTGCTTGACAGGCCGGGCAGGGCGGCCTTATTACTAGCGGACAACGAAAGGACGGATCTATGAGAGGTGTCTGGATTCTGGCGGGGGCGCTGCTGCTCCTGCCGCTGGTCGTCGCGGCCGCCGAGCCGATGGATGCCCAAACCCTGCGCGCCGGTCTGCAGCGGCTGCAGAGCCAGGGGTGGTGGGGGGAGCTCGAACTGCTTTCGGGCCAGACCCGCGAGGTGCAGGTGGCCAGCCTGGCCGGGGACACGGTTTTGGTGTGTGAGGTGCTGGGGCCGCTGATGGAACACCGGGCGGTTTATACCCTGGCGCAGATCCGCTCGCTGCGCGAACTGGGCGCCCAGCGCATCCCCTTGCGGCGGGCTGCTTATACCCCGCCCAGGTCCACGCCGGTGGCCTTGGGTATGGAACTGGTGGTGCCGGGGGCCGGGTATTACTACGCCGGCCAGACCCGGCAGGGGTTGGTGCTGCTGGGCCTGGCCGGGGCCGTGGTGGCCACGGGATTGGCTACCGGCAAAGGCGGACAGGCCGGCTGGGTGCCCCTGGCCCTATGGGTCAAGGTGGCCTCGCTGGTCAATCTGCACGCGGAACTGGGCGGCATCAACGCGGTGGCCGCCGAGGGCCGCCAGCCCAGCCCGACGCCGGGGGTGCAGTTGCGCCTGAGTTACTGAGCGAAGCCGTAGGTTAGGGGCCGGTCCGCCAGCAGGCGGGCCGGCCCTTTTTTTATGCCCGTTCCAGGCGTCGGCGCAGGCTGGCCGCCCAGTCCATGGCCAGGCTGAGGAAGGTGGGCACCAGGAAGAGGGTGAACACCGTGGAGACCACCAGGCCGCCCACCACCACGCTGCCCAGGCCGCGGTAGAGTTCGGAGCCGGCGCCGGGGAAGAGCACCAGGGGCAGGATGCCGAAGGTGGTGGTGGTCACGGTCATGAAGATGGGCCGCACTCGGCTGGCGGTGGCCTGGCTGATGGCCTGGCGGCGGTCCATGTCCGGGTCCTCTTTGAGCAGATTCAGGGTCTGGTGCACGATGAGGATGGCGTTGCTGAGCACCACCCCGATGAGGATGACGAAGCCCAGCATGGTCAACACGTCGAAGGGCTGGTAGGCGACGAAGGCGTTGACGGCAGCCAGGCCGAGGATGCCGCCGGCCAGGGCCGGGGGCACACTGAGCATGATGACGAAGGGGTAGAGGAAACTCTCGAAGAGCGAGCACATCAGCAGATAGGTGATGAGGATGGCCAGCACGAAATTCCACTGCATGGCCTGGCGGGTGCGCTTGAGGTCGTCGGCGGTGCCGGAAAGCTCGATGGCGTAGGGCGGGGCGATCTCGCCCTGGTCGATGAGGGGTTGGACCACCTTGGTGCGGATGTCGTCCATCGCCGATTCGAGGGCCAGGGTCTCGGGCGGGTAGACCTGGATGGTGATGGCCCGGTTGCGCTCGATGTGGTTGATCTGCTCGGGGCCGGTGGTGACCTGGACCTGGGCCACCGCATTGAGCGGCACCAGTTGGCCGGCCGGGGTATAGATGGGCAACTCGCCGATGTCCTGGGTGCGGAAGCGGTCGGCCGAACCGCGCAGGGTCAGGTCGATCTCCTCCCCCTGGTACTGGTACCCGTCGATCAGGGCCCCGTCCATCAGGGCGTTCACTGAAAGGCCCAGGTCGCGGGCGGTGAGGCCCAGCTGGGCGGCGCGCACCCGGTCGGGAATGACCCGCACCTCGGGATTGCCCAGATCGAGGCTGGGGATGGGCCGGGCCTGCGAGCCGGGCACCACCTGCATCACCTGCCCGAAGATCCGCCCGCCCAGACCGATGAGCCGGTTGAGATCCGGGCCGGTGATCTCGATGTCGATGGCCCGGCCGCCGCCCACCCCCTGGAAGAGGCCGGACTGGCGCACGATGCCGATCATGCCCGGCACCCCGAAGATCGGTCCCTGGATGGCGGGGATGAGGGCGCTGGCCTGTTCGGGGTCGCGGGCGCTGGCGCCCATGAAGGCCTGCCGGCCAAAAGCCACGAAGAACATGTTGTCCACCAGGCCGCCGCCCAGGGCTGCGGCCTCGGGGGAGCCCGGTTGCGCCTCCCAGCGGGGGCGCAGCGAGTCCTCCAACTGCTGGCCCACCTCGATGAGTTCGTCGAGGTTGTATCCGGGCGGGGGCAAGAGGATGCTGAATACCAGGTTGCGGTTGCCGGTGGGCAGGTACTCGGCCTTGGGCAAGAGGGTCCAGGCCAGACCCAGCGAACCGCCGATGAGCACCATCGCCACCAGCAGGCGCAGGGCCGTGCTGCCGCTGATGCGGAAGATGCTCCGGGTGATGAAGTCGCGCACCAGGTGGCCGACGTGGTCGAGGCGGTTGGCGTCGCTGGGGTGGACGTCGGTGTCCTCCTCCACCCCGCCGATGATCCGGTTGGCCATGGTGGGCACCACGCTGATAGCGACGATCAGGCTGAGGGCCACCGAGCAGGAGACGGCGATGGCGATATCCTGGAACAACTGCCCGGCCTCGTCCTGCACGAAGACCACCGGCAGGAAGACCGAGATATGGGTCAGGGTGCTGGCCAGCAGCGCCCCCCACACCTCGCGGGCCCCGTCGTAGGCGGCCTGGTAGCGGGATTTGCCCATCTGCCGGTGCCGGAAGATGTTCTCGAGGGCGACGATGGAGTTGTCGACCAGCATGCCCACCGCAAAGCTCAGGCCCGCCAGGCTGATGACGTTGATATTGCGGCCCAGCAGCGACATGGCCAGGAAGGTGCCGACGATGGAGATGGGGATGGCCACGGCGATGATGACGATGCTGCTGACGCTGCGCAGGTAGAGGAAGAGCACCGCCACTGCCAGCAGGCTGCCGATGACGATGTCCTTGTTGACCAGGTGGATGGCGGCGTTGATGTATTCGGTCTCGTCGTAGACCTGGCGCAGGCGCAGGTTCTCGCGGGCCAGGGGACCGGCGTTGAGGTCGGCGATGGTCTGGCGGATGCCCACCATGGCCTCCAACACGTTGGCGCCGGTCTCGCGGGTGGCGTTGATGGCGATGACCGGATAGCCCTTCTGCCGCACGGTGGAGGTCGGCCGCTTGTAGGTCAGCAGCACCCGGGCGATATCCTTGACCCGCACGATGGCCCCGTCTTTGGCGCTGACCACCACCTCCTCGAGGTCTTCCGGGGTTTTGTACTGGCCCAGGGTGCGCACGATGTAGCGGCGTTTGCCCTCGTCGAAGGAGCCGGCGCTGATATTGGCGTTCTCGCGGGTGATGGCGCTGCTCAGTTCGGCCACCGAGATCCGCCGGGCCGCCATGGCCTGCGGGTCGAAGACCACCTGCAACTCGCGCTCGAACCCGCCGAAGACGTTGGCCTGGGCCACCCCCGGCACCCGCTCGATGGCGGTCTCCACCACCTCCTCGGCAAAGTCCCGGTAGCGTTCGACATCGACCTCTTTCTCGTGGCCGGGCGCCGCGTCCAGCATCAGCCAGGTGATGGCGGTGTTGGAAGCGCCGCTGCCGCTGGAGAGCACCGGGCGTTCGGCGTCGAGCGGATACCCGGTCACCTGGCTGAGTTTGTTGGATACCTTCAATAAGAGCAGGTCGGGATCGGCGCCCACCGAAAACTCTAGCTGGATGCTGCCCCGGCTGTCCGAGCTTTCGCTGGTCATGCGCTGGAGGTCCTCGAGGGTCTTGAGCTGTTCCTCCTGGCGCTGCACGATTTCCTGCTCCACCTCCTCGGGGCTGGCGCCGGGCCAGAGGGTGGCAACGGTGACCACCGGCCTATCGACGTCGGGGGTGAGCTGGATGGGGATGCGGAAGAGGGCGAGGAGGCCGAAGAGGGTGACGAAGAGCACCCCGACGATGACGCTGACAGGGCGGTTGATGGAGGATTCGATCAGCTTCATGCGGCCCCCTTACTCCTGCTTGCGGAGGACGCGGATGGCCTGACCCTCGCGCAGGCGCTCATTGCCGCTCACGATGACCAGTTCGCCGGGGGCCAGTTGGCCTTCGACCGCCACGTAGCCGTTGTACGGCACGCCCACCTGCACCGGGCGGGCGGTGGCCTTGTCCTCCTGGGCCACGAAGACCTGGGCGCCTGCCAGCCCGGTCACCAGCGCGTCCTTGGGCACCAGCAGCAGGGGCGCCCCGTGCTGGGCCTGGAAGTGGACCCGGGCGGCCATGTTGCTGCGGATCCGGCCATCCGGGTTGGCCAGTTCGACGGCGACCGGGAAGGTATGGGATTCGGCGGCGCCTTCGGCCAGCACCGCGACGATGCGGCCGGCAAGGGGCAACTCGCCCAGGGCGTCGATGGCGACCTGGGCGCTGGCGCCCAACTCCAGGTAGGGGACGTGGCGCTCGGGTACGTTGACGTACACCCGCACGGTGTCGGTGGCGATCAGCCGAGCCACCTGCTCGCCGCGGGCCACCCATTCACCCAGTTCGGCTGCGGTGCCGACCAGGTGACCGGAGAAGGGGGCGCGGATGGCGGTATCGGCCAGTTGTTTCTCGAGGCCCGCCAATTTGGCCCGTGCCCGCGCCAACTGGTAGGCGGTGTCGCGGTCCTGCTGTTCGGAGATGGCGGCTTTGGCCAGCAGTTGGGTACTCTGGATCTGGTTGGCCTCCTGCAGCGCCAGGTCGGCCCTGGCTTCGGCCACGGCGGCGGCGATCAGGGTCTGGTCGAGCTGGAAGAGCAGGTCCCCGCGGCGCACGGCCTGGCCGGCCTCCTTGGCCACGGCGACCACCTTGCCTTCCACCTCGCTGGCCACCATGCTGGCCCGCCGGGGTTGGACGGACCCGACCAATTCTACCTCATCGGCGATCTGCTGGCGGAGCACCTCGGCAACAATGACCGGGGTGGGGGGCATCTGCTGGCTGAAGGCGGCACAGGGGAGCAGCAAGAGCAGGGAATAGTATAGGCGCAGGCGCATGGACGCTCCTCGGTGAAGGGGGCGGTGTTCGGGGTGAGGGGAATTTAACGAATGCCCCGAACCGCCACAATCAGCGGGGCAGGGCCTGGCTGAGGGAGAAGAGGTCGGCGAAGAGGAAGAAGTCGGCGAAGGTCGTCAGGCCGTCGCGGTCCAGGTCGTAGGCGAGGTCCCAGCCGGGCTGCCCGGCGCTGAGGCCCATGTGTTCGGCAAAGCGGAAGAAGTCGTCGAGGTCCACCCGGCCGCTGCCGTCGAAATCCCCCGGTCCGGGGTTGCCCGGTGTTGTGGAGGGGTGGATGGTGACCTGGACGGTGTCCACGGCGGCGGCGCCCTGGGCGTCGGTGGCGCGGAAGAGGATGCGGCTCCGGCCCTCGTAGCCGGCGGCCGGCAGCAGGGTGGCCTGGCGCAGCGCGTTGTTGATGCTGACCGGAATCTCGGGGTCGGGTACCGCCGACCACAGCAGCGCGCTGAGGGGCTCGTCGTCGGTGGCAAAGGTGTCCAGCGCCAGTCGGGTGGGTACTCCCGCTTCGAGGCTGAGCTCGGGGAAGGCCAGGCGCGGCGGGGGGTTGAGCACCTGCACCAGCATGGTGTCGAGGGTGTGATGTCCGGCGCTGTCGGCGGCCTGCAGCGCCAGTCGGCCGGTGCCCTTCCAGCCGGCGTCGGTGGCCAGGGCGAGGGTGCGCAGTTGGGGGTCGAGCAGGGCGCGCAGGTGCTCGGCAGGGCCCAGGCTCCAGTTCAGCGCCGGGGCGGGCTGGTCGGGGCCGGCCCATTGGTCGAGAGCCAGGCGCAGGGTGTCGCCGGCAAAGAACACAGTGTCGGGCAGGGGTGTGATCAAGCGGGGCGGCGGCTGCACCCGCACCGCGAGGGCGGTGGTGTCGGCCAGGCCGCCCGGATCGGCGAGGCGGACCCGCAGCAACTCGACAAAGGCAGCCGGGGCAGGGCTGGCGACCAGCACCAGTACGCCGCCTGCGGCGCTGGCCTGCACGCGGCGGGCGCCCAGCACCGTCCACTGCAGGGCAGCCAGGGAGTCGTCCGGGTCGGCGGCCAGAGGGCGCAGGTCCCAGCGCAGGGTGTCGCCGGCGGTGAAGGCGGTGTCGGGCAGCGCGGCCAGCACCGGCGGCCGGTTGACCCGGCTGATGCGCAGGTGCAGGGTGTCGGCGGCAGTGGCGCCGGCCGGATCGGCGGCACTGAACACCAGGGTGTCGGGGCCGTAGAAATCCGGGTTCGGCTGCAGCGTGGCCACCCCGGCGGTGCTGACGGTGACGGCGGTGTGGGCCCCAGGCAGGGCGGTCCAGCTCAGCCGGGTCAGGGCGTGGTCGCGGTCGCTGGCGTAGCGCTTGAGGTCCAGGGTCAGGGAGGCGCCCTGGCGCAGGGTGGTGTCGGGCAGACTGAGGCGGGGCGGGTCGTTCACCTGGGCCACGGCCACCTGTACGGTATCGCGCGCCACCGTGAAAATGCGGTCGCTGACCTGCAGGGTCAGGCGGTAGAGCCCGGCGCTGTCGGCCGCGGCCCTGAGGGTGAGCCGCCCCTCGGCAAAGGTGTGGGAAAGGGGCCGGCCCGGAGCAAAGCTCCAGGTCAGGCCGGCGAAGTCGTCGTCCGGGTCGGTGACATAGCGGCGCAGGTCCAGGCTCAGGCTGTCGTCCTCGGCAAAGGCCAGGGTATCGGGCAGCGAGAGGCGCGGCGGGTCGTTCACCGGGGTGATTTCGATGGGGTTGGTGTCGCTGGCCTGCAGGCCGAACTGGTCGCGGGCGGCGATGGTCAGGGTGTCCCGGCCGAACCAGTCGGCCTCGGGGGTGAGCGTCATTTGGCCGTTGGCCACCCGGCCCTGGATATGGCGGCTGGTGAAGGTGAAGGTGAAGAGGGTGTCGTCCGGGTCGGAGACCACCGAGGAAACCGGCACGGTGTAGCGTTCGTCCTCGCGCAGGACGAGGCTGGGGAAATCGACGGTCGGCGGGTCGTTCACCACGTTGGCCACCAGCGAGGACGAGGTGGCGAGGGGTAAATCCCCCTCGCTGCCGCTGGCCTGGTCGTTGGCGGTGAGGGCGAAGACCTCGTCGTCGGCGCTGGCCAGGTAGGTGACCCCCGAAAAGGTGGCCACGCCGGCGGCGGCGGCGGCGGTGTTGAGCAGCAGGGCGCCGGTGCCGGTGGTGCCCAGGGTGACCAGGTCGGCGAAGGTGCCGTCCACATAGCCGCTGTCGTCCACCGCCTTGACCACCGGCTGGATCTGGAAGGGCTGGCCGCCGATCACCCCGCCCGGCTGGGTGGAGAAGAGCAGGCGGGTGGCGACCACGTCCACGGTGAGGCGGTTGGTGTTGCTGGCGGCCACCCGCGAGCCGCGCCCGCCCTTGCTGGTGGCCAGGTTGCCGGTGACGAAACCCACCTTGAAGGCGTGGCCCTCGACGGCGCTGGGGCTGATCCGCGCCGCGGCCAGGTAGTGGCGCTCCACCCCGGAGGCGGGGACCGGCGCCACGGTGGCCTGGATGGTCGCCGCGCTGCCCGGAGTGAATTGGTCCGGGGCCAGGGTGCCCAGCAGGTTGTCACTGCCGTCGAGCAGGGTGTCGGCACTCTCGTAGAAGCGGAATTCAGCAAAATCGCTGCGGCTCAGGCCGGTGGCGGTGTCCAGGTCGGCGAGGGTGAAGGTGAGCGAGTGCACCCGGGTGGCCCCGTCGCCGGTAAAGGCCACCCGCAGCAGTTGGGCCAGGCGGCCGGGAGCGGTGGTGCGCAGGCCGTTCAGACCGCGCGCATCGGCCGGGGCCAGGCGGCGCAGCCGGTGGTTGGCGCTGTCGGCGATATAGAGGTAGCCGCTGCGGTCGAGGAAGAGGCCGGCGGGATTGGCGAGTTTGGCCAGGCTGGAGGCGCCGTTGTCGCCGCCGTAGCCAAAACTGCCGTCCCCGGCCAGGGTGGTGATGTTGCCGTTGGGATTGACCCGGCGCAGGCGGTGGTTGAAGTAGTCGGAGATATAGAGGGCCCCGGCGCTGTCGATGGCCACGGCCTTGGGAAAGGAGAGCTGGGCGTTGGTGGGCAGATCCCCGTCCCCGGAGAAGCCCGGCGAGCCGGTGCCGGCCACGGTGCTGATGATGCCGGCCGGGGTGATGCGGCGGATGCGGTGGTTGCCGGTGTCGGCGACATAGAGGTTGCCGGAAGGGTCGAGGCACAGGCCCGAGGGGGAACTGAGCTGAGCGCTGCGGGCCGCGCCCTCGTCGCCGGAGAACCCGGCGGTGCCGGTGCCGGCGAGGGTGACGATGGAGTCGCGGGCGGCGTTGATGCGGCGGATCTTGTGGTTGCCGGTGTCGGCCACGTAGATGACCCCGGCGCTGGTCACCACCACCCCGCCGGGGGAGTTGAGCTTGGCGCTGGCCGCCGCGCCGCTATCGCCGGTGGCCCCGGCGGTGCCGGTGCCGGCGAGGGTGACGATGGAATCGCGGGCGGCGTTGATGCGGCGGATCTTGTGGTTGCCGGTGTCGGCGATATAGAGCACCCCGGCGGCGGTGGCGAACACCGCGCCGGGGGAATTGAGCAGGGCGCTGGTGGGGGCGCCGCCGTCGCCGCTCGACCCGGCACTCAAGCCGCCGGCGAGCAGGGTGATGGAGTCGCGGGTGGCGTTGATGCGGCGGATCTTGTGGTTGCCGGTGTCGGCGATATACAACACCCCGAGGCTGTCGCCCGACACCCCGCCGGGAAAGTTGAGCAGGGCGCTGGTGGGGGCGCCAGTGTCGCCGGTTGAGCCGGCGGTGCCGGTGCCGGCGATGGTGCTGATGGTCTGCGCCCCGGCCATCCCGGCGGCCAGCAGGACCCCAAGGGCAACGAAGCAAAACCGGCGGACCTGGGCGGCAATCATCGCATCCCGGAGAGTGGAAGGTGTACTCAAAGTTAAAGTAATCGCGGAATGGCGCGATATAAAAATCGGGGCATCCTCACTCTATTATTATCGGGTACCTGCTGAAAAACATGAGAACCAGACCCTGCGCCCTGCTGCTGGCCCTGCTGCTGGCCCTGCTGCTGGCCCAAGTTGCCTCCGCCCAGACCCTGGTCCAGGCGCCGGCCCTGCTCAACACCATCCCCAAGGGCGCCACCGCCGCCAACCCCTTCTGGCAGCACCTGGTGGTGACCCTCAGCCGGGACCCGGTGCCGGGCAACGCCATCCTGTTGTCCATGCCCGAAGGGGTGCAGGTGGCCGACACCGACGGGGACGGCAGTGTCGAGGACGAGATCACCATCGACGACGCCAGTGGCGGCTACCAGGCAGCCACCGGCAGCACCGCCTCCCAGATCGTGGCGGTCAGCCCCGGGGGCGGGGCCGCCGGCGAGGTGCACCTGCAGTTCCCCATCACCACCCAGGCCAGCCCCACGGTATCGGCGGTGGTCTACGGGCTGGCCAGTTTCACCCGCAGCGGCGAGCAGCCCATCCCCGCCGGCACCCTCACCCTCACCTACGCCGAAGCCAAGGCCCTGGCCCTGGCCAGCTTTGCCGGGGCGCTGGCCGAGGATCGGGCCGACACCACCAGCAACCTTCAGGGAGACCAGTTCCCCAGCCAGGCGGCGGCGCTGTTCAGTCTGGCCCTGCCCGACCTGCTCAGCGACCAGGATGGCAGCCTGACCGGCAATCTGGTGCGGCAGGCCAGCCCGGCCTATGGCAACGGCAGCAACAACGACGACGTGCGCTACCGCTTCTGGCTCTCGACCCGCGACACCCTTTCGCGGGTGGACACCACCACCGCCACCGCTGCCCGCAGCGGGGGGCAGGCGCTGCTGGCCAATGAGGGCAGCGCGGTGAGCACCACCCTCGACCTGCGCGCGGTGGCCGAAGGCACCTACTTCGCCTATCTGACCTCGGACCTGACGGGCAGTTTCCCCCTCGCCCGCAGCCGCGGTCTGAGTGTGCGCCACCGGCCGGCGGTGCTGGAGGTGGGGCGTTTCGAGAGCAACAACGACGACTACCTCGATTCCGGCCTCTTGCGCGATTTCGACACCGGCCAGCAAGGGCGCCTCGGGCGGGCCCGCAGTTCGGTCAGCCTGCGCTTCGCCGTCGCCGACCACGACGACACCGCGGCGGTCAAACTCTTCTACGCCACCGCCGACACCCTCGACACCACCTTCGTGCGCAGCACCGGCACCACCCCGAGCCGGGTGATCACCGGCCTGACCAACGCCGCCTACGTGGACAGCGCCACCAGTCTGAAGGAAGGGCGCGACAGCACCCTCACCTGGAATATCGTGCGCAGCGCCACCACCCAGCCCGACAGCGGCGCCTACTACATCTACGCGGTGGCCACCGACGGCAAGAACCTGGCCATCGGCCGCAGCAGCCACCGCTACCGGGTGAGCCATTCGCCGCTGCTGCGCCTCGACGTGCGCCAGGACGAGGAGCTGGAAACGGGCGGGGGCGACCCCCAGCGGTACTACCCGATCACCTGGAACCAGGACAACGGCGTCAACGGCGATGTGGACCGCGACCACAGCGCCACCATCAGCCTCTACTACAGCGCCGACTCCACCTTCCAGGTGCCGGGCGGGGCGGGGGCCATCGCCACCGCCGCCGCCGATTCGACCCTGGACCCCCATCGGATCACCAGCGGCATCAGCGAGGACCTCGACGGGCGGACGAACAACCAGTACCTGTGGGACCTGTGGTCCTACACCAACCCCGATGACCGCGGCGTGCCGCGGGCCGGGGTGCCCTACTATCTGTACGGGACGATCAGCGGCGGCGGCATCTCGCGCCTGGTCCGCTGGGAGGACGGCGCGGGCCGGGCGCGGCGGTTGGTGTTCAGCCATCGGCCCTATCTGCGCCTCAAGGCGCCCCTCGACGCCCTGACCAGTCGGGGCGGGGAAAGTTTCCAGGTCGCCTGGGATGCCCGCGATGTCGATAACCGCGCCTCCTTATGGGTGGTGCTCACCTCCGGCGAAGCCGGGCGGGCCCTGGGGGATTCCGTCGCCTACGGACAGTTGACCGGGGATGGCCAGCCCGACTGGGTGGCCAATTCCACCGACGGCAGCCTGGCCGGGGCCACGGCGCTGGTCGAAGGAGTGGATGTCGCCTATGCCGTGCAGCCGGCCCGCCTGCAACGCCGGCTCGACGGCACCAGCCAGGCCTTGGCCGACGGCGAATACTACGCCTACGTGGTGATGCAGGAACGGGGGGCGCCCACCGCCCAGAGCCTGGCGCGCCGGGCGCCGGGGTTGGTCAACCTGAGCGGCCTGTCCCCGGCTGGCGGCCAGCAGACCGGTATCGAGATCCTGCCCGCTCATCGGGTGATGACCGCTCCCCGGGACACCGCCACCTTTGAGGTGCGGCCCAACAGCGGCGGCCGCAGCGCCGAGGTCCTCTCCTGTTTCCTCAGCGTCGATACCCTCTACTTCCGCGTCCTGGACCAGAATCCCGACCGGGCCGGCACCCAGCCCTTTGCCCTGAGCTCGGGCCTGAGTGGCCTCACCCTTTCCGATACCATCAAGACCGGCACCGACAGCACCACGGCGGGCAAATGGCTGCTCGACCTGGTCTACTTCGAGCAGGGCGGCACCACCCGCTTCGACGGCAGCCGCCCTCTGGCCACCTTCCGGCTGGCCTCCAAGAGCCTCACCGGCACCACCCCGCTGCGCCTGGACAACTACCGCGAGCGCCAGAGCGGCATGTACCAGGGAGGCGCCGCGGTGGCGCTGCTGCCGCCCAGCGAGGTGGGGCGGGTCACCCTGGTGTCGCGGGCCACCCTGAGCGGACAGGTCAAACTGCAGGGCCGCACCCGGCACACGGCGCGGGCCACCTTCTCGTTGCGGGACCGCAACAGCCTGCTGCCGGTCAGCGACGCGCTCTTCCTGTCCACCAACGACATCGATACCACCACCGCCGGCCTACAGGATTCCCTCGACGCGGAGGGCAATTTCTCCTTTTCCCAGGTGCCCAGCGGCGACTACCAACTGGCGGTGCACGTCGATCAGTTCCTCGACGGGGTGTACCGCGACCTGCAGGTGAACCCGGGTGACCAGCTCACTGGCATCGATCCGCTGAACCTGGCCGACGGCAGCACCCGCGCCGAGTACCTGCTGGGCGGCGACATCACCGGGTACGTGGATACCAGCGGCGCCAGTGTGCCGGACAACCAGGTGGACCAGCTCGACGTGGATTTTGTCGTCTCCTATTTCGGGCAGCGGGTGAACGCCGCCCACGCCGGCCGTCTGGCCGATATCGACGGTGACAGCCTGGTCTGGGTGGCGGACCTGAACATGGTGGCCGCCAACTTTGGCCGCGACGGGGCAGACCCGGTGTACAAGCCGACCCTCGCCGGGCCGGCGGGTCTGGCCCTCGAACTATTTTCGGATGGGGCGGAGCTGGAGGTGGCGGTGGTCGCCGAGGGCCTGGACGGGCTGCGGGCCTACGGGTTCAAGGTGGCCTTCGATCCGAGCCAACTGACCCTGAATGGTCAGCCGGAGTATGTGGCCTTTGCCGGGCAGCCGGCGGTGCGCGCCCGCCGCCAGGAGCCGGGGGTGCTGGCTCTGGGGGAGGCGCTGCGGGGCCGGGGGGTCGGCAGCGGTGAGGGACGGACCCTGGCCCGCCTGCATTTTGCACTGCGGCCGGGCTTGAGCCTCGACCAGGTGCAGCTCCGCCTGGAGGAGGTGCAGGTGGTGGATGGCAGCGGCACGCGCGGGTTGCCGGGCACCGGTGCGGTCCTGCCGGCGGCGTACCGGTTGCTGCCCAACTTCCCCAATCCCTTCAACCCGGAGACCTCCCTGCGGCTGGAACTGCCCCATGCCGGACCGGTGGAGGTGGCGGTGTACGACGGGGCGGGGCAGCGGGTGCGGACCTTGCAGGCGGGGTGGATGCCGGCAGGAGCCCACCGGCTGACCTGGGACGGGCGCGACGAGAGCGGCCGGGCCGTGGGCACCGGGGTGTACCTGGCACGGCTGCGGGCCGGGGGCACGGAAGACCTGCGAAAGATGTTATTGCTCAGGTAAGGGGTCGAGATGAAATGGTGACGATCCGCCTGGGCCTCCTCCTCCTGTTGTTGGCGACCTCGGCCCTGGCCCAGGAGCCGGGGTTGTGGCTGGTGGCTGACCGGGATTCGGTGGGAGTGGGGGACACCCTGGAGGTGCGGGTGCTGGTGGCGGCGCCGGGCCGGCGGCTGACCTCGGCCAGCGCCGCGGTGGTCGCCGACGCAGAGGTCTTTGCGCCACTGGGAGAAACCACCTTCGCCGCGGGCGATTTCCTGCCCGGAACACCCTACGACAATACCGCCACCGCTGAAGGCAGGGCGCTGCAGCTGCGTTATGTGGCGGTGAGCGGCACGACCGAGGATGGCAGCCGGCTCACCGCCACGGGCAGCGGGGAGTTGGCGCGGCTGCGCCTGCGCGCCCTGGCGCCCTCGGCGGGCACGAGCCTGCGTCTGGAAGGGACGGGCCCCCAGCGGGCGATCTACACCGAGGAGGATTTCCCGGGGGTGGAGCAGCGCTTCGCCCTGCCCGCCCTGCCCCTGCGCCTGCGGGTGGGGGGCGAGGCCACGGTGCCGGCCAGGGTTCCGGCGGTGTCGCCGCCGGTCGCCGTCGAACCCGAGGTGGTTCCGCCCGAGCTGGCGCCATCGACGCCTCCGCCGGCAAGCTCCCCGACCCTGCCGCCGCCCAATACCGCGCCCACCATCGGCCTGCTGCCGGGGCTGAGGGTGGCGGTGGGCGGCGAGAGTTACGGCCTCTTGCTGGCCGCGTACCTGGCGGATGCCGAAGACAGCACCTCGGCACTGCTCGTTGAGGTGGAAGGGGACGGGCGGGTGGCGGCGCGGCTGGAGAGCGGCCGCCTGGTGGTCCGCGGCCTGGAGCCCGGCACGGGTATAGTGGTGGTCCGGGTCGCTGACCCGCAGGGCGCCACCGCCAGCGCCCAGGTGGCGGTGGCGGTGCTGGCCGCCGGTCAGGGGCCGCTGCTGCGCGCGCTGCCGAAGGTGTCGCTGCGGGTGGGCGCGGAGAAGAGTGTGGACCTCGTCAGTTTTGTCTATGATCCCGACACCCCCCTGGACCAACTGCGCTGGCTCCTGCAACCGGAAACAGGGGTGGAGGCGTGGATCAGCGGGTCCACCCTCGGCCTGCGGGGCAGGACGGTCGGGCCCGCGCGGGTGGCCCTGCAGGTGGCCGATCCCGAGGGCAACGTGGCTATGGCCGCGCTCGCCGTGCAGGTGGAGGTCTCCGCGCCGGAACCAGCACCGCCGCCCGACACCGTCCTGGTGGCGATGCCGGCCCTCGCCGATACGGCGAGGGTGCCGGTCCTGGTTCCCGATGACCCGCCGGC
>JADZBP010000026.1 GCA_020852055.1 Candidatus Latescibacterota bacterium
ACCCTCCACACTCCAGTCCTTGGTCTGGCCGCCCAGCTTCTCGCAGCAGCGTTCGCTCACCTTCACGAAGGGGGGCCGGCCCGGGTCGGCCAGCACCACCTGCTGCACCCCGGCCTTCACCGCCTTCTCGATCATGCTGTACAGGGGGTCCACCATCTCGTCCCAGAAACACACGTCGGCGGCCAGCAGCACATCGAACTCCGCCAGCTCTTTGGTGGTCAATTCCTCGAAGCGGGCCTTGCGCCTCTGCATCTCCACCCCATTGACCTGGGCATGCAGGTCGAGGTAGGGGAAGACCTCCTCGTCGGCGTCGATGCCGGTCACCCGGGCGCCGAACTGCTTGGCGCAGAAAATCCCCGCCAGGCCCCAACCGCAGCCGGCCTCCAGCACCCGGGTGCCGATGGGCAGCCCCTGGTAGCCGAGGAAATCCATAATTAGATAACTGGAGGACCAGAACTTGTTGCCGTGGATGGAGGGTTCGTGGCTCTTCTTGAGTTGCCGCATCTGCGGGTGGGCGGCCTTGAGGATGGTCAGGCCGTAGGCGCGGCGCTCGACACTTTTATCGACGGTCTTTTTTTTGGCCATTGCTCGACAGATAGGATAGATTATAGGCGGTTTCGGAGCCTGAAAACTAAGGAATTATGCGATGGAAGCCAAAAGGCCCACCCTGCGGGTGGGCATCTATGGAGCCGGCAACTGGGCCAATGCCACCCACATCCCGAATCTGCTGGGACTCGGCGGGGTGGAGGTCGCCGCCATCTGCGACCGCAACCTCGAGGCAGCCCGGGCCACGGCGGCCCGCTTTGGTATCGCCGGGGTCTACGAGGACGGGCACCAGATGCTGGCGCAGGTGGAACTCGACGCCCTCTTTTCGGTGGTGCCGGCCTTTGCCCGCAGCGGGGTGGAAGAAGCGGCCGCAGCCAGAGGAGTGCACCTGTTCAGCGAGAAACCCCAGGCCCTGAACATGGAGACGGCCCGCCGCATCGACGCGGCCATCCGCCGGGCCGGGGTGTTGAGCACGGTCTGTTTCCGCGAGCGCTACCGGCCCATCTTCCAGGAGGCCCGGCGGCGCCTGCAGGGTAAGCAGGTGGCGCATATCCGCTTCCAGAGCATCGGCGGCCTGCCGCCGCTGGCGGCCCAGGCCGGGGACAGTTGGTGGCACCAGCTCGACAAGTCGGGCGGGGCGGCCTTCGACTGGGGGGTGCACGCCGTCGACTACGCCCGCTTCGTCAGCGGGCTGGAGATCGCCCGCGCCCAGGCCTTCTACACCGAAGCGGCGGCTTATGCCTTGCCGCTTTCCTATTCCTTCAATTTTCAACTCAGCAACGGCGGCACCATGAGCATGAATTTTGTGGCCGCCACCCCGGCCGCCCCGCCCGGTGAGGCGCGTTTCGTTTTCTTTTTCGAAGGGGGCTATCTGGCCATCCACGGCTACGAGTACCTCGAGGTCAACGGCGAGAAGGTGTACCATGCCGCCGAGTTCAACCCCTGGTACGAGCAGGATCGCTGCTTCATCGAGGCCATCCGCACCGGCGACGCCTCACTGCTGCTCAACGACTACCACGACGGCCTCTTTTCCCTCGGGCCGGTGCTGGCCGGCTGGCAGTCGGCCCGCCAGGGCGGCGCCTGCCTCGATGTGTCCGCCTTCATGAAAGCATGAGCGCGTGATCGCCTACCTGAAAAAGCGCTGGCACGCCGAAGGCGGGTACCGCGAGTTCCTCATCCTCGCCTTCCCCCTTGTGCTCAGCACCGCCAGTTGGAGCATCCAGCACTTCATCAACCGGGTCTTCCTCACCTGGCACTCCACCGAGGCGCTGGCCGCAGCCCTGCCCTCGGGCATCACCAACTTCATCTTCCTCAGCTTCTTCATGGGCATGGCCCAGTACACCAACACCTTCGTGGCCCAGTACAGCGGCGCCGGCCGGCCCGAACGGGTGGGGCCGGCGGTGTGGCAGGGCATGTACCTGGCGCTGCTGAGCGGGGCCCTGGGCTGGGGGCTGTCGTTTTATTCGGGGCCCATCTTCGACCTGATTGGCCACCAGGCCCAGGTGCGCGAGGAGGAGGTCAGCTACTTTCGGGTCCTGTGCTACGGGGTGGGGCCCTTCGTGCTCTCGGCGGCGGCGGCCTGCTTCTTCAGCGGCCGCGGCCAGACCCTCACCGTGCTGTGGGTCAACGTGGTGGGTACGGTCCTCAACGTGCTGCTCGATTACGGGCTGATCTTCGGCAACTGGGGTTTTCCCGCCTGGGGCATCCGCGGGGCGGCCTGGGCCACCAACATCGCCTCCGCGGCCACGGCCCTGCTCTTTGTGGGGCTGATGATGCGCGGCGAGTACCGGCGGCAGTTCGCCACCCTCAGCGGCTGGCGGCCCGACGGGGAACTCTTCAGCCGGCTGCTGCGCTTCGGCGGGCCCAACGGCCTCAACTTCATGCTCGATATCCTGGCCTTCTCGCTCTTCGTGCTGCTGGTGGGCCGCATCGGCACCGTCGAGCTGGCCGCCACCAACCTGGCCTTCAACGTCAACAGCCTGGCCTTCATGCCCCTCATCGGCGGCGGCATCGCCGCCGCCACCATGGTGGGCCAGCGCCTGGGGCAGGAGCGGCCCGAGGCGGCCGAGTACTGCACCTGGACCGGTTTTCACCTGGCGGTTGGCTACATGAGCGCCATGTCGCTGGCCTATTTCATCTTTCCCGACTTCTTCCTCATGCCCTTCGGGCTGCGCTCCCAGGGCGCCGAATTCGAGCAGGCCCGCGGGCTGGCGGTCTCGCTGCTGCGCATCGTCGGCATCTACTGCGTCTTCGACGCCATGTACATGAGCTTCACCTCGGCGCTCAAGGGCGCGGGCGATACCCGCTTCCTGATGGTGGTCTCGGTAGCCATGGGCTGGGCGCTGCTGGTCATCCCCTCGTGGGTGACCCTGACCTTTTTCGGGCCCCATCTCTACCTGATGTGGGTTTTTCTGTGTGGTTATATCATCGTCATGGGGGTGGTGTTCTACTTTCGTTTCCGCGGCGGCAAATGGAAAACGATGCGGGTCATCGAAGAGGTGCCCGTGGTGCCCGCCGAGGAAGAGGTGCTCCGGCAGGAAGCCAAGGCCGGAGCCTAGTACAGGAGAGAAGAGATGTCGGTGCATTGGGGCATAGACCTGGGCGGAACCAAGATCGAAGGGGTGGTGCTGGAGGAGGGGCAGACCGAACCTCGCTGCCGGATCCGTATCCCCACCGAGGCGGCCCAGGGGTACCAGCATATCCTCGGCCAGATCCAGCGGCTGGTGCAGCAGCTCGTGGCGCAGACCCGGCTGCAGCCCCAGGCCATCGGGGTGGGCACGCCGGGGGTGCTGGACCCACAGACCCAGACCCTCAAGAACAGCAACACCCTCTGCCTCAACGGCCAGCCGCTCAAGGCCGACCTGGAGCAGGCCCTGGGAGTGCCCCTCGAACTGGCCAATGATGCCAACTGCTTTGCCCTGGCCGAGGCGCGCCTGGGGGCGGGCAAAGGCGCCGAGACCGTCTTCGGCATCATTATGGGCACCGGGGTGGGCGGGGGGGTGGTGGTGCGCGAGCGGGTGCTCTACGGCTGCCAGGGCATCGCCGGGGAGTGGGGGCACAATGTGCTGGATGCCGGGGGGCCGGAGTGTTATTGCGGCAAGCGGGGGTGTGTGGAGCGTTTCCTGGCCGGCCCGGCCCTGCAGGAGTACTACACCAGCCTGGCCGGCGAGTCCCTGCCCCTGGCCGAGATCGTCCGGCACTACGAGCAGGGCACCGACGCCCATGCCCGCGCCACCGTCGAGCGGATGATCGCCTACTTCGGTAAGGCCATTGCCTATCTGATCAACATCCTCGACCCGCACGTCATCGTCATCGGCGGCGGGGTGAGCAACGTCGAGTTGCTGTATCGCGAGGGGGTGCAGGAGGCCAGGCCCTATGTCTTCAACAACCGGCTGGAAACCCGGGTGGTCAAGAACCTGCTGGGCGACAGCGCCGGGGTCTTTGGCGCTGCCATGCTGGTGGCCTAGCGGTCTCAGGCGCCGTTCTTTTCGATCAGCGAATCGATATCGTCCTGGCTGACCGATTCGTCGTCGACCTCAACCGGGGCCTCCTCGGCCTCGGCAAAAAGCAGGCGCTCCCCGTCTCCCTCCAGGTCCTCGCGCTCCTCGGCTACTTCCTCCTCGACGACCTCTTCGCTCTCCTCGGCTTCCGCCGCCTCGGGCTGCTCCTCGATCAGTTCATCGATCTCGTGCTGCTTTTCCTGGGCGGCCTGGCGGTCGTAGCGGGCGTTGGCGTCGTAGGTGCCCTCTTTCACCGCGATCTTCGGCCCCTCCATA
The DNA here is from genome assembly GCA_020852055.1 of Candidatus Latescibacterota bacterium. Taxonomy (GTDB): domain Bacteria; phylum Latescibacterota; class UBA2968; order UBA8231; family UBA8231; genus SICG01. The sequence continues at coordinate 4,323 of JADZBP010000026.1, forward strand.
TTGACGCCCAGGCGTTCGATCAGCTGGTGCAGCCCCTGGCCCAGGTTGGCCAGCAGGGCGTGGGTGGCCTCGATCTGCTGCGAGGTGATGTCCTGGAACTGCAGGGCGCTCATGATGGTGGTTAGGCGCATGCTCAGGTCGTCGATGGCCTCCTCGACACTCTCCCCGGCGGCGGCGGTCTCGCGGATCTCCTGCAGCTTGGTGTCCATCTCGTCGAGGGCGGTGAGGATCTCGGTGACGGCCATCTCGGCGGCATTGTTGATGGTGCGCAGGTTGTCCGAGGCGTTGCCCAGGCCCGAGGAACTGGCGCTGGCCAGGCTGAGCATCTGGTTGACCACCGGCACCATGTCGGCCGAGAACTTGAGCACGTGCACCATGGTGGGGAGGATCTCGCGCAGCAGGACCAGGTGGGCGGCAGAGTATTCGGGGTCGGTCAGCACCTTGGGATAACTGCCCTGCAGCGCGCCGATGTGGAAGATCAGGGTGTTAATGCGCTTCTTGACGTCCTTGATGTCAAAGGTGTGCATGCGCTCTTTGACGTGTCTGATATTGACGCTGGCCATAGAGGGGTCTCGTCAGGAAGGGGAGTCCCGAAGGAGAGGCAGATCCAGTAATCTATTTATCGGCTTGAATATAGACGAAGTTGCGCGCGGGGACCAAACTTAGAGCCGATCCCGCGCTTTTCAGCGCCGGCGTTCCTTCCAGCGGGCGAATTCCTCCAGGGTCTGCGCATCGGGCGGATAGGTGCCCACGATGCTGGCCCCGCTGCGGATCTTTTCCATGATGAAGTCCTCCTTCTCCTCCTGCTCCAGGGCTTCGCGGGCCACAGCGGCGGCCAGGTGGGCGGGCACCACCACCACGCCTTCGCTGTCGCCCACCAGCCAGTCGCCGGGGATGATGGCCACCCCGCCGCAGGCGATGGGCACCTGGAATTCGCTGGGGTGGTGGATGGTCTTGTTGGCGTGGGCGTTCATCGCCGCCGCGTACGCGGGCAGGCCCAGTTCGGCGATCACCGGGCTGTCGCGGTAGGCCCCGTCAGTGACAATGCCGGCCGCCCCCCGCTGGTGCAGGCGCGTGGCCAGGATGGCGCCCATGGTGCCGGCGCGGGTATCGCCGCGCGCGTCGATGGCAAAGACCTGGCCGGGGGGCAGTTGCTCGATGGCCACTCGCTGGGCATCCCTGAGGTTGTCCACCTCGCCGGCATTGAGGTCCTCGCGGGCCGGGATATAGCGCAGGGTGAAGGCCGGGCCGGCCATCTTCATGCCCGGCCGCAGCGGGGCCACCTGGTGCAGGTAGGTATTGGTCAGCCCGTATTTGCGCAACGCCGAGGTGAGGGTGGCGGTGCTGGGGATGAGGAACTGGCGGGCCAGTTCGGCGGTGTCGGGGGCAGTGGGCATGGATTCCTTTCAGCGGATTTTGCCGCGGGCGGACACCGGCCAGACCGCCTCGACGCGGCCCTGGCGCACGGCGACCAGTTCATCGTGTTCGTTGACGCAGGGGCAGGGATGCACCGGCAGTACCTGGACCCGCTCGCCGATCTGAGGTTTGGGGTCGCAGGCCGAGACATCCACGTGGCCGTGTTCCTCCGAGGCGCCGGAGAACCGCGCCTGGGGGTACTCGACGATGTAGCCCATACTCGTATGGTCGCCATCCTGGATGGTGGAGGCGCTGAGGGATTTGCTGCCCCCGTCGAGGATGGCCCGGTCCGGGGTGGGCCGGCTGACCACGGTCATCAACACCCGCAGGGCGCACTGGGCCACGGTGTGGGTGCCGCGGCGCAGATGCCCCACCCCGCCCACGCAGTACTCGCCGGCCCGGTGTTCGGTCAGTTCGGGCACCTCGTGGGCGAGCAGGGCGCTGGCAGTGCTGCCGCCGCTGACGATGGGGTGCGGCAGGCCGGATTGGTCGAGCAGGGCCAGGGTTTCCTGGAGCACCGGGCGGGTCCGGGCATCGGTGGGGAAGGCCATCAGGCCGCGCAGTTCCAGACCGGGAGAACGGGCAATGAGCTGGGCCAGTTCCAGGGCCGCCTGCGGGGTGGGCACCCCGGCCCGCCCGCCCACGCCCAGTTCGACGATCACTCCCACAGTGTCGCCGCTGCGCTGGGCGGCAGCCGAGAGCCCCTCCACGGTGTAGGCCGAGTCGGCGGCCACGGTGAGCCGGGTGCGCCGGCTGAGGGCCATCAGGCGGTCGAGTTTGGCGGCGCCGATGATGTTGAAGGGGATGAGCACGTCCTGATCCACCCCGCCGGCCACCATCACCTCGGCCTCGCCCAGCTTCTGGCAGGTGATGCCCACCGCCCCGCGCCTCATCTGCTGGTGGGCGATGGCCAGGGTCTTGTGGGTCTTGATATGGGGGCGCAGGCCGATTTTGTGCTCGGCGAAGTAGCGGTGGTAGCGGTCGAGGTTGTTTTCGAGGCCGTCCAGATCGACGATCAGTACCGGGGTGTCGAGGTCTTCCACGCGCATGGCGGGTTCTCCTTCGGGAGTGGTTGCGCCGATGGGGGCGCTGGGTGTACTCTAATACAAGCTAACCCTTCCGGTCAATGTTCTCTATGCCTATCGATCTCCGCCCCCCTCCGCCCACGGCCCTCATCGCCGCGATCATGGCCCCCGACGAAGAAGTCTTGGCAAAGGCGCGGGAGCGCCTGGCCGATGCCATTGCCCCGATCCACCAGTTGGGGCCGGTCTATGCCTTTGCCTACAGCCGTTATTACGAGAAGGAGATGGGGGCCGGGCTGCTCAAGCAGCTGGTGTGGTTCGAAGGGCTGGTGGACCCGGCGGTGCTGGTGCAGGTGAAGCGGCAGACCATGGAATTGGAACGGGCGTTGGGGCGGGAGGAGGAGGGAATGGTGCGGCGGCGGGCCAATCTCGATCCGGGCCTGGTCACCATCGAGAGCCTGGTGTTGGCCAGCACCAAGTACAGCGGGCACCGGATCTGCATCGGGCCGGGGCTCTATGCCGAGACCACCCTGCTTTTCCAGCGGGGCGAGTACCGGCCGCTGGAGTGGACCTACCAGGATTTTCGCACTCGGGAGGCGCAGGCGTTGCTGCTGGAGATCCGCGCCTGGCTGCTGCCCCGGCGGCTCAGCTCCGCGCATCCACCGGGATAAAGGGGCGCTGGTCCAGCCCGCGGTACAGGTGCGCGGGGCGGATCAGGCGGTTGCGGCCCAGCTGCTCGACCACGTGCGCCGCCCAGCCGGCCACCCGGCTGGAGACGAAGATCGGCGTGTAGAGCGGGATGGGGATGTTCATCAGATAATAGGTGTAGGCGCAGGGGAAGTCGAGATTGGGGTGGATGCCCTTCTGCGCGACCATGGTCCGCTCGACGATCTCGGCCACTTCGATCCAATGGCCGTCGCCCACCGCGGCTGCCACCTGACGGCCCACCTTCTTCATCGCCGGCACCCGCGAGTCGCCTTTCTTGTACTCGCGGTGGCCAAACCCCATGATCTTCTTCTTTTTGGCGATCGCGTCCAGCACCCAGGCCTCGGCCTTTGCTGCGCTGCCGATCTCCATCAGCATGTGCATGGCCGCCTCGTTGGCCCCCCCGTGCAGCGGGCCGGCCAGGGCGCCGATGGCGGCGGTGACGGCGCTGTAGAGGTCGCTGAGGGTGGAGATCACCACCCGGGCGGTGAAGGTGGAGGCGTTGAAGCCGTGTTCGGAGTAGAGGATCAGAGAGACGTCGAGGGCGCGGATCTCGTGGGGGGCCGGCTCGCTGCCGCGCAGCATGTAGAGCAGGTTGCCGGCCTGGCCCAGGCGGGCATGGGGGGCGATGGGCTGCAGGCCCTGGCTGAAACGGTAGCCGGCGGTGATGGCCAGCGGAATCTTGGCCAGCAGGCGCACGGCTTTGCGGATATTGGCCTGGGGGCTGTTGTCGCGGGCCTCCGCATCGAAGAAGCCCAGCGCCGAGACCGCGGTGCGCAAGAGGTCCATGGGATGGGCGTCGGCCGGGGCCTGGCGCAACAGGTCGACGACCTGGGGCGGCAGGGTGCGCTCGGCCCGCAGGGCGGCCTCGAATTCCGCCAGTTGGGCGCGGGTGGGCAGCTCGCCGTAGAGCAGCAGGTAGGCCACCTCCTCGTACACCGCCCCTTCGGTCAGGTCTTCGAGGTCATAACCGCAGATGAGCAGCCGGTTGTGCTCGACATCGATACGCGACAGGGCCGATTCGCCGGCGATGACGCCTTCGAGACCGGGGCTGTAGGCGGGCTTTTCTGACATGTAGGGGTCTCCGGAGATCCTATGTTTCGGGAAAACGGGCGGCCAGGGCGGCGTCCAGTTCGGTGTACTTGGGGTATTGGAGCAAGGTGTAGAGTTCCTGTCGCGTCTGCAACTGGTCGAGGATATGGGCCTGGGTGCCGGTGTCGCGCAGTTGGCGGAAGGTCTGTTCCACGGCCTTCATCATCGCCCGGAAGGCGGTCATCGGAAAGATGACCATGCGGTAGCCCAGGGCGGCGAACTGCGCCACCGTCAGATAGGGGCTCTTGCCGAACTCGGTCATGTTGGCCAGCAGCGGCGCCTTGACCGCCTCGGCGTAGCGGCCGAATTCCTCGGGGGTTTGCAGGGCTTCGGGGAAGATGGCGTCGGCCCCGGCTTCGAGGTAGCGCAGGCCGCGCTCGATGCTGGCCTCCAATCCCTCGACGGCGCGGGCGTCGGTGCGGGCGATGAGCAGGAAGTCGGGATGGCGGCGCGCCTCGGCGGCGGCGGCCAATTTGCGCTCCATCTCCGCCACCGAGATCAGGGCCTTGCCTTCGAGGTGGCCGCAGCGCTTGGGGGCCTGCTGGTCTTCGAGGTGGAGACCCGATAGGCCGGCCTGCTCGTAGGCCTGCACCGTGCGCATCACCTGCAGCGCGTCGCCGTACCCGGTGTCGGCGTCGCAGATAGCCGGCACCTGCACCGCCTGGGCGATGTACCCGGCCTGGCGGGCCATCTCATCCATGCCCAGAAGGCCGATGTCGGGGTACCCGGCCAGGCCGTTGATCAGCCCGGCCCCGGAGATGTAGACCGCCGAGAAACCCAGTTGCTGGGCGAGCATGGCCACCGGCGCGTTGAATGCCCCCGGCATCACCACCGTGCCCTCGGCGAGCAGCCGGCGCAGGGTGCGGGGTTTGTCTGCCGGCGGGTCGGCGGGTTTGAGCAGCATCTAGACCTCGATGGTGGAATCGCGTTCGGGGCCCACCGAGATCAGCGAGACCGGGGTGCGGCTCAACTGGGCGATGCGCTCCACGTAGTGGCGGGCCGGAGCCGGCAGATCGGCGAAGCGCCGCACGCCGGTGGTGGGGGTGTTCCAGCCCTCGACTTCCTCGTAGATAGGCACGCAGCGCTCCAGGGCTCCCAGGTCGAGCGGGACCTCCTGCCGCACCTCGCCGTCGAACTGGTAACCGGTGCACAGCTTCAGTTTGGGGAAGGTGTCGAGCACGTCGAGCCGGGTCAGGGCCAGGCTGGTGAGCCCGTTGATGCGGGCCGAAAGGCGCAGGATGGGGGCGTCGAACCAGCCGCAGCGGCGCGAGCGGCCGGTGGTGGCGCCGTACTCGTGGCCCACCTCGCGGATGCGTTCGCCGGTCTGGTCGAGCAACTCGGTGGGGAAGGGGCCGTTGCCCACCCGGGTGGTATAGGCCTTGGTGACCCCGATGATCTGGTCCATACGCGTGGGGCCGATGCCGGTGCCGGTGCAGGCCCCACCGGCGGTGGTGTTGGAGGAGGTGACAAAGGGATAGGTGCCGTGGTCGACGTCGAGCAGGGTGCCCTGGGCGCCTTCACACAGCACCGTCTTGCCCGCGTCCAGCGCTTCGTTGAGCAGCAGCGAGGTATCGGCGATGTAGGGCCGCAGGCGCTCGGCGTACCCCAGATAAGCGTCGATGATCGGGGCGGCCTCCAGGGGGGCGTGGTCGTAGAGGCGGCGCAGCATTTCGTTTTTGGCGGCGATGACCACCTGCAATTTCTGGCGCAGATGCTCCGGGTCGAGCATGTCCACCACCCGCACTCCCTGGCCGCGTTCCACCTTGTCGCGGTAGCAGGGGCCGATGCCCCGGCCGGTGGTGCCGATCTTATCGCTGCCGCGGCTCTCCTCGGCCAACTTGTCGAGCAGTTTGTGGTAGGGCATGACCAGGTGGGCGTGATGGCTGATATAGAGCCGCCCGGTTGTGGAATAGCCTTTGGTCTGCAACTCCTCGGCTTCCTGGAGCAGCGCCTCGGGGTCAACCACCACCCCGTTGCCCACCACGCAGATCTTGCCCGGATGCATGATGCCCGAGGGAATCATGTGAAAAACAAAGGTGGTGTCGCCCACCTTGACGGTGTGGCCGGCGTTGGCCCCGCCCTGGTAGCGCACCACCAGATCGGCGCCCATGGTCAAATAGTCGACTACCTTGGCCTTGCCTTCATCTCCCCACTGTGCTCCCAGTACCACTTTGGTTGGCATTTGTCGTTCCTTCTAAAGGCTGATTTGCTTGGCCCAGACGATGTTGCTGTGGGTGAGGATCTCGGCCAGCACCGCGTCGGGGATGAGGCTGTCCACATTGAGGATGGTCAGCGCCCGGCCGCCTACCTGATGGCGGCCGCAGGACATCTGGGCGATGTTGACCCGGTGGGTCCCCATCACCGTGCCGATACGGCCGATCACACCGGGAACATCGTCGTTGATGTAGAAAAGCATGTTGCCTTCGGGGATGGCGTCGAAGCTGTACTCGTCGAGCCGCACCAGGCGGGGATCGCTCTTGCCGAAGAGGGTGCCGGAGAGGATGCGTCGGCTGGTGTCGGTCTGGTAGATCACGCTGATCAGGCTGGCGTAGTCTTCGTGTTCGCTGCTCTTCAACTCGTCGACCCGCACCCCGCGCTGCTGGGCGAAGAGGGGGGCGTTGACGAAGTTGACTGGTTCGTCGGAGATGTTGCCCATGATGCCCTTGAGCACTGCGGCGGTCAGCGCCGAGGTGGGCATGGCGCTCACGTCGCCGTGGTACTCGACGGTGATGCGTTCCAGTTGCCCCTCGCTGAGCTGGGCCAGGATGCGCCCCAGGCGCTCGGCCAGCTCGATGTAGGGGCGCAGTTTCTGGTAGACCTCGGGTTCCACCGAGGGCACGTTGACGGCGTTGCGGATCACCCCGTTGAGCAGCACGTCGCTCACCTGCTCGGCGATCTGCAGGGCCACGGTGGCCTGGGCCTCGCGGGTGGAGGCGCCCAGGTGCGGGGTGCAGATCACTCGCTCGTGGGCCACCAGCGGGGTGAGGCCTGGCGGCTCGTCCACAAAGACATCGAGGGCGGCGCCGGCCACCTTGCCGCTGTTGAGGGCCGCCAGCAGTTCGGCCTCGTCGAGGATGCCGCCGCGGGCGCAATTGAGCAGGAAAACCCCCTCCTTGCACTGAGCCAGTTGCGGGGCCGAGATCAGGTGGCGGGTCTGGGTGGTGAGAGGCAGATGCACGGTGATGAAGTCGGCCTCGGCCCAGATCTGCTCCAGGGGGGCCAGCAGGGTGCCAAAGCCCAGGGCCATCTCGGCGGAGACAAAGGGATCGTAGCCGAGCACCTTCATCTTGAAGGCCGCCGCCCGCAGGGCCACCTCGCGGCCCACCTTGCCCAGACCGAGAACAGCGATCGTCTTACCGGCCAGTTCGACGCCGGTATAGCGGCCGCGGTCCCACTTGCCGGCCTTGAGCGAGGCGGTGGCCTGGGGGATGTTGCGGGCCAGGGACATCAGCATGGCCAGGGAATGTTCGGCGGTGGAGACCGAGTTGCCGCCCGGGGTGTTCATGGCGATCACCCCGTAGCGGGTGGCGGCGGACACGTCGATATTGTCGACCCCGGCCCCGGCGCGACCCACCACCTTGAGGCGCGAGGCCGCCTTGAGCAACTCCTCGTTCACCTGGGTGCTGCTGCGCACGATGAGGCCTTCGTACTGGCCGATGATGCGCTGCAACTCCTCGGCGCTGAGGCCCGGTTGCTGATCCACCTCGATGCCGCGCTGGCTGAGGATGGCGGCGCAACCGGGTTCCAATCTCTCGCTGATCAGGACCTTCATCAACTTTTTCCGTTGGCGGGACTTTGTACCCCGCACTCCTGGTAGATCCACTCCAACGCCTCGTCGCGGCCTTCACCGGTGACGGCCGAGAAGGGCAGATAGGCCAGCCCGGCCAGGGTGCCGGCCGCCGTCAATTCGTGCTGGCGGCGGAGCCACTGCTGGCGGGAGAGCTTGTCCACTTTGGTGAAGACCAGCAGGGAGGGCTTGGGATGCTCCTTGAGCCATGCGATCATCGCCAGGTCCAGTTCCGTAGGACCGTGGCGCGCGTCGATGAGCTGGACGATGGCCCGCAGTTCGGTGAGGCTTTCCAGGTACCCCTGGACCAGCCGGCCCAGGGTGAGGCGCAACTCCAGGCCGCCTCTGACAAAGCCGTACCCGGGCAGATCCACCAGATAGGCGGCGTTGTCGACGCGGTAGTAGTTGAGTTGCTGGGTCTTGCCCGGCGTGGAACTGGTGCGGGCCAGGCTGCGGCGCTGCACCAGCCGGTTGATCAGGGAGGACTTGCCGACGTTGGAACGCCCCGCCAGCGCCACCTCGGGCAGGCCGTCGGCAGGCAGATCGCCCCGCCCCACCGCGCCCACCACGAACTCTGCCGAGCGGATATTCATCGCTCAGGCCCGCCAGCGCCGGGACTGGTCCTCGTCCTCGTCGCCGGCCTGTTCCACCCCCTGGACGATCATCTCGGCAGTCACCGTGATCTGCTGCAGGCCCTCCTGAGAAGGCACTTCGTACATGATGTCCATCATCGCCTGCTCCAGGACCGAGCGCAGGCCGCGCGCCCCGGTGCCCTTCTTGATGGTCAGCTCCACCACCTTGCGCAGGGCCTCCTCGGTGAACTCGACCTTCACCCCGTCCATCTCGAAGAGCCGCTGGGTCTGGCGGATGAGGGCGTTCTTGGGTTCGGTGAGGATCTTGAACAGGTCCTCCTCGGTCAGCGGGTCGAGGGTGGTGACCATCGGCACCCGTCCCACCAGTTCGGGGATGAGGCCAAAGGCCAGCAGGTCCTCGGGCTGCACCAGGGGCAGCACCTCGCTGGGGGTATCGACATCGGGCAGGTCGCCGCCCGAGCCGAAGCCCATGGTGCGCCGGCCCACCCGCTGGCTGACCAGCCGGTCGAGGCCCTCGAAGGCGCCCCCGCAGATGAAGAGGATATTGCGGGTATTGATCTGGATCATGGGCTGCTCGGGGTGTTTGCGACCCCCTTTGGGCGGGATATTGGCGACGGTGCCCTCCAGCAGTTTCAGCAGCGCCTGCTGCACCCCCTCGCCCGAAACGTCGCGGCTCACCGAGGGGGTGGCGTTCTTGCGGGCGATCTTGTCGATCTCGTCCAGGTAGAGGATGCCCTTCTCGGCGCGCCCCACGTCATAGTCGGCTGCCTGTAGCAGGCCCACCAGGATGTTCTCCACGTCCTCGCCCACATAACCCGCCTCGGTGAGGATGGTGGCGTCGGCGATGGAGAAGGGCACTTTGAGCACCTTGGCCAGGGTCTGGGCCAGCAGGGTCTTGCCGGTGCCGGTGGGCCCGATGAGCAGGATGTTGCTCTTCTCCAGCTCGACGCTGTCGAGGTCCACCCCGGAGCGGATGCGTTTGTAGTGGTTGTACACGGCCACGGCGAGCAGTTTCTTGACTGGCTCCTGGCCGATCACGTACTCGTCGAGGACGGTCTTGATCTCGGGGGGTTTGGGGATCTGGCCGGTGTCCCAGGTCGTGCTCTGCTTCTTGTTCTCGGCGAGCACTTCGTTGCAGAGCCGGACACATTCGTTGCAGATGTAGACCGAGGGGCCAGTGATGATCTTGTCGACCTGGCTGGTGTTGCGCCCGCAGAAGGAACAGCGCGGCTCGGGTTTTGGAGGCCGTCGGCGCACTGGTTTGCCTCTCGCGAAATGGGCGGAGCCTCAGCCGGCGGCTTCGGCCTTGGGGGCGCCGGCGAGGGATGCCGGCAGGATAAGGTCGTCGATCAGGCCGTAGTCCTTGGCCTCTTGGGGGCTCATGAAGAAGTCGCGCTCGGTGTCGCGCTGGATGCGCTCCAGCGGCTGGCCGGTGCGCTCCGCCAGGATGTCGTTGATCTGCTGGCGGATCTTGATGATCTCGCGGGCGTGGATCTCGATATCGGCCGCCTGGCCGCCGATGCGGCCCATGGGCTGGTGCAGCAGGACGCGGGCATTGGGCAGGCTCTGCCGTTTGCCCTTGGCGCCGCCGGCCAGCAACACCGCCCCCATGCTGGAGGCCTGGCCGATGCAGATGGTGGCCACGCTGTTGGGGATGTACTGCATGGTGTCGTAGATGGCCAGGCCGGCGGTCACCGAGCCACCCGGGGTGTTGATGTAGAGCGAGATATCTTTTTTGGGATCCTCGGAGGCCAGGTACAGCAACTGGGCGATGACCAGGTTGGCGATCATATCGCCGATGGGCGTGCCGATGAAGACGATGCGCTCCTTCAGCAGGCGCGAGTAGATATCGTACGAGCGCTCGCCCCTACCCGTCTGTTCGATGACCATGGGGATCAGGGACATCTCACACCACCTGCTCTTCGAATTCGGCCCGCTGGGCGAGGAAATCGAAAATCTTGTCCTCCAGCAACTCCTGGCGCAGATCGTCGAGCCGGGGCGAACGCTTGAGGGCTTCGGGGTCGAGGTTGTGCTCGGCGGCGCGCTGCTGGATGAAGGTCTCGAATTCTTCGTCGCTGACCTCGATACTGGTCTGCTTGCGCAGGGCCTCGATCAACAAGAAGGTTTTGAGCCGGCGCACAGCAAAGCCGCGCTCCTCCTCGTTGTGTTCATGCTCGTGGTCGTGGTCATGGTCATGGTCGTGGTCATGGTCGTGATCGTGGTGATGGTGCTGATGACCCTGCTCACGCCGGTGCAGCGACTCGAGGTAATTATTGACCAGGCTTTCGGGCAGATCGAAGGGATTCTTGGTGATCAGGTCATTGATCAGATCGCTGCGCAAGCGCTGGCGGGCCAGGTACTCCCACTGCCGCTGGAGCTGCTGGCTGAGGTGCTGCTTGAGGTCGTCCAGGCTCTGGAAGGACTCCCCCACCTTCTTGGCGAACTCGTCGTCGAGCGGCGGCAGGACGCGCTGGCGCACCTGGCGGGCCTGCACGCCGAAATGTTCCTGCTTGCCGGCCATGTCCTTGTCGGGCAGGTCCTCGCGGTAGGAGAAATGGACCTGGCGCTCTTCGCCGGCCGCGATGCCCACCAGGGCCTCTTCGAACTCGGGGCTGGGGGCATTCTCGTTGCCGATGACGAAATAACGTTCCTCGTAGCGCTCGCCGATGATGGGCGTGCCCGCCTCGTCGAGGCGCTGCAGATCGGCGATCAGCACATCGCCCTTTTCGAGGGGGCGGTCCACCTGCTCCTCAGTGGCGTGGCGCTCCTGCAAGTCCTTCAACTGGCGGTCGATTTCCTCGTCGCTGACGTTGTGCACCAGGCGGGCCGCCTTCAACTGCTCGTAGCTCTCCACCTGCACCTCGGGCCAGATATCGAGGGTGGCAACAAAACAGAGCGGCTGGCCGGGCTGGTAATCGAGCTTGGTGATGCGCGGCGGGGCGGCGGGCACCAGCTTTTCGGTCTGGGCCGCCTCACCCATCAGCTCGGGCAGCAGCTCGCTGACCACACTCTGGCGGATAGCTTCGCCGTAGCGCCGCTCGACGAGGGTCAGCGGCACCTTGCCTTTGCGAAAGCCGGGGATCTCAAGCCGGCGCTGGTAGTCTTTCACTGCCTTGGCAACGGCGGCTTCGATGCGTTCGGCCGGTACCTCGACCTCGAGTTCCCGTTCCCACTTGCCTTTTTCAGTGACCTTGGTTTTCACGATTGATTCCTGTGGTGAGTACATAAAAAACGCAGCCGCTCACTCCGGAAAAGCTCAGAGCAGGACTCCTGCGGCGCGTGGTCTGGTTGGGCTCTGGGCGTGCGAAAGGGGGGACTCGAACCCCCAAGCCCTTTCGGGCACCAGATCCTAAGTCTGGCGCGTCTGCCAATTTCGCCACTTTCGCATTCGAAGTATGCTCAAACAATATATGGGCGCAGGTGGCGCCGGTCAATCTGGCGGCATGGTCCATGTCTCCATGCGGCGGGTGATTTCCTCCCGCAGCTGGGCGATGGGCACCCGGTCCTGGGCCATGGAGTCGCGTTCCCGTACCGTGACCGTCTGGTCCTGGAGGGTCTGGGAGTCCACGGTGACGCAGTACGGGGTGCCGATCTCGTCCATGCGGCGGTAGCGCCGGCCGATGGCCCCGCCTTCGTCGTAGAACACCGGGAAATGGGACCGCAGTTGGGTGGTGATCTGCCGGGCCAGCTCATCCATGCCGTCGCGCCGCACCAGTGGCAGAATCGCCGCCTTGAGCGGGGCGATGCGGGGATGAAAGCGCATCACCACCCGGGTCTCGCCCTCGACCTCCTCCTCGCGATAGGCCTCCACCAGGCAGGCCATGGTGGTGCGGCTGGCGCCGATGGAGGTCTCGATCACGAAGGGCAGGATCTTCTCGCGGCTCTCCTCGTCGAAGTAGCGCAACGCCTTGCCCGAGAACTTCTCGTGCTGGCCCAGGTCGAAGTCGCCGCGGTTGTGCAGGCCCTCGATCTCACCCCAGCCAAAGGGGAATTCGTACTCGACGTCGAAGGCCGCCCGCGCATAGTGGGCCAGCTTCTCGTGCTCGCGCAAGCGCAGCCGCTTTTCGGGCAGGCCGATCTGGGAGAACCACTGCCAGCGCTCCTGGCGCCAGTAGTCGAACCAGTGGTTCTCGGTGCCGGGTTTGACGAAGAACTGCATCTCCATCTGCTCGAACTCGCGGGTCCGGAAGAGGAAGTTCTTGGTGTTGATCTCGTTGCGAAAGGCCTTGCCGATCTGGGCGATGCCAAAGGGCAGCTTCTGGCGCATGGCCGCCTGGACATTGAGGAAATTGACGTAGATGCCCTGGGCGGTTTCGGGCCGCAGGTAGACCCTGGAGTTGTCCTCCTCCACCGGGCCGACGAAGGTCTTGAACATCAGATTGAAGGCGCGCGGCTCGGTGAGCACCCCCTTGTTGCCGCACACCGGGCACTGGCCGGCGCTGCGCTGTGCCTCGGTGAGGGTGTCGTCGCGGAAGCGGGCCTTGCAGTTTTTGCAGTCGATGAGCGGGTCGGTGAAGTTGTCGACGTGGCCCGAGGCTTCCCACACCCTGGGGTGCATGAGGATGCTGGCATCCAGGCCCTCGACATCCTCGCGGTAGGTCATGGCCTTCCACCAGGTGTCCTTGATATTGCGCAATAGCTCCACCCCCAAGGGGCCGTAGTCCCAGCAGCCGTTGAGGCCGCCGTACACCTCCGAGCTCTGGAAGATGAAGCCCCGGCGTTTGCACAGGGAGACGAGCTTGTCCATCACATTGGCCATCGGTTATCCTCTCTACTTGGTTGCGGTCGATTCCAGAAAGTCCAGTGATTTGAGATGGCTGTACTGGCCGCCATGGCACTCCAGGAAACCGCGCAGCATGCTGCGGATCTCGCCGCGGCGGGCCGGGGCGGGTGGCATGGCCTCGGGCCGGTAGGCGGTCAGCGCCTGCAGCCCGGCCAGCAGCCTGAGGCTGTTGCCGGCCACCCGGATGCCGCCGGCAGCCGGGCCGCAGCGGGCGCACAAGCCGCCGCCCATGGGAGCGCTGAACCACAGCCACTCTCCTGCCAGCACCTCGCGGCAGGAGGTGCAATACCCCAACTCGGGGCGGTAACCCAGCGCCTCAGCGGCGCGCAACTGAAAGTACCAGAAGAGCGGCTCCACCTGCGCCGGTTCCACTTCTTCGAGGCCGACCAGCACCCCCGAGAGGCAGCGGTAGAGCCGGCGGTTGGGATCGCGCTCCACGGTCAGGCGGTCGATCAGTTCGCAGGCGGCGCTGCCAAAGGAGAGGCGCTCCAGGTCGGTGAGCAGCGCCGGAAAGGAGCGCAGGGCGTCGCAGTCGCTGAGGGTTTGCAGGTCGCGCTCGTCGCGCAGGTAGCAGACCACCTGCACCTCGGTCATCAGCTCCAGCGCCCCGCCGAACTTGCTCTTGGGCTTGCGGGCGCCTTTGGCGGTGGCCTTGAACTTGCCCTCGTCCTCGGAGTAGAGGGTCACCAGTTTGCTGGTTTCCCCCATACGTCGGGTCCGCAGGACCACGGCCCTGGTTTTGAGGATGCGGCTGGGCATAGGCAGGCCTATTTGCCGGCAGACAGTTCCTGCAGCCGGTAGACCTTTTCTCCTGGTTTCACCATGCCGTATTCCTCGCGCGCCACCTTCTCGATGTAATCCTTGTCGTGCTCCAGCATGGTGAGGATCTGGCGCAGGCTGTCGTTTTCGGCCTCCAACTGGTCCACCCGCGCCTGCAGCACGGCCAGGACCTTGGCCTGGCGGCGAATCTCGATCAACCCTTCGTCCCCGCCCACGAACAAATAGAGAATGACACCCAGGACCAGCAGGGCCAGCACCAGCCGCCAGCGGGACTTGTCGGTCGATTCGGCCTGCGGCCTGAGGGGCGAGCGGGCCACGGGCTCACCTCTCGTCGGCGGAAGGAGCGGGGTCGAGCAGGGCCAGGTCGTCGCGGTGGATCACCTCCACCGGAGGGCGCCCCAGGAGTTGTTCGATCTCGGCGGAGTGTTTGCCGAGGATCTGGCGCAGTTCAGCAGCGGCGTAACGACTCAGACCGCGGGCAATCTCCTCGCCGGCTTCGTTCTCAACCCGGATTGCCTCGCCGGCCACAAAATCCCCTTTGCAGGCCACCACCCCCACTGGCAGCAGGCTCTTGCCCCGGGAGATCAGGGCGCGTTGAGCGCCCCGATCGATAACCACGGTGCCGGCGCAATGGGAGGCAAAAGCGATCCAGCGCTTACGGCTCTGCAGGCGTTTATGGTCCGGGGTGAAGAGGGTGCCCAGTTCGGCGCCCTCCATGATGTCCACCAGCCGGTGCTTGCGGGCGTGGGCAATGAGGGCCATCTCGCCGCAGGTGGTCAGGAGCCGGGCAGCCTGCAGCTTGGTGGCCATGCCGCCGCGCCCCACCTTGCTGGCCGAGCGGCCCACCAGGGCGTCGAGGCGTGGATCGGCGCCCTCGACCTGACTGAGGACCTCGCCCCCCGTCGCCCCCGGGGTATAAGCCGAGTACAGGCCGTCGACATCGGAAAGCAGGATCAGCAATTGGGCCTGGATCATGTTGGCCACGTACGCGGCCAGCACGTCGTTGTCGCCGATGGCCCGCTTCAGTTCGGCTACCCCCACGCTGTCGTTCTCGTTGATGATGGGCACGGCTCCGTAGGAAAAGAGCTGGCGGAAGGTGTTCTTCAGATTTAGGTAGCGGCGGCGGCTGTCGAGGATGTCCTCGGCGGTCAGGAGCACCTGGCCGATGATCACCCCGTGTTTCTTGAAGAGCCCCTCGTAGGTGTGCATCAGCAGATTCTGGCCCACGGCGGCCAGGGCCTGCAGTTCGGCCACGCTGCGGGGGCGGGCCTCCAGGCCGACGCGACCCATGCCCGAGGCCACAGCCCCCGACGAGACCAGTGCCACCTCCAGGCCGCGCTGGCGCAGGGCCACCACCTCGCGCACCAGCTTGGCCATCACCCGCCGGTCCAGGGCCCAGGTGGCGGTGGTCAGGCTGCTGCTGCCGATCTTGATCACCACCCGCTTCACCTGGCGCAGGCGGGTGCGGCGGCTATCAGTGAGGGGCGGCATGGCTCACTCCCGGATCACCACCCCGCGCGCCTTGAGGTATTCCTTGACCTGGGGGATGGTGTACTCGCCAAAATGGAAGATGGAGGCAGCCAGGGCGGCGCTGGCTTTGCCTTCGGTGAGCACCTGGTAGATGTGCTCCGGGTTGCCGCAGCCCCCCGAGGCCACCACCGGCACCCGCACCCGTTCGGCCACAGCGCGGTTGAGGGGGATGTCGTACCCGTCATGGGTGCCGTCGGCGTCGATGCTGTTGATCACCAGTTCGCCGGCCCCGCGGTCCACCAGTTCCTCGACCCATTCGAGGGCGTCGCGGCCGGTGGGCTTGCGGCCGCCGTTGACGTAGACCTCCCAAGAGAGGGCTTGGCCCTCGGCGGCGGGTCGGCGCAGGGCGTCGATGGCCCCGACGATACACTGGCTGCCGAAGCTCTCGGCCCCCTGGCGGATCAGGTCGGGGTTGGCCACGGCCGCCGAGTTGATCGAGACCTTGTCCGAGCCGCTCTTGAGCAGGACCCGGATATCCTCGAAGGTGCGGATGCCGCCGCCTACGGTGAAGGGGATGAAGACCTGCTCCGAGACCTTGTCCACCAGGTCACGGACGATGGCCCGGCCTTCGGCAGAGGCGGTGATGTCGTAGAAGACCAGCTCGTCGGCCCCGTCGTGGTCGTAACGCAGGGCCAGCTCTACGGGATCGCCGGCGTCGCGATCGGCGGAGAATTTGACGCCGCGCACGTTGCGGCCGGCCTTGACGTCGAGGCAGGGGATGATGCGTTTGGCCAGCATGGGTTCAGTTCAACCTCGCGAAGTTCTCGAGTATCTTGAGCCCGGGCTGCTGGCTCTTCTCGGGGTGGAACTGGACCCCGAAGAGGTGGTCGCGCGCAGCGACGGAGGTGTACTCCAGGCCGTACTCGGTGGTGCCGGCCACATCGGCCGGGCGTTCCGCATCCACATAGTAGGAGTGGACAAAGTAGAAGAAGCTCTGGTCCTTCACCCCCGCCAGGACGCTCACTGGTTGCTTGATCACCACCTGATTCCAGCCGATCTGGGGCACCCGCTCGTCGGGGGGGAAACGCCGGACCTTGCCCGGCAGCAGCCCCAATCCAGGATGGGTTCCCATTTCCTCGCTCTCGGCAAACATCAACTGCAGCCCCACGCAGATGCCCAGGAAAGGCTTGCCTTGTTTGATACCCCGCAGCAGGGGATCGACCCAGCCGCGTTCGTGCAGGTTGCGCATCGCATCGCCGAAGGCCGCGTCCCCGGGCAGAACCAGGTGGCTGGCGGCATCCAGGTGGTCGGGATTTTCGCAGATGGAGGCCGAAAAGCCGAGGTGCTCGAAGGCTTTCTGCACGCTGCGCAGATTGCCCATGCCATAATCGACGATGGCGATCATGGTTTGCCCAGCTGTATCGAGCGCTCGGTGGCGGCCTGCACCGCGCTGATCAGGGCATCGCGCAGGCCCTTCTCCTCGAGTTTGTGCAGGCCGGCGATGGTGGTTCCACCCGGCGAAGTGACCTGGTCGCGCAGGATGGCAGGGTGTTGCCCGCTTTCGAGGACCATGCGGGCGGCGCCCAGGGCGGTCTGGGCGGCCAACTTGAGGGCCACCTCCCGGCTCAGGCCCATGCGCACCCCGCCGTCGGCCAGGGCCTCTATTACAGTATAGATATAAGCGGGTCCGCTGCCCGAAAGGCCGGTGACGGCGTCCATCTGGTATTCACCTACCAGCACAGTACTGCCCACCTGATCAAAAATGGCACGCACCAGATCGACCTGTGCCGGTGTGGCATGCCGGCCGCCGCAGACCCCGGAAGCGGCGGCCCCCAACTGGGCCAGGGTTTGGGGCATGACCCGAACCACCGGAACCGACGCCTCCAACTGCGATTCGATGGCGGCGGTGTTCACCCCGGCCATGATCGAGACCAGAATCTGGTCGGGACGCAGGTGCTCTTTTACTAGTTGAAATAAGGCGGGAGCGCTCTGCGGTTTGACCCCGAGGACCACCACCTGCTGGCCGAGGATGGCGTCTTCGGCCTGGGTGCTGGTGCGCACGCCCAACTGGCGCAGGGGTTGGAGCACGGCGTCGCGCAGATCAGTGGCGGTCAACTGGGCAGGGCGGATGTGCCCCGCCGCGACCAACCCACTGATCAGTGCGCCGCCCATGTTGCCGGCGCCGATGACGCCAATCCTGCATTCTTCAGTCATAAGATGTTCTGCGTTAGACGGGGAAGTTGCGAGTGATTTTAAGATAGATCACCGGCACAAAACGTGCAATTTATGCTTGACGAATTTGACTGTATGATGGTATCTTACACAAAACAGTAACACATGCATTGCGTTTTTAGGGGGAGCAATGACACGATGCGCAGAATCTACTGGGAGGGGGTGATCATCCGAGCGTAGACCGGGATACCTGTCAGTTGTTTCAGATCACGGCCTAAGATCGTTTGATGATCATCCAGGATTCAAACAGCGCATAACAAAAAAACGAGGAGAATAGATCATGGCAGCAAAGAAGAAAGCCGCTCCGAAGAAGGCTGCTCCGAAGAAGGCCACTGCGAAGAAGGCTGCTCCGAAGAAGGCCGCTGCGAAGAAGGCTGCTCCGAAGAAGGCCGCTGCGAAGAAGGCTGCTCCGAAGAAGGCCGCTCCCAAGAAGAAGGCCGCAGCCAAGAAGAAGAAGTAAGGAGAGAATCGAGATGGCCAAGCAAAAGGCTGCTCCGAAGAAGAAAGCGGCGGCCCCGAAGAAGGCGGCCCCGAAGAAGGCTGCTCCGAAGAAGGCAGCCCCCAAGAAAGCGGCGGCCCCGAAGAAGGCAGCCCCCAAGAAAGCG
Source organism: Candidatus Latescibacterota bacterium (assembly GCA_020852055.1). Classification (GTDB taxonomy): domain Bacteria; phylum Latescibacterota; class UBA2968; order UBA8231; family UBA8231; genus SICG01. The sequence goes on from JADZBP010000026.1 coordinate 22,808, forward strand.
GCGGCCCCGAAGAAGGCCAAGGCTAAGCGCAAGCCGAATCCTTCCTTCATGAAGCCCCTACAGCCCTCAGCGGTGCTAGCCGCTGTTGTGGGCAGCAAAGGTCTCCCCCGCACGCAGGTCGTCAAGAAACTCTGGGAGTACATCAGAAAACACGGCCTGCAGGATTCCCAGAACAAGCGCATGATCAACGCCGACGACAAGCTCAAGCCCGTTTTCGACGGCAAGAAGCAGGTGAGCATGTTCGATATGACCAAACTGGTCAATAAGCATTTGAGCTGATCAGCGCCCTACTGCGCTCGTGTCGCAAAAGAAGGGGGTTCCCTCTCCGCGGGGGAAGCCCTTCTTTTTTTTTGTCTTTTTCCTTAGGTTTACAACTCCACTTAACAGGAGTTTGGCGGGATGAAAGCGCTTGTCGCCCTTGCCGATGGCACGGTGTTCCGGGGAAGCTCTGTGGGCGCCACTGGCGAGACCTTGGGAGAGATGGTCTTCAATACCAGTATGACCGGGTATCAGGAGATTCTCACCGACCCTTCCTATGCCGGCCAGATGGTCACCATGACCTACCCGCTGATCGGCAATTACGGGGTCAACGCCGAGGACGAAGAGTCGGCGCGGCCGCAGGTGCGCGGCTTTCTGGTCAAGGAGTGTTGCCGGCGGCCCAGTAACCGGCGCGCCACCCAGAGTTTGCCCGACTACCTGGAGGCCAACGGGGTCATTGCCGTGGAGGGCATCGATACCCGACAGCTGACCCGCCGGGTGCGCATCCACGGGGTGATGAACGCCGCCATCTCCACCGAAGATCTCGACCCGGAGAGTCTGGTGGCCAAGGCCCGCAACTGGGCCGGTCTCGAAGGCTTGGACCTGGTGCGGGAAGTGAGTTGTGCCACGTCCTACGAGGTCAGTCCGCCGGCGCCGCGCTTTCACGTGGTGGCCTTCGACTACGGCATCAAGCGCAATATCATCCGCAAACTAGTCGAGGAAGGCTGCCGGGTGACGGTGGTTCCGGCCACCACCACCGCCGAGGAAGCCCTGGCGCTCAAGCCGGATGGCATCTTCCTGTCGAATGGACCAGGCGACCCGCGCCCGCTGCACTACGCCATCGATACCTGCAAGAAACTGATCGGCACCCGGCCCATTTTCGGCATCTGCCTGGGGCACGAGATCCTGGGCCTGGCCTTCGGGGCGGAGATCTTCCACCTCAAGTTCGGGCATCGGGGCGGCAATCAGCCGATCAAAGAAGCGGCCACCGGCCGCATCCTGATCACTGCCGAGAACCATGGTTGGGGTATCGCTACCGAAAGCCTGCCCTCCTGCCTGGAGTCCACCCGGGTGAATCTCAATGACGGCTGTATCGAGGGCATGCACCACAAGGAACTGCCGATCTTCTCGATCCAGTGCCACCCGGAGGCATCGCCCGGGCCGCACGACAGCTTCCATCTCTTTCGCTACTTCACCGAATTGATGGCAAAACACGCCGCTTGAGGTCGATGCCATGCCTGTAGTCCGCCAGGAAGTGCTGCGCCAGTACGCCTTCGAGATCTTCAAGGCCACCGGCATCCCCGCGGCCGACGCCCGTATCGTCAGCGACCATCTAGTCGATAGCCAGTTGGCCGGCCACGACTCCCACGGCACCTGGTTCATCCCCAGCTACGCCCAGGGCATGAAGAAGAACTACGTGCGCTGGGAGGAGCGGCAGGTGGTGCGCGAAAACCCCGCGCTGACCATCCTCGACTGCAAGGGTGGCAACGGCATCGTGGCGGTGAGCCGCGCCCTGGAACTGGCGGCAGCCAAGGCGCGCGCCGCTACCTTTGGTTTTGTAGGGTTGCACAACCTCACCCATATCGGGCGCCTGGGCGATTACCCGCCGCGCCTGGCCCAGCAGGGTTTGTTGGGCATGGTCTGGCTCAATGGCGGTGGTCTCTTCATGACCCCCTTTGGCAGCGCCGACCGCCGGCTGCGGCCCGAACCCATCGCTTTTGCCGCGCCGCGCCGCCAGGGGGCGCCCTTCATGCTGGATATGACCATGACCACGGTGGCCGGCGGCAAGATCGAGCAGAAGCTCATCCGCGACCAACCTCTTCCTGAGGGCTGGGTCATCGATCAGCAGGGCAAGTGGGTCACCGATGGCCAGCGCTATCGCAACGCCGAGGAGACCGGGGTGCCGCCCCTGGGCGGGTTGCAGTTCGGGCACAAAGGGTACGGGCTGGCGATGATGGTCGAGATGCTGGTGGGCCCGCTTTCCCACGCCGGCTGCACCAAGGGCGACAAGGGCGGGGGCAACGGGGTGATGGTGCTGGCCATCGATATCTCGGCCTTCACCACGCTGGATAACTATGTGGATGAGGTGGAAGGCTTGGCCGAGTGGGTGTGTTCGGCCAAGCCGCTGCCGGGCTTCAACAAGGTTTATGCCCCCGGTGAGATCGAGGAGGAGACCCGCCAGCGCCGGCTGCGCGACGGCATCGATCTCGCCGAAAAGACCTGGGCCGAGATCGGCAAGACGGCAGCGGAACTGGGTGTGGCGATACCGCAGGTGTGAACCGGCGGCAAGGAAAGGTATGGGCCTCGACTCCGCAACAGAGTCGAGGCCCTTCTTGTTACATCGAAATCCCCAGCAATCCCCGGGTGATCTGGAAATCCGTGTTGCCCTGAGTCAGGGCTTTGGGGCTTTGGCGGCGCGAGGCGACGTCCATGAGCACCTGCAACAGTTGCTGGGCCCAGCCTGCCGCATCGCCTTCGAGGGCAAAGTCGAGATCGGCGCGGTAGGAGTGCAGGACCGGCGCGGTGGCGGAGACCTGGACCAGGGGCACCAGGGGATGCCCCTGCAGGGGATGCTCGCCGGCATGGGCCAGCAGCAGTTCCACTCCGGTGGCGCCCAGCCCGGTGAGGGTCTCCACCCAGTGTTCGGTGGGGGTATCCATGATATAGAAGCCCGGGTTCTCGAAGGACTGGCCGTGGGCCAGAGCCGGGGTAGGCCGGCGTTCGCCCAGCACCGACTCGGTGAAGACCGCAGACTTGAGCACCTCGGCGTTGGCTGGCACCACCACGGTGCCGCCGGCACTGACGATCCAGCGGGTGAGCCGGGCAAAAGCGGCGGCGGCTGGATCGGGCAGGGGGCCGGCGCTCAGCAGACCCAGGGACAGATACTCGATGCCGACCTGCTGGCTGGGGGGCGGGACCAGCTTGGCCAGGGCGCCGTCGAAAAAGGCCTCCACCCGCTCCAGGCTCTTCTCTATACCCCCGTCCATCTGCACACTGGCCCAGCCGAACTGGCCCGGGTCCACCCCCAGCTCTTCGAGGTGGGTGCGGAAGTAGTCGTTGTGGGTCTTCTCGCAGCCGTGTTCCAGGAGCAGGGCCGTCTTCACCAGTGGATGGGTGAGGTAACCGATGAGGGTGCGGCCGTACAGGCGTTCCGACATCCCGCCCGAGACCCCGCAGCCTTCGGTGTGCAGCAGGGTGGCGAAGCGCGAGATGCCCTGCTGCCGGCCCACCCCGCTGGCATTGAGCCGTTCGGCGGCCAGACGGGCTACCTGGGCGGCACATAGACTGGTGGGCAGGATCAGCCCCACCTGATCGGCGGCGTGGCTGGTCCCCACCTGCAAAGCGGAGAAGGTAGCCTGGGGAATCTGGGGGTCCTGCTGGATGGGCAGTGGCTTGCCGTCGGGGTCCTCGGCGGCCAGTAACCCTTCGAGGCGGCTGGCATCCTGCTGCGGCCAGTTGCGCCAGACGGAGACCTGCGAGTGGCCGGCCCGTTCCCCGGCCGAGCGGGCGCCGGAGATCACCTTGAGGGTCAGGTTGAAGAGCTGGCGGCCCATCTCCTCCATGGGGGTGCCTTCGAGGTACGCGCCGGCATTGAAGTCCATGTCCTTTTTGAGCAACTGGAAACGCTCGCTGGTGGTCACCACCTTGATGGTGGGCACAAAGGGGAAGTTGGTGATCGAGCCGTTGCCGGTGGTGAAGTAGATCAGGTTGCACCCGGAGGCCACCTGCCCGGCGATACCCTCCAGGTCGTTGCCCGGGCTGTCCATGAAGCAGTACCCCGGTTCGGGCATGGGCACCGCATAGTCGATGGCGTAGTCGAGGCGCACCTGCGGGTCGCGCTTGCGGGCGGCGCCGATGGACTTGAGGATGATGTTGTAGAGACCTCGGTACTTGTTCCCCCCCGAGGGATTACCCTCTGCCGAGGTGCCGTGCCAGGAGGCCCGCTCCTGGAAGCGGTTGACCATGTCGAGGAAACGGCGGGCCGTTTCCAGGTCGCGCACGTTCTCCAGCACATAACTCTCGGCGCCGATCAGCTCGTCGGTCTCGGCCAGGTTAGCGATGCCGCCGTGGCGTACCACTTCGCCGGCCACCCAGCCGATCAGCGGGTTGCCGGAAACCCCGGAAAAGGCATCCGAACCGCCGCACTGCAGGGCGATCTTCAGGCCGGCGAGCGGCTGCTGGGTACGCTGGACGCGGCTCACCGGGTCCAGCCACTCGTTGACGAGGCGCTCGCCTTCGGAAAGATGGGCCTGCAAGTCGCCGCTGAGGGAGAGGAAGCGGTGTGGCAGTTGATCGACGGGATAGCCGTGGGCGGCCAGGTAGTCCTGGAGCATGCGGTTGGTCACCGCCTCGGTGCCGTAGTCAACGGCCAGCACCGCGCCCACGTTGGGGTGCACCATCCATCCAGCCAGGGTGCGCAGCAGCAACTCCTGGTTGTTGGGGGTGGTGCTGGTGCCGCCCTCGGTGTGGCTCAGGGCCACCACCCCGTCGAAGGTATCGCCACTCTTGCCGCGGAAACGGTCGGCCAGCAGGCGCACAAAACTGGCGGTGCGCGAGGAGGTGCCGATGAGGGCGATATGGTTGCGGGTGCCGGTTCCCCGCGCTCCGCGGTCGTAGCCCATGAAGGTGCCCGGTTGGGCGTGAGGAGGCACCTGCTGGCCGGGGCGGAAGGTGTTTTCGTCGAGCTGGTGCTGGTGCATGTGGTCGGCAAAATTGGGACGCGCCGGCAGGGCGAAATCCAGCTGGCGGATGCGCAGGGCCTCGAGTACGCCGTGGTTGCAGACGTAGGCTCCGGGGGCGATGGGGGTCAGGGCCAGGCCAAAGGGTAATTCCCACGAGAGCAGGGGCTGACCCGGCTCGATGGCCTGCACGGCAAAGCGGTGCCCCTCCAGCACGGTATGGTCGAGGGTGAAGGAGCGGTCCTGCCAGCGGATGAGGGTGCCGGCTTCCAGACGGCGGATGGCGATAGCCACATTGTCCCTGGGCATGGGGAGGCGGCCGATTTCGTCGAAGGCGAAGGTCTGCGGCATACGCTGTCCTAGAATAGTTTGAAGTTTTCCGCGGCTACGCGGCCGGCCTGGTGCACCAGCACCGCGTTCATCAGTTCGATGGCCAGGCGGGATTCGAGGGTGATACCGGCCCGCACCCCCACGCAGGGGTCGTGACGGCCCTTCTGCAACTGGAAATCGATCTCTTCGAGATCCTTGCGCACCGAATGTTGGGGCAGGGCGATGGTGGCGGTGGGTTTGAAGCCCACCCGGAACACCAGGGGCATGCCGGTGGTGATGCCGCCCAGCAGGCCGCCGTGGTGGTTGCCCTGGTACCCCTGGTGGCGGATGGGGTCGTTGTGTTCGCTGCCGCGCCGCGCCACCGCTTCGCTGCCGGAGCCCATTTCGCAGGACTGTACGGCGTGCAACCCGCCCAGGCTGCCCATCAGGCGCAGTTTGAGGCTCTGGTACAGGGGCTCTCCGGCCAGGGGCGGCACCTGTACGGCGACTACTTCCACGGCCGCTCCCAGCGAATCGTCCTGCTGGCGCGTGGTCTTGATCAGCTCGCCGGCCGCGTGCGCGAAGTCTGGGTCGAGGGAGTGGATCTCGGCGGTTTCCAGTTGTGCCGCCAGTTGGTGCAATTTTTCCGGGGGGATACGACCGTCGGCGGCCTGGAGTCCGGCACAGTGGTCGGCCAATCGCGCCGAGGTCTGCAGCGGACCCACCTGGCAGATCGAAGAGAAGATGGCGGTGCCGAAGTGCTCCAGCAGAAAGAGGCGGGCGATGGAACCGCCGATCACGTCGGAGATGGTGGAGCGGTAGCTGGAGCGCCCGCCGCCGCGCGGATCGGTGAAGCCGCCGGACTTGTGGTGCTTGACCAGATCGGCGTGTCCGGGGCGCACCGCCCCCTGCGGGCCGGCGAACTGGAGATAGTCGGCGGAGCGTTTGGCGGCCGAAAGCACCACGGCCGCGATGGGCTCGCCGGTGGTGTGGCCTTCTTCGTAGGCGTGGGTTTCGAGCGTGGTGCCACCGGCGGCAACCGCGATGGCGGGGCCGGCGAGCAGGCGGTCGTGATCCTCGTCGTAGAGGCCCGAAAGCAGCACGAGTTGGTCGGCCTCGTGGCGGGGGGTGCCGTGCTTGTTGCTGCCGGGCCGGCGCCGGTCGAGAAAGGCCTGGAGCCGCGCGCGTTCCAACTTGAGCCCCGGGGGACAGCCAAAAACGATGGTGGTGATGGCTGGTCCGTGGGACTCGCCCGCTCCCGCCACCCCGTACAGGGGCCCGCCGAGTATTTCCATAAAATAGAACCTGTCCTCCGAAAAACAGCTACAATGTACTGTATTGCCTCCCCCCCGGCAATCTGGCGCCTTCCGGCGCTAATATCGATTGGAAAACGAATAGCTTTTTTTTATATTCGGCGCTTATCGCGTGATTTTCCTCACAGCGCCGCAACCCTTTCCTCGCTTACTTCGATGTCAGCGCGCATCAGCCTGGCAGTTGGATGTTTCCCTTGCTGAGTTGTTCCGTCTCCAGGGCGCATCGCGGCGGCCTGTTTCCAGACCCCAGGGCAGGAGATACCAGATGAACAGCTTATGCACCTTGATGCTGGTGGTCGGCCTGTCCCACCTTGGCACTTCGGTGGCAATGGCCCAGGAAACACCGCCTGCAGGGGAATACCGCCTCACCCTGGCGCCACCGGACCCTGCTGCGCCACCCTTGCCCGAGACCGAGGCCCAGGCCAGGATGCAGTCCCTCGGACAACTTTGGGGGGCGATGGATGCAAATCGCGACGGGGCACTGGCCTACGAGGAATTCGCTACCTGGGTGAGGCAGATTACTCCTCCAACCATGGTATGGACGCAGGGCCAGTGGCTTTCGTCCGGGACCACGATAAATCTGGCGCCTGGTGTGGTGTGGAGTACGGGAGGGTCCGTGGTGGTCGGGTCTGGCATTGTGCGTACGAGTGGCACATTGACCACGGTGCCGGGTATGGTGTGGAGTACGGGAGGGTCGATGGTAACCAATAGTCAGGGGACCTGGACCACAAGGCCAGGAACAGTGTATATAACCGGGTCTGGCGTGACCATGACTCAAGGGACCTGGACCACCGGATCGGCCGTGGTCTACAGCCAGGGAACCTGGACCATTTCGCCAGGCCACCTCGAAGGGGCAGACAGCCCATCAGCCCTGCCGGCCTGTCCAGAGTGCTCGGCGGAACTGGCAGATCTAGAACAGCGAACCCAATTCCCAGACATCCCCTGCGGCACCGGGGCAGGCACACTGCGGCTGCGCACGGTGTGCAACATGCAGGGATTCAACAGCCAGACCATCTACGTGCCGGACGGCCATGATGCTGACTGTTTTCATATCGAGGCACAGACGGGCGGTCAGGCCACCTTCGCCATTTATCCAGAGAGCAACCCGAACAACATTATTTACAGCAGCCAGCGGGATGGCCTGGACCGCCTGGGGGCGGTACACTTGAGTGATACCGGGGTTTACCGGATCGACCTGGACCTGGCTGCTGCCGATCCGGAGAGCCGGGTGAGTATCGGCTGTGTGACCCACCCCGAATAGCGACAGCCGGGCGCAGTTTTTCCGGGCGTGATTTTCCTCACAGATATTTGTCAAAAACACGCTATTTTCTTTAGGCAGCTTTTGTCGATGTGTATCCTCACGGGAATGGCGATCAGGTTCCACCCTTAACCATAAGGAGCGTACGTATGCGTCTATCCGTGTTCACCGCTGGGGTGCTGCTGACCAGTGCCGCCGTGGCGTTGGCGCAGGATAACTCCGCGCCGCCGCCGCCGATGTCGCCGGGGATGGCTCCCCATATCATGTTGGCTCCGCCTCCGGGCACCGAAAAGCCCGAGGGCGTCCAGATCTCCGAGAACTACGACGAAGCCAAGGGCCAGGTCGTTGATCTCTTCTTTGGTATGATGGATACCGATCAGGACGGGCAGTTGAGCAAGGATGAACTCAATGCCTGGGTGGTCGGGGTGATGATTCCGCCTCCCGAAGGCATGATGCCTCCCGGTATGCCCGGTCCTGGCGGGATGCCTCCCGGGATGCCGAACATGCCGGGTCCTGGCGGGATGCCTCCTGGTATGCCCGGTCCTAGTGGAATGCAGCCGAACATGCCTGGCCCTGGTGGGATGCCCCCCGGTATGCCTGGCCCTGGTGGGATGCCGCCCGGGACACCGAACATGCCGAACATGCCTGGCCCTGGTGGGATGCCTCCCGGTATGTCTGGCCCTGGTGGGATGCCGCCTGGGACACCGAACATGCCGAACATGCCGGGTCCTGGTGGAATGCCTCCCGGTATGCCGGGTCCTGGTGGGATGCCGCCTGGGACGCCGAACATGCCGAACATGCCCGGTCCTGGCGACATGCCTCCTCCGGGGCCCCCGCCGATGGAAGGCATGATGGGGGACAAAATTCCGCCCGACTGTTCGGCCGAACTGGTCAACAGTGAATTGCTGCCCCAGGCCGAGAACGTGACCTGTGGTTCCACCACCGGCAACCTGCTTTTCCGCTCGGTGTGCAACATGCCCGGCTTCGATAGCCAGGCCATCAGTCTGCCCGCCGGCCGCGACGCCGATTGCTTCGGCATCGAGTCGCAGACCTCCGGGGTGGTGGTATTCACCATCTATCCCGAGAGCGACCCGAGCAACCTGATCTTCGATTCCACTCGCGACGGGCTGCACAATATCGGCGCCGTACATCTGGGCGACACCGGGGTTTACCGGATCGATCTGGATGAGGCGGCTTCCGATGCCGGCGCCAAGGTGACGGTGCGTTTCGTCGATCACGCCGAATAAGGGTACCGCACAGTACATAATCAAGTAGTTTGAGGGCCGGCCGCCCTAGGGGGGCCGGCCCTCTGTTTTTGCCCGCTTGTCTGGACAGGGTAGGGCAAAAAGTGCAGATTAACAAGGATATGGATGCCCAGCCCTCCTCATCGACAGACGAGACTTCCCGCTGGCTGCACCACTGGCAGGACGAGGCGGACGCCGCCTTTCTCTACCAGCATCTGGCCGAGCTGGAACGCGATCCACGCCGGCAGCAGCTCTACCAGCGCCTAGCCGGGGTCGAGCAACGCCACGCCGAGTTGTGGAAGCGGATCCTGGCCGAACGCGGCCTGGCCCACGAACAGCCCTCGCCTTCGATGCGGGCCCGCCTGATGCTCTGGCTGGCCCGCCGTTTTGGCCCCTCCTTCCTGTTGCCGATGTTGTTCCGCGACGAGGGGCACGAGACCCGCAACTATCTGGCCCTTTACCGCCGCAGCGGCGCTGATCGCACCCGCGATACCGCCTATACCCTCGCCAAGGAGTCGGCCCAGCACGCCCGCACCCTGGGAGAACTGGTGGGAGCCCCGGGCGAGCCCTGGCATCACCTCGAATCGGGCGGTATCCTGCGCAATGTGGTCTACGGTTTCAACGATGGCCTGACCGCCAATTTTGGTCTGGTGGCCGGGGTCATCGGTGCGGCGGTGGACCCCCATCTCATTCTGGTCACCGGCCTGGCGGGCACGCTGGCTGACGCGCTGTCCATGGGCTCGTCTGGGTACCTGGCCGCCAAGAGCGAGCAGGAAGTCTACACCCACGAAATCGCCATCGAGCGCGAGGAGCTGCGGCTGATGCCCGAGCTGGAGGAGGAGGAACTCACCCTCATCTACGCGGCCAAGGGCATGGACGAAGGCGAGGCCAAGGAGTTGGCCCGCCGGGTGATGGCCGACCCGGAACGCGCGCTGGAAGAGTTGATCACCAACGAGCTGCAGATCAGCCCGCCCCGCTCCTCGCCCATGAAAGAAGGCTGGATCACCGGCACGGCCACGGCCGTGGGCGCCCTGATTCCGGTGGCCCCCTTCCTGTTGCTCCAGGGGGAGGCGGCCATCTGGCTGTCGTTTGCCAGCGCCATGCTGGCCCACTTTGCCGTGGGGGCGGCGCGCAGCGTGTTTACCGGGCTGTCGCTCCTGCGCAGCGGTTTGGAGATGCTGGGTGTGGGCATGGGGGTGGCTGCCCTGGGGTATGTGGTAGGCGACGTGCTGGTCCGCTGGCTGTGAGCGGAGGGAGCTAAGCCCGTGTTCGAGACCGCAGAACTGGGACGCAAGGTTTCGCGCCAGGAGTACAAGGCGCAGGTGCCACAACTGCGCACCGAACTGCTCGAACTGCAGCAGCAATTGCGCTCCGCTGGTTTTGCGGTGATCGTCATCTTTGCCGGGGTGGATGGGGCCGGCAAGAGCGAGACCATCGATGTGCTCAACGAATGGATGGATCCCCGCGGCCTGCTGACCCGCGCCTTCGATCCCCCGACTTCGGAAGAGCAGGAACGCCCCCATTTCTGGCGCTACTGGCTGGCGTTGCCGCCCAAAGGGCGGATCGGGCTGTACCTGAGTTCATGGTACTCGCAGCCCCTGGTGGACCGGGTGTACGGGCAGATCGACCAGGCGATTTTCGACCAGAGCCTCAATCGCATCACCACCTTCGAAAAAGAACTCGCCGCCGACGGCACCCTGATCCTCAAGTTCTGGATGCACCTGGGCAAGAAGGCCCAGAAGCGGCGCCTCGACGCCCTCGAGAAAGACCCGCTGACCCGCTGGCGGGTCACCAAGCGGGAGAAGCGGCACTGGAAGATGTACGACCTCTTCGAGTCGGTTGCCGACCGCCTGCTCCACAAAACCAACACCGGCGAGGCGCCCTGGTACATCGTCGAGGGCGCCGACCACAACTACCGCACCCTGAGCGTGGCCACCCTGCTCCGCGACGCCATCCGCCGGCACCTGGAGCGGCGGGCAGTGGCAGGTGGTGAGAAACTGCCGGTCAAACCAGTGGCCCGGGTTGAGACCCGGCAACCCCACACGGTGCTCAGCCGGCTCGACATGTCTCAGAAGGTGGCCCGGGCCGAATACGACCTGCTCCTAGAGAAGTACCAGGGCAAGCTCCACCTGCTCACCCGCGAGGCCAAGGCGCGCCAGGTGTCGACCATCCTGGTTTTCGAGGGGGTGGACGCGGCCGGCAAGGGGGGCGCCATCCACCGGCTGACCGGGGCCATGGATGCCCGCCTGTACCAGGTCATCCCCATCGCCGCGCCCACCGACGAGGAGCGGGCCCAGCACTACCTGTGGCGTTTCTGGCGGCATCTGCCGCGCGCCGGGCGGGTCACCATCTTTGACCGCAGTTGGTACGGCCGGGTGCTGGTGGAGCGGGTTGAAGGTTTTGCCGACGATGCGGCCTGGCGGCGCGCCTATGCCGAGATCAACGACTTTGAGGAGCAACTGGCCGAACACGGCGTAGTGCTGGTCAAATATTGGGCTCACATCACCCAAGAAGAACAGTTGCGGCGTTTCGAGTCGCGCCAGGAGACCCCATACAAGAGCTACAAACTCACCGCTGAAGACTGGCGAAACCGGGAGAAGTGGGAGCTTTACGAACAGGCGGTCAACGATATGGTCGCCTATACCAGTACCAACTTCGCTCCCTGGACCTTGGTCGAAGGCAACGACAAGTATTTTGCCCGCCTGAAGGTGCTGCGGGTGTTGTGCGAGCGCCTCGGCGCGGCTTTGAACCGGTAGCCCCCACCTGCAATCACGGCTTTCGCCGCCGACCCACACTTTGGAGAAAGATGCAATGTCCACAGCGATACCTGCCGTGTCCACATCCAGCAAAGGGCGCGTCCTGGTGGTTGATGATGAGCGGCTCAACCGCACCCTGTTGCGCTCCCTGCTTCAGGCGGCCGGCTACCAGGTGACCGAGGCCGAGGATGGCGAGCAGGCGCTGCAACAGGTGGGGGCCGAAGCCCCTGACGTGATCCTGCTCGACGTGATGATGCCGGGGTTGGACGGATACACGGTGTGCCGCCGTATCAAAGAAGACCAGGCCACGGCCCATCTGCCCATCCTCATCGTCACCGCCCTCAACGACCGCGAGGCGCGGCTGGAGGGCATTGGCGCGGGGGCCAACGACTTCCTCACCAAACCCATCGACCGGCAAGAGGTGCTGTTGCGCGTGCAGAACGCGGTGTACGCCAAACACCTCTTCGACGAGAACCTCTCCTACCAGCGCGACCTGGAGGACAAGGTCGCCGCCCAGACCCAGGAATTGCGCCTGGCCTACACCCGCCTCGAGCAGCAGGTGCGGGAGCTGGAGGCCCGGGATCGCTTGGTCTACCTGCAGAGTTCGGAGGCCGATTTGGCGGGCACCTACGCCGAGATCCTGCGGGTCTTTGCTGCGGTGCTGCCGGCCGACCGGGTGTTGCTCTACCGCCCGGTGGGCAGCGAATTGCGGGCCGCCGCTGCCCTCGGTGCATCGGCCGAGGGCGGGCTGGAAACCCCAGATCAGCTAGCAGCACTGCCGCCGCTGCCCCAGGAGGGCGATACAGAGCTGGTCACCCGGGTTTTTGCCAGCGGTCAGCCGTCCTGCAACGACCAGGACCAGGCCGCCGCGCCCCTACTCTACCGCGACGAGAACCTGGGGGTGATCTACCTGGAAGGCGGGGCGGTCGCCGGCGACGAGGAACAACTCAATGCTTTCTGGCGCCTGAGCCGCGAGGCGGCCCTGGTGCTGCATGCGGTCCAGATCGCCGAGGAGTTGTCGGGGACCGAGGATTTCAAGGCGCTGATCGATCTGGAGGGGAACGAATAAGTGGAGACCCTCTCCCTCGCTACTGGCAGCGATCCCCCGACCAGGGGGAAAGCAGCCGAGGCTGCGCCCGACGAGCGCCAGGTGCGCCACTGGCTGGCGCGCGGCCTGGGGTTGTGGGCCGAGGACCTGGAAGCGCTGGGTGATGCCCAACCCTCCTTCTATGCGGCGGCGCCGGGGGGGATTGAGGTCGCCCTCAGCCGCGACGGCCTGGGCGCCTACCTGCTGGTGCCGCCAGCGGCGAAAGCGGTGTTGGATGAAGCCCTGGCCGGGCTGCGGGCGCATGGCCTGCAGGCCACCGCCGACCTGGACCAGGATCTGGTGGCCAGCCAGCGGGGGTGGCTCAAGATCGCCGCCGGTATCACACCCGTTCCCGGCCAGCCCGGCCGCATCGAGTGGCTCTATGCCGACCGCCTCCAGGAGCGGGTGTCAGCGCTGGCGCTCGGTCGTCGCACCGCCGCCATGCTGGAGCTTTTTCAGCGGGTTTCCCGGGGGGAGACGGCGACGCAGGGGGCGGTTTGGGTGGTGTACCCCGGCCAGTTGGTGGGCCGTGGTGATCCCGAGGATCGGGGAACACCGGGAACGGATGTCTTTGGCCGGCCGGTGGCGGCACCGCTGTCCACCGCCGATGGTCCACTCGTGGCGGGGGCCTATATCTGCCATGATGAGGCAGGGCAACTCCTAGCCGAACGCTTCGGGTATCTGTGTCTACACGAGGGGGTGCTCTCGGTGGTTTCTCCCCTCCACCTCTCGGCAGACAGTCTGTACCTGCACTGGGTGGTGCTGGGGCCCCATCCTCACGCGGTGAAGGGGGACCTGCTCCTGCCCTGGTTGGAGGATCTGGGGCTTAACCAGGGCGTGGTGCTGGAGAACCTGAAAGCCCTGCTGCCCAAGGTGCATCAGGCCCAGATCCCCGGTCGCCACCTGCTGGCTCAGGGCCAGCCGCCAGTGCCTGGCAAGGACAGCCGGCTGCAGGTAATGGTCGAGATCATGCCTGCCTTTGTCGAGGGACAGCAGATCCGCTTCGCCCCCAGGGTAAAAGCCGGTGAGCCCGTGGCCCGCCGCTATCTGCCCACCCCTGGAGTGGCGGGTGTGGACCTGAGAGGCCGTCCCTTGCCGGCTCCGGCCGACCCGTACCGCCCGCTGGGGGAGGGGCCGGGGGTGATGTCCGAAGCGGCGGGAGACACCGAACTGTTTTACGCCACCGAGGACGGAACCCTCAAGGTCACCGAGACCAAGCTGAGTGTGGAACCCACCCTGATTGTCGAGCGAGATGTCAGTTTCTCGACCGGCAGCCTGAGTTTCGAGGGCAATGTCTACGTCAAAGGTGCGGTCAAACGCGGCTTCTCGGTGAGGGCCGACGGCGATATCCTGATCGAAGGGGGGATCGAGGACGGCGGCGAGGTGAGCGCCGACCAGGGCAGCGTCCTGATCGGGGGTCCGGTCATGGGCCGGCGCGCCAAATTGGCGGCCCAGCAGGATATCCGGGTCCACTTTGTTCAGGAGGCCACCCTTTCGGCCGGCCAGGACATCCTGATCGGCGAGGCCAGCAGCGCCATCCTGCGGGCGGGTGGCCAGGTGGTATGCACCCGGCGTGGCGACGGGGCCGGGGGCATCATCGCCGGCGGGCAGACCTGGGCGCTGCGGCGCATCTCGGCCTGGCAGTTGGGCGCCGCCACCGGCCTGGCGACGGTGCTGGTGGTCGGTGTCAACCGCAAAGAGGCCGTACGGCTCGACCACCTCAAGCGCTGTATGGAGGAGAGCCGCAAGCGCATCGTCCAGTTGTTGGCCCGACTGGGGGTTTCGCGCATCGATGCCAAGCAGATCAAGACCCTCATCGACGCCGCTGCCGAGCCACGCCGCAAGGTGCTGCTCAATTACGCCAAACAGCTCAACCAACTGGTCCGCCTGTACCAGCGGTTCCAGAGCGAGTACCAGGCGCTCGACAGTCAGATCAAAGGGGCGGGGGAACTGGAGGTGGAGGTGGGTGATCGGATCTATCCGGGGGTCACGCTCCGCCTGGGAAAAACCAACACCACCTTCGCCGCGCTCCGCCCCGGAGGCCGGTTCTGCAGCAGCGCCCAGGATGAACCCGTTCCCGCCTGATCGGGTCCATTCCTTGCCTTGATTTTGGATCTAAAAGGGCTGTTATTATAGCTTATTGCCCCTCAGTTTATCCTCTCTTCAGGATCTGTTTACCCTTGTCACTCAGAGTTCTCATTGCCGAAGATTCCATGGGTATGCGCAAGCTCGTCGGGGCCATGCTCAAAAAATTGGGCTACGACGAGGTGCTCGAAGCCAAACACGGAGGCGAGGCCTGGTCGATCCTGCGCGCCCAGAGTGTAGACCTCCTGCTGACCGACTGGAACATGCCGATCATGAGCGGCCTGGAACTGGTCGAGAAGGTGCGCCAGAACCCCGCCTACGATCAGTTGCCCATCCTGATGTTCACTGCCCGCGCTGCCAAGGAAGACGTGATTGCCGCCGTCAAGAGCGGGGTGGACGGTTATATCGCCAAACCCTTCACGCCCCAGCAACTGGAAGCCAAATTGCGCGCCATCGTCGGCCGGCGCCAGCAGAACCAGATCGGCCAGATCCTCCGCGGCAAGGACACGCTGGATCGCCACGAGGAGCACACCCTGGTCCTCTTCGGCGAGGAGGCCAATACCCTCGAGCAACTGGCCAAACCGGACAAGTACTACATCGTCCGCTTCCTCTCTCAGGCGATGATCAGCTACAATCTGCTCAAGGGCCGCTTCCCCGAGGCCAAGGTCGGCTACGGCATCGAATCTAGCAGCAACATCATCACCAAGCGCCTGCGCGTGCTGGGCAACCGCATCAAACTGCTGATGCTGTCGACGCGGCTGCAGGGTGGCGGGGTTACCCTGGCCCGGCTGGCCAGCATCAACAGCCGCTCGGGCATGAAGGTCATGGTGTTGTGCGACAACATCAGCGAGCTGAGCAGCAAGGAGCGTTTTGGCCTCGACCGCCTCGGCATCTCCCTGATCGAGCGCCACAAGCTCAAGAGCGAAGAGCTAGAGCAGCTGATCAACGAGTTTGCTTTCACCCCCGCCCGGCAGGGCCTGCGCGGCGAGTTGCCGCCCCCCGAGGAGATCCGGCGCCGGCTGGACAACGATATCCGCAACATGGTCAAGCTGCCGGTGCTGCCCGGGGTCTATCACCGGATCGTCTCCCTCGACCACGACCGCGACAGCGACATCCAGGAATGGATCAAGGCCATCAACCTCGATCCCCTGTGCCAGGCCCAGGTCATTCGCCGGGCCCGGTCGCCCATCTACGGGTTCCGCGGCGAAATCACCGACGTGGGCAAGGCCGTCATTCTGATGGGCAAAAACGCCGTCAAGGAGCTAGTGGTTTCGGGGGCGTTGCAGCGTTCCTTCGAGGAGGTGGACAAGGAGCAGGTTCCGGTCGAGGATTTCTGGCTGCACAGCGTGGCCACGGCCCTTGCCGCGCGTATCCTTTCCTGCCCCCTCGACCCGACCCGCCAGAGCCCGGACCAGCGCCGCGAACTCGAAGAGCTGGCCTTGCCCCCCGAGGCCATCGATGCCCTCAAGCGGTTCAATATCTACGATCGTCTGCGCCTGAGCGCCGGCCAGGACCCCTTTATTGGCGGCATGATGCACGATATCGGCAAGATCGCTCTGGCCCACGCTTACCCGGGCATCTTCTCCCTGTTCGTCGAACACCTGCAGGTGCAGAACTGGAACAGCACCATGCTCTCGGCCGAAGAGATGGTGGCCGGCGGCGCCCAGCATTGCCATGTGGGCCGCATCCTCGCCGACTCGTGGCAACTGGGCGAGGAAACGACCCGGGTGATCCAGTCGCACCATGCGCCCGCTGCCGACGACCGTTTTTCCCAGCTGATAGGCTTGGCCAATTTCGTGGCCGGCGGTATCTATCCCTATCCGCTGACTGCCGCCTACCCGCTGGTGCGCCTGCTGCCCGGACTGACGGCGGCCAAGGCGCCGGCGGCGGCGGCGCCCCCACCGCCGCCGGTCGCCGAAGGTGCGGCAGCCGGGGCGGCTGCGGTTGCCGACGAAGCGCTGCCTTATCCGGTGGGAGCGCAGGAAGCGCTGGCGCAGTTCCTGCCTACGGGGCTCGTCGAAGCCCTCGTGGTGCAGCCGGATGAGCTGGTCGAGTTGGCCAAACTCCTGGCGCCCACCATTCGCAAATTTACCGAGGATATGCGCAAAAACCTCAGCACGGGAAAAGGCTCATGAGCGAATTCGCCAACAGGCGTCGCCTGACGCGCCTGCCTTTCGCCGTTGAAGTGGAGGTCCGCGCCAAGGACCATACCTCCAAGTCCCAGACCAGAGACATCAACATGCAGGGGGTTTTTGTCGCCCAGGAGGAACCCCTGGCTCTGGGCACCGAATGCCAGGTGGAGGTGGTGCTGTCCTCTGGAGAGGGCAAAATGGCCATCAAGGCCAACGGGGTGGTGGTGTGGCAGGGGCGCGATCCGGAGAGTGGGCTGCAGGGGGTAGGGATCAAGTTCCTGGAGTTAGATCCCCATTCCCAGGAGATTTTGTGGCTGGTGGTGCGCTATAACAGCCCCATAGAGGAGACCCCGCAGTGACGGCCAACAAAGGATACTTCCTGGATGACCAGGCGTTCAAGGCATTCCAGGGGTATATCTACGAACTTACCGGTATACAGTACACCGACGCCAAGCGGCAATTGCTCGATATCCGGGTCCGGCGCCGCGCCACCCAGGCCGGCCTGGACGATGGCATGGGTTACCTGAACTTCCTCAAGCACAACCCCAACAGCAAACAGGAAGTCGAGGAACTCATCGATCAGGTCTCCATCCACGAGACCAGCTTTTTCCGCCATCAGCAGCAGATCGATATCTTCCAGCAGTTGGTAGCCGGCATGATCGAGGCCCGCCGGGGCCAGCCCGACCAGAGCCTGCGGATCTGGTCGGCGGCCTGCTCTTCTGGCGAAGAGCCCTATACCCTGGCCATGGTGTTGCGCCAGTTGCTGGGTGATGCCAAGGGTTGGAACCTCTCGATCCTGGGCACGGATATCAGCAGCGGGACCATCGAAAAAGCCAAAGAGGCCCGCTACAGCGCCCGCAATATCCGCAGCCTGCCCGAGGTCTACGCCAAACACTTCCAGCCTGACCCAGCCGATCCATACCTGGTGCTGTTGAACCCTCAGATCGCGCGGATGGTGAAGTTCGAGGTGAACAGCCTGCTCGACAAAAAGCAGGCCTGGAAGGACATGGATATCATCTTCTGCCGCAATGTGCTCATCTACTTCGATGCGCCCACCAAAAAGAAGGTGCTAGCCGCGTTGTGGGCGGCGCTCAAGCCGGGGGGGTACCTGGTCCTGGGCCCCTCCGACTCCCTGATGGGCCTGAGCACCGAGTTTCAGCGCACGCCGCACTCGGCCTACAATTTCTATCAGCGCGCCCCCGAGCCGGCCGCCATGGCCACCACGGGGAAAAAGCCGGCCGCCGCCCCGGTTGCCAGTGCCGGAAAAATAGCAGTGGCGGCCAAAAGCGCCGCCGCGGAACCCACTCCCGACAACCGGAACTTCGCCGCCAACCTCAAGGCGCGCCGTTATGTGCTGAGGCTCGACAGTGGCCTGCGCGACATCGACCAGGACCTGCAAAATACCCTGACCCGGGCCATCGAATGCCTGGAGGAACTCTCCGCCGGCACCGAGCAACTCGGCAAGGCTCAGGAGTTCAACCGCCAGACCCGCGCCACCATCGCCGATGCCAGCCGGCAACTGATGCGCCTGTTGACCCTGCTGCAGGTGGGGGATCGCAGTTACCAGAAGATCGAGGCGTTGCGGGTGGTGCTGCAGGAGTTTTCAGATCATCTCTTCGCCGGGGATACGGCGGCTCCCGACCTGCGGGTCAAGACCCAGGTCTACGACCAGAACATGATCCCCAAGGACGAGGAGAAGGAAGGCGAAAGCACCGAGAAGCCCATGTCCCAGGAGGACATCGACGCGCTTTTCGGCTGACTATTTCAGGTGGTGGATGATGGTCGCCGCGATCTCCTCGAGCGGACAGACCGCGTCTGCCAGCCCCGCCTCGACCACCGCCCGGGGCATACCGTAGACCACGCAGCTGCGCTCGTCCTGGGCGATGATGGTGCCGCCCTTGGCCTTCAGTTGGGTCATGCCCTCCTTGCCGTCCTGCCCCATCCCGGTCATAATCACCCCTAGTGCCGATCCCCCGTACACCTTGGCTGCCGAGGCCATCAACACGTCTACGGCTGGCCGGTGCGGCACATTGGCAGGTTCCTGATCCAGGCCCACACGGCCACGTTCGCGCAGAACCAGGTGGCTGTGGCCGGGGGCCAGCAGTACCTGGCCGGGAAGGATTTCGTCCCCTTCCTGGGCCTCTTTCACCTTGACAGCGCTGATGCGGTCGAGACGGGCAGCCAGCGGCTGGGTGAAGGTGGCCGGCATGTGCTGGACGATCAGGACGCCCACCGGCAGGTCGGCGGGCAGCCTGGGGATCACCACCTGCAAGGCGTTGGGACCGCCGGTGGAGGTGCCGATCAACACGAGTTCTTTTTTCCCGGCCAGCCTGGTTTTGGGGAGGGCGGCTGGATGGGCAGGCGCTGCCGCGTGTTTGGCCTCCGGCGCCGATATTGGCGCCGGTGCAGGGACGGGCACCGGCAGTGGTTGGCGCCGCCGGCCGGCGATGGCATGGATCTTTTCCAGCAACTCCTTGCCCAGCTTGCCCAGTTCCGCCGGGTTGCCGCCGGTGGGTTTGGGCAGGAAGTCGGCTGCTCCCAGGGCCAGCGCATCCAGGGTGACCTCGGCGCCTTCGGTGGTGACCCCCGAAACCATCAGCACCTGGGTGGGGCACTCGCGCATGATCTGTTTGAGCGCCGCGATGCCGTCCATGACCGGCATGATCACGTCCAGGGTGATGATATCGGGCTTGAGCTGGTGAGCCTTTTCCACGGCCTCTTCGCCATTGTTGGCCAGGGCCACGACCTCGACCCTCGGGTCGCTCTCCACCATCTGCTGCAGCATCTTGCGGGTGAAGAGGGAGTCGTCTACGATCATCAGGCGTATGCGGCTCATCAGCTTGTCTTTATAAGCAGGGGCATAAGGGGGAAGAGGGCGCTCAGGCGCGGCTGGCTTTGCCGCTTTTGCCGACTTCAGTCCACAGTTCCTGGAGGGTCTTCTGCAGGGCTTTGGTGGTAAAAGGCTTGGTCAGATAGGCGTCGGCGCCGGCGGCAAGGGCCTGCTGCATATTTTCCTCGGAGTTATGGCCGGTGATCACCAGCACCCCGATGCGGCGGGTCTCGGGGGAGGATTTGATCTTCTGGCACAACTCGAAACCGTTCACCCGGGGCATCATCAGGTCGAGGATGATGAGATCGGGTTTGAATTTGGCGATCTGCAGGCCGGCGTCGAACCCGTCGGTTGCCGAGGCGAGTTCGTACGCGCCGCTATTGGTCAGATTGCGCAGTACACTTTTGAGTACCCGCTGGTCGTCGTCGACTACCAGCACCCTGGGCTTGGGCGCCGGCACTTCGTCGAAGGGCGGCCAGTTGTGTTGCTGGAGGAAGTCTCTGAATCCATCGATAGGGATGCGGTGGTGCTTGCCTGGGGTGACATAGGCGACGAGTTTGCCGCTCTTGATCCAGTTGTTGACGGTCTCATAGGAGACACGGCAATGAGCGGCCACTTCGCCGGTAGTGAGCAGGCGCTCGCTCTTCATGGGCGTCGGGGGGGATGAGGGTAATGGCCATAATAATTTGAATTTTTGAAGATAGGCGAGAGCCGACAACCTGTCAAACCCGTTTCACCCCCCGCGGCGCTATTTCGGGCGGAAAACAAGTTAGTGGATGTAGCGGCTGATCGTGTCGAGCAGGGTCTGAGGGTCGAGTTTGACCAGATACTCGTCGCAGCCCGACTGCCTGCCCTTGTCGATATTGGCCTGCCCGCTGAGCGAGGAGTGCATGATCACCGGCAGGTCCCGCAACTGAGGATCGGACTTGATGCGGCTGGTGAGCAGATAGCCGTCCATACGCGGCATCTCCACGTCGGTGATCACCATCTGCAGCTCGGCTTTGAGCTGGTGGCCGGGGGCCTGGGCCCGGAGGCGGACCATCTTGTCGATGGCATCCTGGCCGTCGCTGGCCTCGACCACGCGGAAACCCGCCCGGGTGAGCATGTGGGAGAGCTGCTTGCGGGCCACTGCCGAGTCGTCGACGATCAGCACCCGACCCTGGTGCTGCTGGACCGGGTCGATGAGCATGGAGTCGACGACCTCTTCCAGCGGCTGGCCGCGGATCTCGGCGGCGATCTTCTCCACGTCGATCATCAGCAGGGTCTGGTTCTCGTCGATCAGGGTGGTGCCGATGATCGAGGCTCCGTGCCGCTGGGAGATCAACGAGGGGGGGGGCTTGATCGAGTCCCAGGAGACGCGGCGGATGCGGTGGGCCTGGTGGATGATCAAGCCCACGGTCTGGTGGCTGAATTCGGTGACGATGGCCTTGCGGCTGGTGTTCTGGGGCGGGGCCTCGCGGATCTTGAGCCAGGTAGCCAGATTGACGGCCGGCACCTCCACCCCGCGCAGATTGAACAAACCCTCGATGGCTGGATGGGCTTCGGGAACCCGCGAAAGCCGGGGGAGGATGATGATCTCGCGTACTTTGGAAACGTTGAGGCCGTAGATCCCCTCGTAGACGGAGCCGTCCTCCCGCTGCTCGAACAGGCGGAAATCGATCAGCTCGATCAGGTTGCTCTCGATCTTGATGGGTTCCTGTTGTGCGTTCATATGCGGTCCTGTATCTTTTTCCTCTCCGGCTGAACCATCCCTGCAGTCAGCCCTGCCCAGCCCTGCCGCAGCGCATCCCTCTATAAAAAAGACATTCGCCCTACTTCACACCAGTTATTATCGGCTTTCAAAGGGCGGGCTTGACGCTAGTGGCGGGCGCTTGGTGCCCGAGGGTCGGGCCCTTGCCCGTCCCATAGTGGTGGGGCGGGGCGAAAAACACCACCAGTGGGGGGCACGGCAAATTCGGGGTGCTTCTCTTTAAGATGAACCTGGGGATGACCGATAAAGAGAAAGCAGAAGCTTATGAAAATTAACAAGGTAGGGCGCATGTCGCCGGATCGTGGACAGCTATGACCGACTTACTCTCGACCGCAGAGCCCCAGGCGGAAAACAGCCTGGGTTTTGCCGGAGGCCCGCAGGAAGCAGACCTCATCCAGGTGATTGGCCTGGAAGTGACCAATGAGCGTTTCATCATTGATATCCTGCACGTGCGCGAAATCGTCCGATTCAGCGAGCTGGAGATCACCCGGGTGCCGCACTCCCATCTCTATATCCTGGGGGTGGTCAACCTGCGCGGCAAGGTGGTGCCGGTGGTGGATCTGGCCACGCGGTTGGGCCTGCAGTCTCAGGGCCGCAGCCGCCAATCGCGCCTGGTGGTGGTGGATATCGCCGACCGGCTGATGGGGTTCACCGTCGACGCGGTTTCCGAGGTGCTGCGCCTCAGCCAGGAACAGATCGAACCTTCGGCCAACACCGAGGAGTACGTGGCCGGCACGGCTACGGTCAATCACCAGATCATGACCCTGCTGGATCTGGGCAAACTGCTCGCCAACGCACAGGAATAGTAGCCGGGCCGGGCTAGTCGCCCGCCGAGCCGAGTCCACTATGGAAGAAGATCTCGATATCATCAAGGAATTGACCGACGAGTTTATCAAAGAGGCACCAGCCCTCCTCGAACAACTGGAGTACCAGCTGGAGATCCTCGAGGCTGACCCGGCCGATACCGGGGCGGTGGAAGCGCTGGCCGAGGTGTTCAAGACCCTGATGCAGCGGGTCGGGTTTCTCAATTTCGACGCCCTGGTCTCCCTGCTCCAGGGCTTGGGCGGGTTGCTGGCGACGCCCGATCCGCTGGGGCCGGTCGCCCTCGAGCTGTTGCGCCAGGGCCGTGACCAGATCGGTGAGGGCTTGCAGTACCTGGGCGCTTACGAGGCTGGTTCCTTTGATCCTGGTGAGTTGCTGGCCGCGCTGGACCAGCGGGCCGGCATTGCGGCGCCCACGTACCAAGAAGAACACACCGAGGAACTGCGCCTCGAGGAGGAACAGGCAGCGGTTGCACCGATGGAGTCACAGGCTGAGGCGGAGCCGGAGCTAGCTCCCGAGGTCGAGTTGACCCCCGAGGCCCGGGTGGCAGACCTTGGAGTGACTGAAACCCCGGCGCTACTTCCGGTTGCTTCGGCGGCCGAGGAGGAAGAGGAGGTGGTGCAGGAGGGACCGCTCAGCGGCGAGGTGATGGATTTTGTCCCGGATTTCATCACCGAATCGAACGAGATTCTCGAGAAGTTGGACGAGAACCTAGTTCACCTCGAAGAGGCCAGCAGCGATCTCGACCTGCTCAACGAGATCTTCCGCGGCGCCCATACCCTCAAGGGAGCGGCCGGTTTCCTGGGCTTCACCCAGATGGCGGGGGTGACCCACAAGATGGAGAACCTCCTCGACCTGTTGCGCAAAGGCCAGATGCAGCTCTCCCAGGGCATCATGGATGTCATTTTGCAGGGCGTGGATCAGATCAAGGTGCTCCAGGCCGACATCCGCAACAATTTCATCGTGCGGCGCGACACCAGTGCGGTGCGCCGGGCCCTGACCCATATCGCCGAGACCAAAGGCGCCGATGCGGGCTCCCCGGTGGCGGTGCCGGCGGCGGCAGTGGCCCCGGTGGCGGCACCGGCAGCTTCGGCGGAGGCACCAGTCCCCCATGAGGCGGCGGCTGGCGCGCATCCTGCCCCGGCGGCGGGCGCCGACCAGGTTATCCGGGTGGATGTGGGACGTATCGACAAGATCATGACCCTGGCAGAGGAACTGGTGCTGGGGCGCAACCGCCTGCTCCAGCTCAACACCCAGCTGGTGGCCGAACACGGTGAAGAGGAACTGGTCAACCGCCTCAACGAGGCGACCGCCCAGGTCAACATGCTCACCGGCGAACTGCAGGAATCGGTGATGATGATGCGGATGATTCCGGTCAGCCGTGTCTTTGCCCGTTTCCCCCGCATGGTGCGCGACCTGGCCCGCGACCTGAACAAGCAGATCGAACTGGTGATCGAGGATCACGACGCCGAGATCGACAAGTCGGTGGCCGACGAGATCGGCGATCCCCTCATCCACTTGATCCGCAATGCGGTGGACCACGGGGTGGAGACGCCGGCAGCGAGGCAGCAGGCGGGCAAGGACCCGCGGGGCATCATCCGGCTTTCCGCTACCCACGAGGCCAACCACATCGTCCTGCGCATCCAGGACGATGGCAAGGGTATGGATCCGGCCAAACTCAAGCAGAAGGCGGTCGAAAAGGGGATCATCAGCACCGCTGACGCCGAGCGTATGGACGACAGTGAAGCCTATAGCCTGATTTTCCTGCCAGGATTCAGCACCGCCCAGACCATCACCTCGGTTTCGGGGCGCGGGGTGGGCATGGATGTGGTGCGCACCAATATCACCCGCCTCAACGGCACCATCGATCTGGACTCCACCCTCGGCACGGGCACCACCATCACCATCCGCCTGCCCCTTACCCTGGCGATCATCAGCGGCCTGCAGGTGGCGGCGGCCGACGAGATTTTTATCGTGCCCCTCACCGCAGTGATCGAGGCGGTGCGTATTTCGCAGGACCAGGTCGAATCCCTTCAGGGCCGCCAGGTGATCCTGTCCCGGGACAAGGTGCTGCCGCTCATCGATCTGGGGCAGGTGCTGCAGGTGCCGGTTGCCAGCGAGGGGAAACAGGAGGCCTATGTGGTAGTGGCCGGTCTGGCCGAGCGTCGAGTAGGCATCCTGGTCGATCGCCTGCTGGGTCAGGTCGATGTGGTCATCAAGGCGCTGGGTGATTTTGTCGGCCCGGCTCATGGGATCGCCGGGGCCACCATCCTGGGGGATGGGCGGGTGCGGCTCATCCTCGACGTGGGCAAGTTGATGGACCTGCAGGAGCGGTACCGCGAAGCGGGTTGACCTGCTGTCCGGCAACAAATAAGGCCCTGGTCTCGGCGCGAGACCAGGGCCTATTTATGTACTGGAGCAAAGCGTCTATTCAGCCGCCTTTTGCTCCAGGGAAGGGCCAAAGAGACAATTGGTGGTATCGTTCAGATACACGTGGCCATCCTTGAGCAGGAGCTTGCATTTCATGGTCTGGCTCAACTCGAGTTCCTTGGTCTGGGTGATCCAGTCTTCGCTGCCCACGTAGGTATAGGTCAGGTTCATGCGGTCCTTGTCGCTGCCCAACTGGCAGGCCAGGTTGCAGTCGGCCACCTTTTCGGGGACGATCTTGCTGCCGGTGACGTGGAACTTCCAGCGCGGGTACTCGATCTGGAAGAAGGGCGCCAACTGTCCTTCGACACTGAGGATCATTGGTGCGTCGCAGAGCCGGTCAACTACGGTCTGGGTGAACTGCTCGGTGATCCGGAACCAGGCCTGGATCAGTTTGGGAAAGAGGTAGTCGTACAGCGCGTCCACCGCCACCTGGTACGCTTCCTCGCCTCGCTGCTTGCGCAGCGCCGCGCCGATGCCGCCGCTATTGGCCTGGCGCAGACTTTCGCGCAGGGTTTCGCGCAGGATTTCTTTGAAGCGGGAGATCTGTTCGGTTTTGGGGAGGCCCTCTTCCTGGCCCAGCTTGAGGATCAGGTGACGCAGCAGTGTTTTGAGGTCCAGTTCGACCTCGCGGCCCCGTCGGGTGGGATTGAGGGTAAAAACGGTTTTCGATTGCCGCCCCAGCGTGGCGAAGACCCGAATGTTATAGGGGACTTCCTTCAGGGCGCGCAACAGCAACTGGCGGGCGGTGTCCTCGCGCTGCGACTGTTGGCTGCTTTCCAACTCGCGCAGCTTCTCCAGGCCCTGCTGGGCCTGGGCGAAAAACCCCGGGTCGCTGGTGGCCTCGAAGACGATCCACGAATCGACATTGGACTCGCCCTTGCTGCCGAGGTTGTGGACGATCTCTACGTGGCGGGCCCCTTCCAGGCGGCCGCTTAATAGATTTCCGGCCTTGACCCGGTAGGCGCCAAAGACCTGGCCACTCAAGGAGCCCAGCACGGTGACCGGGCGCGGGTAGGCCAGGCGCAGCTTCGATCCTTCCTCGATACTGCGAAGCACCAGTACCGGCCCCAGGCGTGGCTTACCCTTCTGGTCCACATCGTTCAACTCGACCTCGCCCTCGACCCGCTCGAGCACCGTGCCATTTTGCAGCAGGATGCGGGATTTCAGCTGGTCAAGCGCGCTTTTTCCCTTGTTGCTCGCTACACCTGTCACTTCTTGATCAGCACGCGGTCGATTTTCTCTTTGATGGTCTTGGGATCGAAGGGTTTGGTGACGTAGTTGTTGACCCCGGCCTTCATGGCAGCGACGATGTCCTGTTTCATGTTGCGGGTGGTCACCATCAGGATGGGGAGGCCGGCCAGTTTGGCATCGGCGCGCACCGCCTGGGTCAGTTCCAGGCCAGTCATCACTGGCATGTTCCAGTCGGTGAGCAACAATTCGAAGTTGCCCTCGGCATGCAGGCGCTCCAGGGCGTTCTGGCCGTTGTCGGCTTCCGAGATGTCATTATAGCCGATTTTCTTGAGCATCTGGACCACGATGCGGCGCATCGTGGGGGAGTCGTCCACGACGAGTACTTTCATAGGCGTCCGTTCCTGTGAAAGAGGCGATAGATACCCGACAAAGGCGGAACTTACCCTTTAAGCATATTAAATTAGATCCCCCTCTGCCAGGTGTCAATCAAAGCAGCCGGGTGGCGGGCGGCGGTGCTGACAGGAACTGGTCCTCTCAGTGCTGCTCGCGCTGCTGTACCGGCGAGGCGTTCAGGCGGTCCAACTGGAGCACCTCACCGGTGCGGGGATCTACTTGGCCGAACTGGAGGACTCCGGTGGGACAGGCCGCCACGCAGGCGCTGCAGCGCACACACTGTGGGTCGGCCATGGGTCTGCCCTTGTTGGCAAAGTTCATGACGTCGATACCCTGGTGACAGACCGCGGTGCAGAGGTTGCAGGAGACACATTTCCTTTTGTCGGCCAGAATGCGGAAGCGACTGAAGCGGGCGTAGATATGCATCAGCGCGGCCAAGGGACAGGCGAAGCGGCACCAGATGCGGCCGCTGAAATGCCAGTAGAGGCCCACCCCGAGGACGCCGGCCAGCAGCAGATCGACCAGCCATACATAGTTGAAAAAAGTGAAGGGGAAACCCAGCGAGCCCCAGTCGGCCTTCTTGCCCATCAGCAAGCCCATGTATAGGGCATTGACCCAGTGGTCGGCGGGCAGCAGCCAACCGGCCAGCCGCAGGCCGAGCAGGACGAAGGTGAGGGCCAGGATTCCCTGCCCGACCATGTTCAGTCGGTTCCAGCGCGGACCGTGCGGCATCTGTTGACGGTGGGCATCCCCCATGGTTTCGGCCAGGGCGCCGCAGGAACAGATCCAGCCGCAATACGCGCCCTTGCCCCAGCGGTACACTATGAGGGGAATGAGCACAAAGGTCTGCACCAAGCTGATGACCAGCCAGGATATCAGGGGTTGGGCAGTGAACACGTTCCAGAAAAAAAGGGGCCAGGCCAGGATCAGGCCCAGCGAGCGCCAGTACTCGCGCCCGTGCTCAGCCCAGGGCGATTCGGGGAAGAGGGCGTCGGCCAGGGGTTTGAGGGTGCTGCCATCCGAGAACCAGCCCTGGTGCCCGGCCCAGGGCAGCAATAGGTAGGGCAGCAGGAAAAGCGGGAGGCACTGGATGAGTGCCAGGGTCAGAGTCTGGCGTTTGATATAGGGGGTGGGCCGTCGCTGGATGCGCCGATAGCCGAAAAAAAGAACACAGCCGCAATAGAGCAGGGAGTAGTAGAAACTGGGTTGGCCCATGGAGAGGGCCAGGGTGCCGCGGAGGGAAGCCGGATCAGCGGGTTTGGCGAGATTGAAAGGAAAGAGCCCTGCTTCCTGGAACCAGTGTTTGACCGGTATGCCAGCGTCGGTTTTCCAGTGGTAGACAAAAAGGGCTGCCAGCAGGATCAGTCCCAGAGAAACCTGCCGCCGCCACGACCAGTCGCCGCGGATCCTCACCCCTGAGCGGCGCAGGAAATCGAGCGGGGCCTGGCGGCCGACCATCGCAAACACCGCGTCATTGGGCAGGATGCGCTGCTCGCCTTCGCGGTTTTTGAGCACCACCTCCGTGGTGTCGATGCGCTGCACGACACTGCCCGGCAACCAGACCAGACCTCCCCCACCGGGAATCGGCGCCCCTGCCAGCCGGTGTAGATCTTCGAGATTTTCCGGTTTCGGGCGGGATAATTCGGTGCTGCGGTGAGAGAGGGTGACCCGGCTGCCGGCCTGAGCGAGGGCCAGGGCGGTTTCGAGGGCGCTGTCGCCCCCGCCGACCACCAGTACCTCCTTGCCGGCGAAATCTCCGGGGTCGTGTAGCCGATGGTAGACCTTGGCCAGGTGCTCCCCTTCCACCCCGAGCCGGCGGAAGTCCCCCGACCGGCCGATAGCCACGACAACCCTCCTGGCGCGCAGGGGCTCCTGCCCGGGTATGACAATGGCGAAGAGCCCACCCTGCTTTTTGACGTGGTCTACCCTGGCGATACGAGGTTCTATCCCCGCTGCAGCGGTCTGGGACCGCAGTTCGGCGAGCAAATCCTCCTTGACAGTGGCGGCGATTTTCAGGTCGCCCGCCGGTTCCATCGAGGTCGGGTAGGCAAAGATGGGTTTGGCTCTGGGGAAGTCTGCCAGGGTGGAAAAGGCTTCGGTGGCTTCGATCAGGGCGAATGAGAGCCCGCCTTTCTGGGCCGCCAGTGCGGCCGCCATGCCTGCGATCCCGGCGCCAACGATGGCAACGTCGACGATGCCTGAATCCGGGGTGTCTTGCTCTAGTCGGCGCAACTCGGGGTCGGCCTCGATCTGTTGGATGGCCCGGGCCCCCGAATCCGCAGCAAACTTGAGCAAGGGAATGCCCTTCAGGTCCCCGACGACAATCAACCCGGGAACATTGGCCCGCCCCTCGTCGTCCACTTGAGGCAGACGCTCTACCGTTCCAGCCGGCCAACGGGTGTGGAGCCAGTGGGCGTAGCGCAAGATCCAATTGAACATGGCGGCCTCGCGAAAAAGGATCTTTTTTTTGTCGATTTCTTTACCTATAATATATGTACTGTCCGCCGAGTCGATGGATATTTGCTAAGACCTTCAAAATCATCTATTTTCAGGATGTTGATATCTGTGACACTGGTCACAGCGTGCTTGCGGAAAAATGGTTAATTTGGTAATATCTCCACTAGCTGCGACGCACGGCAGTGGAACATCCAAAATACTGGGATGGCTTTGGTTATTGTGTAGGTGGTGCAGGCAAAAAATGCTTGACACTGCATAGGGCTTTTGATATTATTACACCCTACTTGGGGTAGGGTGTATTGTGTTTGGATATCCTCGTTATTCGTAACAATCCAAGCTTTTTTTGAACATTCGCACTCACATATAGAACTTTTTCAGGTAGAAAGGAGGGATGAGGCGTCGAGACGAACCGAAGTTCCTCTCGTCGTAGCCGAGCCCAAGGAAAGAGTGCAACGCAGACGAGATCAGTTACAAGAAGTAATGAGTTTGATTCCCACCGCGTTTCAAGACAGGGAGATTTCTCCTTGAGGAGGAAAGCATGAAACTGAGGAGACTGGCATTTTTGGTTGCCTTGTCTCTTGTATTTACTGCAGGTTTTTTCTCCAGTAATACAGAGGCAGCAATCATAGATAAAGTGCTGGTAGTGTCGCCGGATAGTGGTGCCATTAGGGGTATTGACTCCCTTGTGGTCGTCTCGACGACTATCCGTACTGCCACGATCGATAGCAATCTGAATGTTTTCTTTTGGCTGGTGCAGTTTAATGCCAGTGGTGATTCTAGCCTGGTGCTGGGTGATACTACCGGGGTTGGGGCGGCCACTGCAGTTACTGATTCAATTAAGACGAATATCGTAGGTGTTTCTGATGGAGGAGCAGCTCTCACCGCCATCAATACTCGGTTGACTTCCCAGGGTACAGATAAGGGGTTGACCCTGAGCAACTTTATTGCGGCTCGGCGTGCTTTGAAGGGCGGGCGCAATAGTTATACTCCTGCTATCGGCAATGGGGATTCGATTGTTTTTACCAAAAAAGCTCCCAATTCTGGTTCTGGACCAGATTCTCTGACCTTCACGTGGTATGTCAGGATTCCTGCTCAAACGGGAACTTTTGGCTCCGTTCGGGTCCGCGTGGCTATTTTTGATCCCACTGAAGCTGGGGCTGCCCAGATCAGTCGCGGCGTGTCTCCTGCCAGTAAGCTTTTTAAGGTAGATGGAGATCGTCCGGCTCAAGGCGGTGGGACGGGTCTGACCTTGACCTCGGTTAGTACCTTGGGGCTGGAGGGTCGAACCCTGCCTACTCTTATCAATTTCGCGACGGCACCTACCTCTAGGACGGGCCTCGCGATTGGGGATTCGATTGTCCTCAATTATGACCTAGGTACCAAGGCCTCTGCGGTTATCTTGGCAGATACCCTGAAGTTGGCCACAAGGATTTTTGGTAAGAAATTCGTTCCTACGAGCCCTACCTCCGGCTCGTCAGCAACCTACAAGTTGGGCTTGACTGAAGGTGCTTTTGCTGATATGCCGGCAAGCCTTAGTCAATCTGCAAGTGATACTACGGGTATCTTCCTGGTAGATGCTGCAGGTAACTATAGTAGTGTGAATGGTTATGACGCAGTGCCTACTGGTGTTACTGCTAGTGTCTCTTTCTTGGTTGATACCAAGAGGCCAGCTTTGGATGCACAGGTTATTGATGGCGATACGCTATTGCCTGTGAGTGGTGACACTATTTCTGATGGTACGCTGCATGATGATCTGACGGCCAACTTGGCCTACCCAGACGATGGTGGTGGTCCGCGGCTGGACAAGTTGCTCACCTGGCGTTTGCCAGAAGCATTGGACTCGTTGATCATCACTTTTGATGGTGCTATCGCCGACGCGCGTGTGGCGATAGGTAATACGAGCCACAACTTTGCGGATGCAGCACTTGCAAGGCCATCGAGTGGATCCGATACCACCCAAACTCGAATTCTAGACTTCACGGCCCTGGGAGACTATACCAGTCTTGATAGTCTCAAGGTCGCGCATATTGGCGGCGGCGGAGTCGCGATTCGCAGTTATGCTACAGGTGGGCCCGCTAAAGTGGTGTTCACCCCAACCAGCGACTCGTTGCACACGGGGTTACACACCATTAAGTTCCAGGGGAAAGACTTGGTCGGTAACGCTGGGTCAGAGCTTTCCCGCACCAATGTTTACATCGACGTTGATGATATCATGCTCTCCCGTTTGTTCCCGACCGATGCTTCGGGGCTGGATACTATCGACGAAGTTACCTCTCAGGTGGTATTTAAGCTGAGTGAGCCCGCCGATAGCGTGGTCATTTCCTATGAGACTGTTGATGGGGCAGATACGGCGCCTGTGCGTACCCGCCGCCTCAGTGGCTCTTCGCTGACCAACCTTTCCGAGCAGACTTTTGTTGTTGATTCACTGAAAACCGGCACTAGGTACAAGCTTTCGGTGCTGGCTCGTGACTTGGCTGGCAATTTCACGCGTTCGACACCTGATACTTTCAGGTATGATACCTCGTTCGTGGTGCCGGTTATTGCCAAGTTCTCGATCGCAGTCAATACCTCCAGCAAGGGGTATGGCCATCCGATTCTGGCTGGTGATACCCTGACCGTGAACCTGAATGCGTTGACCTCCAAGAGCACCTCGGCGGTTACGTATAAGGGTAGTGCAATCTTGAAGATCCGCGGCAACAGCGGCACGGGTCACGGCGTCAAATTGGTCAGCGGCACCGGGGCCACAGATGCGGGCAATGGCCGCATCATCCTGAATTCCGATGACTGGGTCACTGGCAGCAGAAGCGTGATCATCAAGGATACCTCCACGGTTGACACGCTGAGCATCAGCATCGTCGACAGCACCAACACCGCCAGCATCTACTCTGGTAGCCTCGACTCGGTGGTGGTGGTGAACCCGAAGATCTACGACCATATCTGGGTCAGCGCTCCTGATACGGTCGATGAAGGTGAGGCCTTCTGGGTCTCCCTCAGGTTGGTTGACAGCTACGGTAATACCCGCGTAGCCGACAATCGGTACGTGCTGGCCACTGCCAACAAGCTGGGTGTGGATACACAGTTTGAGGCGGGTGGGATCTATCTGGAGAAGGGTGTTGGCGGCTTCTGGGCCACCAGTCAGTCCTTCACCGGCAACGACTTGGTCTTCCGTGTCCGCGACACGCTGGCCAAGACCGTCTTCAGCAGCACCGTCGGCGATAACTATATCCATGGCAAGTCCGACAGCATCGTGGTCCTCGCCGCCGGCGCTTCCGGTAGCGAACTGGCTGCTCCGGGTGAGCCCGTCGCCATGGATTACATGGGTGCCGATGGTCAGGGCGATCAGGGTGGTTTCATCCTCCTGAGCTTCGCTCCCTCGGCTGACCATGAGACCCTGACGGCCTACCGTATCTGGCGCGAGAACGTGGTTTATCACGAGCTCGATGCCAATGGCGCTCTGGTTGAACTGGCCGAGCCTACCAGCGAGTTCATCCCCTGGGCCAAGGTCGATGCGGTTCCTGGTATCGACGGTGCCATGTACGTTGTCGTTGCCACCCTGGATGGTGTCGCTACCCGCTGGGGTGTGTCTGCCGAGCGTGGTCGAGAAACCACTGCCAAGCAGGCTTTCATCGCTTCTGCTCAGAGCATTATGCAGAGCCGCCAGGCCGCCAAGACGGGCATGAAGGCTCCGGTCTTCGCTGCCCTGTCTCCGGAAGCCCTGGCCTTCGCCAAGAACGGCATTGCTCCTCGTATGAAGAGCACCCTGCCGGTCGTGGTTCAGTCCGCCAAGGTTTACACCAAGGAGGCGGTCCGCGCCATCGACAACAAGGCGCCTGAGGCTATCAGTGCTCTGCGCGTGATCGACACCCCGAGCGACGCCGGCGGCAGCATCACTGTCAGCTGGGTGAAGTCGGCTTCGGACGGGATGCTTCCTCGTATGATCTCCAGCGCCGTCGGCCCGACCACTACCGACATGGTTGCTGGCGTGAAGGGTTACAACGTCTACCGCAAGAGCGGCAGAGGCGACTACACCCTCGTCGGCAAAACCGGCGCTGGTGAGACTTCCTTTGTCGATGGCACGGTCTTCAACGGCGAGCGCTATACCTACAAGGTTAGCGCCTACGATGAGGACAATGTTGCTCCTGTCTCCGTCGAGCGCACTGCCATGGCCATCCGTAACCGGGTCTTTGACCGGACCGGCGCCGTGGTACTGGGTCTCTTCGGTGCCGATAACAAAGTCGGTTTCGATGACTTCTTCGTCCTGGCCGACCGCTTTGGTCTGACCGCGGGTGACGAGGGCTTCGATTCCGCCTTCGATCTCAAGACCGACAACCGTATCGACTTCGACGACTTCTTCGTCTTCGCCGACAACTTCGGCAGAGGCGTCGAGGGTTCCGCCAAGGTCGTGCCGGCACTGGCTGGTCTCAACAGCGACGCCCGTCTCGACCTCAATGCTGGCAGCAGCTTGCCGCGCATCGGCGAAGAGCTGACGGTGGCTGTTGATCTGGCCAACTTTGTCGAGGTTAAGGGCTACGGCTTCAGCGTCAACTACGATCCGACGGTGTTGGAGTTCGTCCGCGTGGCGACCGACAACAACCTGCTCGGTTCGGGCCAGCTGGCTCAGCCCCAGGTCGCCAACAAGGCTGACGGTACGGTGGCAGTTGCCGCCTACGGCCAGACTGCTACTCAGGGTAACCTCGGTGTCAGCTTGGTCTTCCGCACCAAGGCGGAGATCGAGAACAGCTACATCGATGTTACTGAGGGTCAGTTGGCAGATGGTAGCTACGGCTTGAATCAGGTTGCTTCCCTTGGTCAGGTTCAGGTGCAGACCCGCCCGGAGATCTTCGGCCTGGCGGACAACTACCCGAACCCGTTCAACCCGGAGACGACCCTCAAGTACCAGCTGCCTGAGGCCGCCGATGTCAAACTGGAAGTCTACAATGTGGTTGGTCAGGTGGTTCGCACCTTGGTCGCGGATCATCAGAATGCCGGCCGCTATGTGGTCCAGTGGGATGCTACCAATGACAACGGTCAGCCCCTGTCCTCTGGTATCTACTTCTACCATATCCAGGCGGGAGAGTTCCAGAAGACCAAGAAGATGCTGCTGCTGAAGTAAGGCCGGCTTCTTCTCCGCAGGATGAGTGAGTGAGATGGGGCCCTAACACAGGGTCCCATCTCACTATTATCCCCTTCGGCAGGCGACCCTTAACGAGGAGATTTTGAAGATGCAGAACTGCGTGCGCAAAGCCTCGCTGCTTGCCATCGCTGTTTTGCTCACCCTGTCAGGTAGTGCTTTTGCAGGTGATAATGCAGGAGCGACATTCTCTATCACCACTCCGCACGAGATTTCCGGAGTGGGGCCGGGTGCGACAGTTGACGTGGCAATTGCAGCTGCAGGCATGGTAGGTGTAAAGCAATTCGCAGTAATACTGGAGTGGTCTCCAGCAGATGCGATCGACGTTTCGGCGTCGAGTTTCGATGCAAATGATGTATATGGTCTTGCACTGCCTTCTGTGGAGGTTGTTGCAGATGGGCAAGGCAAAGTAGGGGCTGCGGCTTTTTCCGGCCAGAGCGGAAGTGGAGCATTAGGTGTAGCCAAGTTGGTGACCTCAAGCACCGTGACGACGGCAACCGAGATCACAATAAACGTGATCTCGGTGTCCTTAGGTCCCAATTCGAGTACCCGTGATGTGATTGATACTTCGACGCTCGGCTTGAGTGTCACGGTCAATCCGCCCGCGCCGCCGGTCACTGAGCCCAGCTTGACGGCCAATTCTGCCACGGATCTGAGCCTGGATTTCTCGGCAGTCGGGACCGGCAACAAAGCCGACGGTAGCGACGGCGAAGCCTCGTTCTCGGTGCTTTTCACCGGTAACACCGGCGCCGCTGCCGCTGGTCAGACCATTACCTGGAATATCACCAACAACGGTGCCCAGGCAGTTTATCTGTTGGGTGCCACCGTGGTGCAGATCAATGCTGGTGCTAGCCGTTCGGTCACCTCGGTTACGGGTGCTGATGGTTCCGCCACTGCGATCTTCGATTCCGAAGGTGACAAGTCGGCCGGCAGCACCAGCCTCTCGGTCACGGCCTCGACTTCGGCCGCTAATTCCGAGGGCACAAACCGCGCTCTGAGTGTCGCCTTCAGCGCCACTTGGGATGTTCCAGTTCCCGCCGAGTTGGCCAGCTTTGCCGGCCAGGTGTCGAGCGACAAAGACGTGTTGCTGCAGTGGAGCGTCGTTTCTCAGTCCAATAACCTGGGCTGGGAAGTCTACCGCAGCACCGACAAGGTTCGCTTCGAGAAGATCGGTGAGATGGTCCTTGGTGCTGGCACCACGGACGAGCTCATGGATTATTCCTTCACCGATAGCGGTTACCCCGCGGTCGGTACGCTCTACTACTACCTGAAGCAGGTCGATCTGAGTGGCAACACCGCCCGTTCGAATATGATCGAGGTGGTGCTCGCTCCGGCCCAGGTCCTGCCGACGGCCAACGAACTGCACCAGAACTTCCCCAATCCCTTCAACCCCGAGACGACCATTTCCTTCGACCTCAAGTCGGCGGTGGTGGTCGAGCTGAGCATCTACGACATGGCGGGTCAGCATATCCGCACCCTGGTCAGTGGCCAGGCCCTGTCTGCCGGCAGCTACAGCTATCATTGGGACGGGCTTGATGACAGCGGGGCCAAGGTTGGTAGTGGTGTCTACCTCTACCACCTGAAGTCTGGTGAATTCACTTCGGTCAAGAAGATGGCCTTGCTGAAGTGAGGTTCAGGCTTATCCGGTAAGATCGCTTAGGTGTAGTTGAAATCAGGGGGGCTGTCGCAGTCGGGCAGCCCTCCTTTTTTGCCCAGGCGCATGTGCTTGCGCCTGGGATGCCCCGCCGGTATATTCGAAGACAACCCGACACGATCATCCCAAATGAAAATCCAACTACTCCTCTTTGCCTCCTGCCGCGATGCTGTTGGCGCCAAAGAACTCGTCCTGGACTTGCCCGAAGGTACCACCGCGGCGGGCCTCAGAGACGAGGTGGTATCCCGGTACCCGCGCCTGGCACCCCTGAAGGAGAAGTTGCTGATCGCTGCCAACGCCGAGTATGTCGACGGGGCTACGGTATTGAAGGATGGCGACGAAATTGCGTTGATCCCGCCGGTGAGTGGGGGCTGAATTGATGATCTTCAAGGTCAGCGAACAGCCGATCTCTCCTGCCGATCTGTACGCGCAGGTACTCCAGGACCACAACGGTGCGGTAGTCACTTTCTGCGGGGTGGTGCGCAACCACGCGAACAATAAACCTACCCGCTATCTGGTCTACGAAGCCTACCCTGAAATGGCCGAAAGGACAATGGCCGAAATCGGGGAGCAGATCGCCGCGAAATGGTCTGTTGAAGATGTCGGGATCCTTCACCGCGTCGGCCGGCTGGAGATCGGGGAGATCAGCGTGTTGATCGCTGTTTCCAGTCCCCACCGGGCCCAGGCATTCGAGGCCTGCCGTTACGCTATCGACCGCCTCAAGGAGGTGGTGCCGATCTGGAAAAAAGAGGTTGGCGAAAACGGTGAGGAATGGGTGGAGGGACCTGGGGCCGGTGCGCCGAAGGGATAGCCATTGATCTACAATTTCAGCTGGTTGTTGCCGGGGCAACTGGGTGGGGCGGGCCAACCCGGGGGCATAAGGAATGGATGGGTGGGGCGCGACGAGTACCTGGCCGAGGATCTGGCCTGGCTAGGAACTCAGGGGGTAGGCGCTTTGGTTTCCCTTACCGAGGAACCCCTCGACAAGGAGGTGGTTTGCCGGTATTTGCTGCACTACCTGCATCTGCCCATCGAGGATATGCATGCGCCTAGCCTGGCGGCTATCTCTACCTTTGTTGGGTTTGTCGATCAGTCGTTAGCGGCGGGTTGTCCGGTGGTGGTGCATTGCCGCGCCGGGATGGGGCGGACCGGGACCATGTTGGCCTGTTACCTGGTTCACCGAGAGGTTGATCCGCAGACCGCTCTTGCTCAGGTGCGACAGCAGCGCCCGGGTTCGGTGGAAACCTGGGCTCAGGAAATGGCGGTGTACGAATACGCGGCCCATCGCCGAGCCGCTGTCAACTGGAGCGACCAGGTGGGCATGAATTGAATTGACATTTGTCGGATTCGTCTCTAAATTGGGGCAAAGATATAATTTACATATAGCTAAACACCAATTCCTGAGCGTCGATCAGGGAGGGGAGGTCTAAGGATGGATAAGACATTTCCACCATGCCTGAAGTGCAACACGGGGGTACTCGTCCCGCTATCAGACTATGGCCGGGATGGCGCTTCGATCCACTATAAAGCCTGGGCCTGCACCAATCCCGAGTGCGGTTTCAATATCCGCATCGACAATGGCGAGTTGAGCATCGGCAAGGAGATCAAAGAATCCTATAAGTGATCTTTTCCGCAGACACACGCCGCTTCAGGCGGCCTTCCATCGGGCGGTGTCGCCGAGGTTCCAACCGCAGCAGGTCGAGTTCAAAGGCTCCCATCGCAGGAGCCTTTTCTACTGTTATAGATTGCCGGTGTTGCCGACCCGGCAGGTAGCACGTAGCCTTGAAGAGAAATTTCAGTGATTGGCTGGTCAAAGGTGGGGCATGCACCCTTGCGGTCCTGCTGTGGTTCCACGCCGTGACTGAGCATACCTACCAGAAGGAAATCGATATCCGCCTGCAAGTCGACGGGATTCCCGCCGACCCTTCCACCGAGGACCTGATGGTGGCCAATATCCTTCCCGGCAAGGTGCGGGTGCTGGTGTCCGGGCGGGGGAAGGACCTGCTTTCCCTCAAAGGCGAGGATTTCTTCCTGCGCGTGCAACCGCGCGGGGCTACCCCGGGCAGTGTGTACTCCTATCGGTTGAGCCCGGACCAGGTAGAGA
Organism: Candidatus Latescibacterota bacterium; assembly: GCA_020852055.1. Taxonomy (GTDB): domain Bacteria; phylum Latescibacterota; class UBA2968; order UBA8231; family UBA8231; genus SICG01. The sequence continues at coordinate 60,691 of JADZBP010000026.1, forward strand.
ATCTGGCGCCAGGAGCCGACGTGCAGGTTCGCAAGATCGTCGAGCCGCGCGAAATCGAAGTCGAGATCGACAAACGCAGCGAACGGATGGTCGAGGTGGAGGCCGCGTTATCCATGGAGGTTGCGGAGGCCTACCGGCAGGTTGGCCGGGTGAGGGTCGAACCCTCGCAGGTAAAGGTCATCGGGCCGAGCCGGCGCCTCCAGAAGATCCGGACGATCCGCACCGACTCGTTGGCGCTGCGCGAGGTCCATGACGACGTCGATGTGCAAGTGGGATTGCGGCCGCCTGAAGGCATCCGCTTCGAGGTGAACCCTCCCCAGGTGCGGGTCCGGATCGACGTCCAGGAGTTGGCGGAGAACAATATCGCCGAGGTGCCGGTGCAGGTGCACAATGCAGGCGGCCGCAGCGTTCAACTGGAGCCGGCCCGCGTGCGGGTGCGGGTGCGGGGAGGGGCGGGAGTCGTCGGCCACCTGAAGCCCGAGCAGATATACCTCTTCGTCGACTACCGCGATGCTTCCTCTGAGTATGGTCTCAGCATCCAGGCTCGTCCGGATAGCCTGTTCGAGGTGATTGCACTCGAGCCTTCGCGGGTGATGGTGGCCGGCCGCTGAAGGCCGGGCGCGGAGGGGGGGAATGCTGGTACTGGGTCTGGAAACTTCCTGCGACGAAACCGCGGCTGCCGTGGTCGATGAGACCTATGCGCTGCGCGCCAACATCATCTCCTCGCAGCACGAGCACGCGATTTTTGGCGGGGTGGTGCCCGAACTGGCCTCGCGCGCCCATCTGCGCACCGCCGTGCCCGTGGTGCGGGCGGCACTGGCGGCGGCCGGAGTCAGTCTGGCCGAGATCGACGGCATCGCGGTCACGCGTGGCCCCGGCCTGGTAGGGTCGCTCATCGTCGGTCTTTCCCTGGCCAAAGCCCTGGCCCTGGCCGCAGGCAAGCCTCTGATCGGGGTGCACCATCTGGAGGGGCATATCTTCTCCAACCTGATCGAGCATGCTCTTGCCCCGCCCTTCCTCACCCTGCTGGTTTCGGGGGGGCACACCGAGATTCTGCGGGTGGACGAACTGGGCCGGTACGAGTTGCTGGGGCGCACCCGGGACGACGCCGCCGGCGAGGCCTTTGACAAGGTGGCCAAACTCCTCGACCTCCTGCCCACCACCGGTTCGGTGATGGGGGGGCGGATCGTCGCCGAACTGGCCGCCAAGGGCAACGCGCGGGCCATCGCCTTTCCCCGGGCCTTGGAGCGCGACGACAGTCTGGACTTCAGCTTCAGCGGCCTGAAAACCGCTGTACTCAACCATGTGCGCCGCCTTGTCCCCGATCAATTGCAGCGCGAACTGCCCGATATTGCCGCCAGTTTCCAGGAAGCGGTGGTGGATGCCCTGGTGGGAAAAACCATGAAGGCAGTGGCGCAGACCGGGATCAGGACCGTGGCGCTGGCTGGCGGGGTGGCAGCCAACCGCCGCCTGCGCACTTGCCTGGAGGAAGAGGTACAGGCTCAGGGGGGGCAACTCCACTACCCCTCTCCGGTGTTGTGTACCGACAACGCCGCCATGATTGCGGCGGCCGGCCTCTTTCACCTTTCCCGGGGCCGGAGATCCGGTATGGATCTGGATGCGGTGCCCCGCCTGAGTCTCTCCCTGCCGCATGGCTGAGTGGCTGGACTTCCAGGTTCGCCTGGAGGGACATTGGCTTTGGCTGGCCCTGATTCCCCTGGCGCTGGCCGGTGCCTACTGCTGCTACCGCCACACGCTGCCGGCGGTCACTCCCCCGTTGCGCTGGACCCTCATCGCCTTGCGCAGCCTGGCCATGGCGCTGCTGCTGGCGGTTTTGGCCGAGATCGTGGTAGATTGGTGGAACAAGCAGGTGGTTCATCCCTGGGTGCTGGTGTTGGTCGATACCAGTGCCAGCATGGGGGTGGTGGAGGAAGGTCAGAGCCGTTTTGCCGGTGCTGCTGCCGTGCTCGCCAGCCCCGACTTCGCCCAGGCGCTCTCATCGGCGCGCTTGGCGGTCTGGGGTTTTGCCGAAGCGCCCTATGCGCTGGCCCTCGACACCCTGTCCCAGGCAAGGGTGGGCGGGCAGGCCACGGACCTGGCCCGCGCGTTGACCAAGGGCCTCGAACAGGTAGCAGACCGCGAGCAGTTGGCTGGGGTATTGCTGGTTTCGGACGGGGCCCACAACCTGGGTGAGGACCCAGGGCGGGCAGCTGCTGAGGGCGGCGTGCCGGTGTACACCGTGGGGGTCGGCAGTACCCGCCCGCCCGCCGATGTGCGTATCGCCCGCGCCCAAGCAACGGAGGCGGGATACCTGGGGCGTCCCTTGCGCCTGGAGGCCGAACTCAATAGCTGGGGATATGCCGGACGCGAGGTGAAGATCCTGCTCTCCGAAGGGGACCAACTCCTGGACCAACAGTTGGCGGTGCTGGCCGATGGTCCCCAGAGCCTGAGTTTTGAACTGCGGCCCACCGTGGCCGGGCCCCATATCTACCAGGTGGAGGTAGCGCCACTGGAAGGTGAGGTGGCGCGCGACAACAACACCGCCCTGGTCTTTGTCCAGGTCCTGCAGGAACGCCTGAAGATTCTGCTGGTGGGCAGCGGGCCCAGTGTGGACCTGGCCTTTGTGCGGCGCAGCCTGGAGGCCGACTCCTCGCTGGTGGTCGATTGCTGGGTCGAGGAAGAGGCCGGGCGTTTTTACCAGGGGAAGCAGCTCAGCACCGAGGTCCTGGCTGCTGCCGGCGCGTTGGTGTTGGTGGACCCGGGGCCGGGCTTGATGACCGCCGCCGGGCCCTTGTTCGCCCAGTACGTGCAAGCGGGCGGCGGCCTGCTCCTGGTGGGCGGGTTGAGGACTTGGCAGAGTGGCGCGCTGCCGCCGGTCCTGGCCGGGATGCTGCCGGTGGAACTGGCCCCCGGCAAAGGGTTCGTTGCCCAGGAGGTATCGCTGAGCATGGGCCTGGAAGGGCGCGAGCACCCGGTAGTGCGCCTGGTTCAGGAGCAGGAGGGAACCACCGCCGACCCCTGGGCCCAGTTGCCGCCTCTGCCTGGCTACCTGGAGGGGGCGCGCCGGAAAGAGGGCGCCGCAGTGCTGGTCGAGGGCAATATCGAGGGCCGGCCGCCCTTGCTGGTGGCGGGCGCCGCCGGCCGCGGCAAGGTGATCGCCGGGCTTTCGGGCTCCTTCTGGCGGCTCGATCTGATCAGCAGCGGTGTGGGTGGCCGGCCGCAGATCATCCGCCGTTTCTGGCAGAACGCGGCCAAGTGGCTGGCCATGAAAACCCCTGCCGGGCGGGTGCGGGTCTGGACTGAACGCCCCATCCACCGCAGCGGCGAGGGGGTGGCCTTTGCCGCCCAGGTTTTCGACGAGTTGCTGCGTCCGCAGAGTGGCGCGTCCGTGGCGGTTTCCCTGGGTGGGGAGGCCTCGCTCCAGCTGCAGGACCAGGGCCGCGGCGAATATCGCGCGGTGTGGAGAGGGTTGAGCCCTGGAGAGTATTCCTGGCACGCCCAGGTACAGGCAGGTGGGAGCGCCATAGGCAGCGACGAAGGGCATTTTGTCGTGGAGCAGCACACGCTGGAGTCGGCCAATCTCCAGGCTAACCCGGCGCTCCTGGAGGAAATCGCCCGACTCAGCGGCGGTCAGTATCGCCCCCTGGCCCAGTGGCGCCAGGCCATAGAACAACTGAATGCCCGTCCGCGCCTGATTCAGCAGCATCGCACCCTGGCTTGGTGGGGTCCCCCCTGGCCCCTGATCCTGGCCGTGGTGCTGCTGGCGGCCGAATGGCTGCTCCGCAAACGTTCCGGCATGTTGTAGCAGGACCAGGCTAGCCAGTCCCCCCTGGCGCGCCGCGTTTTTCGATCTCCCCGATCGCATGGCACAATCGAGGAAGGGCCATGGCATCCCTAGTAGACAAAGAACAGACCTCCGGTAGAATCGCCCAGGCCCTGGGCGTGGTCCTGGGGGCCCTGGGCATTTTTCTCGCCCTCAGCCTGATTTCGTACTCGCCGCAGGACTTCCCCAATTCAAGCCGGGATGCCGGCCTCAATTGGGGAGGACGGATCGGCTCGCGGCTCAGCTATTGGGCCCTGCTGGGCATCGGCTACGGCGCCTATGTGCTGCCGCTGGTGGCCCTGTCATGGGCCTGGAACCGGCTGCGGCGTCAGCCCCTGGCCGACGGGGTCCTGCGCAGCGCCGGCCTGCTGGGCATGGCGCTGATCTTCAGCTTGGGCGCGGGCCTGCCCACCTATGGGCCGCATGTGGCTTTCAAACTGGGCGGTTGGCTGGGCATCCAGGCCAGCAATGCGGTCCTCATCCCCTATGGAGGCCGGATCGGTTCGGGCATCCTGCTGGGCGCCCTGTTCCTCGCCGCCATGATCCTCACCACCGATTTCGTCCGCGTGGGCGCGGCGGGATTGGAGTGGGGCACAAGGTTGTGGGGTGACGGCCGCGACTGGCTGGGACGGCGGGCGGAGAAAAAGCGCGAAGAGGAAGAGGTTGAAGCCGAGGCCGAGGCCGGGTTCGAGGAGGAACCGGCTTTGCCGCCAGCGCCGGAGCCCCAGTTTGCCGCGGCGGCGGCGGCGGCCGTGCCGGAGCAGCGGATCAAGATCGCTGGACCTGGAGACCAGGAGGGGCGCGCCGCTGCATTGCCGGCCGCCCCGGAGCCCGAGGATCCGGAACCGGTGGCCGAGGTGCACCGTCTGCCTGAGGTGTTCGAGGAACCCGTCCCGGCTGTGGAGCCGGCGCCCGTCCCGCGGCCGGTGGCGGCAGAGCGGCCGCGCCCCAGCCCCAGGGTGGTGGAGCCCGCGCCCCCCAAAGCGCCGCCCGCTGCCGCCGCGCCCCCGACACCGGGGCCGCGCAAGAAAGCGGCGGGAAAGTACAAGATGCCGATTCTCGACCTTCTGGCCGAGGTGCCCAAGGAGCAGGGCGGAATCGACCGCGAGCAACTGCTGGAGAATGCGCGGGTCCTCGAAGCGGCCCTGCGCGATTTTGACGTGGCCGGCCGCGTGGTCGAAGTCAGTCCTGGCCCGGTGGTCACCCGCTACGAGGTGGAGCCGGCCCCGGGCGTCAAGGTGAACCGCATTGTGGTGCTGGCCGACGACTTGGCACGGGTGATGAGCGCCAAGGGTATTCGTATCCAGGCGCCGGTGCCTGGCAAGTCGGTGGTGGGGGTGGAGATCGCCAACCAGACCCGCGAGACGGTGTACATGCGCGAGATCCTCGAGTCCGCCGCCTTTCGCAAGGCCGAATCCAAACTGACCATCGCCCTGGGCAAGAACATCGTCGGGGAGCCCTATGTCGCCGATCTGACCCGCATGCCGCACCTGCTGGTGGCCGGGGCCACCGGGGCGGGCAAAAGTGTCTGTATCAACGGGCTGATCTCGAGCATCCTCTTCAAGGCTACGCCCGAGGAAGTGCGCCTGATCATGATCGACCCCAAGGTGGTCGAGTTGACCATGTACAACGATATCCCCCATCTGATGGTGCCGGTGATCACCGAGCCCAAGAAGGCTGCCGAAGCCCTCAAGTGGGCGGTGGCCGAGATGGAGGCGCGTTATCAGAAGCTGGCCAAGATGGGGGTGCGCCACTTGAGCGATTACAACCGCAAGCTGGCTGCCAAACCGCCCGAGACGGTCGAAGGGGTGGAGCCGGAAAAGGCCATGCCTTATATCGTCATCATCATCGACGAGTTCGCCGATCTGATGCTCACCGCCCCGGCCGACGTGGAGACCTCGCTGATGAGCCTGGCCCAGAAGTCGCGCGCCGTGGGCATCCACATCGTGCTGGCCACCCAGCGCCCCTCGGTGAACGTGATCACCGGGGTGATCAAGGCCAACTTCCCCTCGCGCATCGCCTTTCAGGTGGCTTCTAAGATCGACTCGCGCACCATCCTCGACAGCAATGGCGCCGAGCGCCTGCTGGGCCGGGGCGATATGCTCTTCCTGCCCGGCGGCCAGGGCGAGCCGGTGCGGGTGCACGGGGCCTTCATCTCCGGCGAGGAAACCGAGCGCATCGTCGAGGCGATCAAGGCCAACGGCTACCAGGCCGAGGAGGTGGCGGTCTTCGCCGACCCGGGCGAGATCGGGGTGGGGCTACAGGACCGCGACGAGTTGTTCGACGAGGCGGTGCGGCTGGTCGCCGAGTACCAACAGGCCTCGACCTCCTTTTTGCAGCGGCGGATGAAGGTGGGTTATTCGCGGGCTGCCCGGCTGATGGACGAGTTGGAGCAGGCTGGTGTCGTCGGGCCGGCCGATGGCGCCAAGCCGCGCCAGATCTACGTCGAAGGCACGGGCGAGGACCTGGGCGGCGACGGCGCAGGGGCCGACCCGCGATGAAGCTTCTTGCCGGAATCCTGCTCTTGTGCCTGCCCCTGGCCGCTGCCGCCCTCACCGGTGCTGAGGTGGCAGCCAAGGCCCGCGAGCAGTTTGCCGCCAGCGCCACCTTTTCAGCGCATTTCGAAAAACAACTCTACTGGGCAGCGCTCGAAAAAACCCAGAAGCTGCAGGGGCAGATCTATACCAGCAAACCGGACCGGTTTCGCGTCGAGGTGGACGCCGGCGACCTGGTGGTGGCCGACGGCCGGGCCATCTGGGTCTACTCCAAGAAAAACCAGCAGGTGGTGGTCAGCGAGTACAACGGCGAGGTGCGCACCCCCTGGCAGATCCTGCTCGACTACACCGCGCAATGGACTCCGGCCGGGGTGGAAGAGACCCGGCTGGGCGGCCAGGCCTGTTATTTATTGACTCTTCAGCCGCCCGGCGGTGGCGGGCGGCAGTTGAAGGTGTGGCTGGAAAGGCGGCGCTGGCTCCTGCTCAAGGTCGAGGAGCGCGACGAGAGCGACAACCTGACCACCTATACCCTCAGGGATCATCGGTTGGGGCCGGCCCTCAAGCCGAGCCTGTTCCGCTTTGTGGCGCCCCCGGGGGTGGAGGTGATCGATCGGAGGGGGGATGGGCAGCGTTAGTGTTTCGCGTCGGGGAGCGACCCACTTCAGCCTTTCCCAAGGCGCGTCCTGCTCCCTCGCTCGCTCTGGCTCCGCTACCCGGCCCCCGGCCACGCGGACTTCCCTGCCCGGCCACTCCCCCGGGAAAG
>JADZBP010000027.1 GCA_020852055.1 Candidatus Latescibacterota bacterium
CGGCGGCTGGCGCAACTGGGTGGCCAGGCCCAGCCAGGCGCAGAGGCGGATCGTCCACTTGGTGGGATCGAACTGCCACCAGCGCACCCCGTTGCGATAATCCCACTGGAAGAGATGGGGGTAGTTGTGGTAGCCCTCGCCATAGGTGAGCAGGGCGATGAGGCCGTTGTCGCGGGCGGTGTTGATGTCGGTGTAGGGCTGGCGGCCCCACATATGGGCCAGCGAGTTGATGAAGAAGGTGAAGTGGTGGTTGAGCACCAGCCGCAGCAGACCGGCCAGCAGGAAGGTGCCCCAGAAGGCGCCGTGCCACCAGCCGATGGCCAGCGGCACCGCGACGTTGGTGGCCACGGTCAGCGGGATATAGTACTTGTTCTGCCAGTGGACGATGGGATCGCGCTGCAGGTCCTTGACGTTGGCGAAGTCGTCGGTGTAGATGTTCTGCTTGCGGATGATCCAGCCCATGTGGGAGTGAAAGAACCCTTTGGGGGCCGAATAGGGGTCGCGGTCGTTGTCATCGACGAAGCGATGGTGCTGGCGGTGGTCGGCACACCAGTGCAGGATGCTGTTCTGCATGGCGCAGGCGCCCCAGATGGCGTGCCACAGGCGCACGCTCCAGTGGGCCTCATAGGCGCGGTGCGACCACAGGCGGTGGTAGCCGGCAGTGATGGCCAGGCCGGTGGCGACCATATAGAAGGCGAAGACCGCCAGTTCGAAGCGGTCGTAGCCGACGCTGAACCCGTACCAGGGCACAAAGATGAGCGCCAGCAGGGGGGTGAAGGTGAGCACGATGAAGTTGGGGACCTTGAGGGGCAGCTTTTCCATGGCCTGTCCTTTGCGGTGACGGATCATTCTATGGTCACGGCAGTGCCGCTGACACTGACCATCAGCATGCTGCCGGCCTGGCCGATGACTTCGTAGTCCAGGTCGATGCCGACCACGGCGTCGGCCCCCAGGTGTTTGGCCCGCGCTTCCATTTCTTCCATGGCAACCTGGCGAGCGCGGTCCAGTTCCTTTTCGTAGGCCGCCGAACGGCCGCCGACGATGTCGCGGATGCCGGCGAAGAAGTCGCGGAAGATATTGGCGCCCATGATGGCTTCGCCGGTGACGATGCCGCGGTATTCGACGATGCGCCGGCCTTCTAGGCTGGGAGTGGTCGTGAGAATCATGGTTTTTCCCCCGGTTCTGTGAGTCTGGATTGGACCCTATAATTTAAGCATTCGACGCAGAATTGCCATACCCAACAGGAGTTTGGGGCTATGTTCAGACTGGCGGTCATGAGCAGTGTTTGCCCGGATTGGGACCTTGGAGCGATCATCGCCGCGATGCGGCGTCACGGGTACCAGGGTCTGGAACCGCGGGTGGAGTGGGGGCATGCCTGCGGTATCGAGGCCGAATTGAGTCCCTCGGGCCGGCGGGAGGTGCGGGTGCGGCTGGAGGGGGAAGGATTGGCCATCTCCTGCCTCGCCACCGGGGCGCGTCTGGCCACCCCCGACCTCCAGGAGCGGGCCAAACACCTGGAAAGCCTGCGCCGGTACATCGATCTGGCCGGGGATCTGGGCTGTCCCTGGGTGCGCACCTTTGGCGGGCCCCGGGCCCGGGACCAGGAGTTGGCACAGGTGGTCGAGTACGTGGCCGCCGGTTACCGGCCCCTGCTCGACCAGGCCGAGGCGCGGGGGGTGACGCTGCTCTTGGAGACCCACGACGACTGGTGCTGCGCGGCGCCGGTGCGGGCCGTGGTGGAGCAGGTGGCCCATGCCCGGTTGCGGGTGTTGTGGGATTTTATGCACCCGCAGCGCATGATGGAGAAAGCGGCGGAGACCTTCCTGGCCATCGGGCCCCTGACCGAGTACCTGCACGGGCACGACGGGGCCTACGACGAGCAGGGCCGGATGCAGATCGTGGCGCTGGGGCAGGGCATCATCGACCACGCCGGCCCGCTGGGGCTGCTGGCGGGGGCCGGCTTTGACGGCTATCTCTCGGTGGAGGTCATCCACCAGCGGCAGCAACCCCACGACGCCGAAGGCGTGATGCGGCAGTACGCCGAAGGGTTCAGGGGACTGCTGGCGGGGTTATGAATGGGTGGCGGCCTCGCGGCGGTATTTGGCGATCACCCAGGCCAGCAGGGCCAGGCCGGCGACCAGGGAGATGAAGAACAGGGCGATGACGTCGTGCTGGGGGTCGGTGTTGAGCGCGTCGAAATTCCATCCCACCTGGCCCAGGTAGGCCTGCCGCAACTGGTCCCGGCTGATGATCTTGCCGGCGATGCCGCCCAGGACCAGGCCGATGCCGGCCCAGCCCACCCCGGACCCGGCCCTGCCGAAGGCGGCCAGCCCGATGGCCAGCGATCCGAGGGTGAACAATACATGGGCGCCGATGAAGAGGGTGCGGGCCAAGCCTTCCTGGTTCAGAAAGATCGCACTCAGCTGGGTGGGAATGGCGTAGTAGAACCACCACCCGACCCCCACCTGCAGCAGGGTGGCCCCCAGGAACCAGCTGCCGCCCCAGCGGCGCAGGAAGCCGGCGCGGGCTGCGTCCTGCTCGCGGAAACCCAACCCCAGCACCAGCATGCCGGCCACCGCCACCGCCGAAAGGGCGAAGTGCAGATACCGGGGCCAGAGGGTGGCCTCGTCGAGGTTCCAGTGCCAGCCCGAGCCCTTGGTGCTGGTGTAGATGGCCAGCCATTTCTGCGGGGTCTGCATCAGGGTCAGGTTGTTGACGTAGATGAAGGCCACGGTCAGGAACATCACCATGCTGATGCCGACGAACCAGTAGCGGCGGCGGGCGAAACGGGCAAAGCCGCGGGTGTAGAGGTAGAGGCTGTAGTACCCGATCAGGATCAGCAGCACCACCGCCAGCCAGACCCAGGCCATCAGCACCGAAGAGGTGTAGAAAAACTGGCCGTAGATGCCCTGCACGAAGAGCAGGGGGGCCACGCCGAAGGTGATGGTCAGGGAGACGGTGAAGGGCAGGATGTGCGAGAGCTGTTCGGCAAGGTGCTCGTGGCGGTGGCGGCATTCGGGGCTGCCGCTGCGGCGGGAAACGACCTCGGAGATAAAGGTCAGGATCAGGCCGCCCAGCAGGGTGTTCATCAGCACCACGTGCACGAAGAAGGTCAGGTAGAGGAGAAAGAGGATCAGGCCTATTTCCCCGGGAACCGGGATGGGATCGGGATTGGGAATGGGCAGGTCCATATCTACCTGTTAACCGCGGTCAGCTGGGAGGGGGGCGCTTCGACGACGTCGCCGAGGTACTCGGCCAGGGCGCGGCGTTCGGCATCGTCCCCCATGAAAGGGGGCATCAGATTGGTGGCGGTCAGGCTGCCGAGCCGGTTGTAGATGAAGTCGCGGTCCCACCCGCGGGCCAGGTCGGCCATGGAGCGGTATCCCTTGGCGGTGTGGCAACTCTGGCACTGGATGCGAAAGAGCTGCTCGCCGATGGCGACCCGGTTCTCGTCGGTGACGACCTTGGCCGTCACCCACTTGTTCTGGCGCAGAATGCCGTAGCGGGTGGAGTCGGCGGCCACGGTCTTGAGGGTGCCGTTGACATAGAGGTAGTCGTAGATGACATAGGGCTTGCGCAGCATCTCGCGCACACTCTCGGTGGCCCCGGTGACCACCAGCCCCAGCGCCAGGATGGCCAGCCCGAAACTGAAGGTGAAGCTGCGGGGGTTGTAGTAGGGCCCCAGCAGGCTGACCACGTAGATGGTCACCGACAGGAGCATGATCAGCAGCAGCAGCCGGGTCATCACCGAGAGGTTGCCGGCGCCGATATTGGCGATGCCGTTCTGCACCAGGGCCGCCACCGAGGGCGGCAGGGTGGTGAAGTACCAGTAGAGGCAGAGGGGCAGCAGGAAGAAGGAAGGCATCAGCCACTTGGCCGAGTAGTGGAGCATGCGCACCCGCAGGCCCTCTTCCTTGATGCGGGCGCCGGTGACGATGGCGAAGAGCCCGGCCAGCGAACAGGTGATGGCGGTGCGGACCACCACCGAGGGCAGATACGAGGGATTAAAGACCGCGTCCCAGACATTGTGGGTCTGCACCCAGTCGCCGGGGGTGAGCATGAAGGTCAGGATGCCGTTGATGATCACCAGGGACAGGTAGGAGATGCCGTAATAGAGCCAGGCCAGCTGCAGGTGGAACTGGGGCGAGACCTTGCCCCAGGAATAGTAGTAGAAGAAGGCGATGGCGATCTCGACCAGGAAGACCACCCATTCGATGGCCCAGAAGAACATGAAATTGTGGATCAGCGCCGAGATGCCGGTGGGGTTGACGTTGCCGATGGCGAACCAGATGGCCACCCCGCCCAGGGCGCCGAAGACGGTGGTCAGCAGCATGAAGAAATTGGAGTAGCTGCGCAGGAAGGCGAGCACGGCCTGGTCGTTGCGGCGTACGGCCCAGGTTTCGGTGATCGCCAGATACAGACCGCCGCCGATGGCGAACTGGGCCACAAAGACGTGCACGATGGCGATCATGCCGATCACCCAGCCGCCGCCGGCGGCCTGCACGTTCCAGACGGGAAATTCGAGCATTAGGAGTAGTACCCCCAGATGGTGAAGACGATCATGCCTGCCAGCAGGGCGATGCCGAAATAGAAGGTCCCGCGGGTTCGCCAGGCCGGCGCGTGTTCGGAGTCGATGAAGGGGATCAGGGCCCACAGGAAACCCACCAGGCCGAAAAGCGACATGCCCAGCAACTCACCGGTGAGGGGACCGACCTCGGCGGGGAAGAGTTTGAGTAACTGGAACATGGCCAGGAAGTACCACTCGGGTTTGATGTCCGCCGGGGCCGGGGCCAGGGTATCGGCCTCCTTGCCCAGTTCCCAGGGGAACATCACCGCCAGCAGTCCCAGGAAGTTCATCACCAGCAGCCAGACGTACACGTCCTTGATGGCGAAGTCGGGGAAGAAGCGCATGTATTTCTTTTTTTCCGGGGGCAGCTTCTCGAAGAACTCTGGCTCGTGCAGGCCCTGGATCTGGATGAAGAAGACGTGCAGCCCGAGCACGCCGAAGAACATCAGCGGCAGGCCCCACACGTGCAGGGCGTAAAAACGCTCGATGGTCTGCACGCCCAGTTCCTTGCCGCCGCGCATCATGTCGGCCACAAACCCCCCGAAGACCGGCATGACCTCGCTGCTCTTGACGCCGATCTGGGTGGCGAAGAAGGCCAACTGGTCCCAGGGCAGCAGGTAGCCGCTGAAACCAAAGGCCATACACAGGGCCAGCAACACAAAGCCGGTGATCCAGGTCATCTCGCGCGGATATTTATATGACCGCATGAAGAAACAACTGAACATGTGGATGAAGGCCACCAGCACCATCAGATTCGCCGACCACGAGTGGGTGGAGCGGATCAGCCAGCCGAAATCCACCTGGGACATGATCGCCTGGACGCTGGCGTGGGCCTCGCCGGGGTTGTAGTGCACCATCAGCAGCACCCCGGTGATGATCTGCACGATAAATAGGAAGAGGGCGATGCCCCCGGTGTAGTACCACACCGAGTGCCGGTGCACCGGGACCTGTTTGTGTTTGAAGAACTCGATGATCCAGCCCAGGTCGTAGCGGCGGCGCACCGCCTCGGGCAGGAAACCGGTGTTGGGGTCGTTGGGATCGTGGGTGTGGGACATATCAGACCCTGGAGACGATAATGTCTTCACCGTCGATGGAGACCTTGTACTTGTCGAGGGGCGCCGGGGGCGGGCCGGAGACGTTTTTGCCCGTCAGGTCGTAGACCCCGCCGTGGCAGCCGCAGAAGATATGGTTTTTCTCCGCTACGTACTGCACCGTGCAGCCCAGGTGTTTGCAGGTGGCCCCCAGGGCGACGAGTTCGCCTTGATCGTTCTTGAGCAGCAGCACCGGCTTGGACCCGAACTTGACCAGCTTGGCCCGGGTTTTGGCGAAGTCGCCGGTCTTGCCGGCGATGATGGACTGCACCGCGTTGGCGGTGTCCTCCTCGACCCGTGGTTTGAGGTAGCGGTACACGGGGTAGATGAAGGCGCCGATCCACACCAGAAAGCCGCTGGTGAAGAGGGTGCGGATGAAGTCGCGGCGAACCGTCTTTTTGCCGGGCAGGTGGAGATGGTGGGGTTCGGACTTGGGGATGGGGGGCTGGTTCATAGGTCGGCGGGCTCTCAGGTTGGGGAGCAGATGGACCTAATGTACTAATTGCCGACCTGCCCGTCTACGAGAAACCACCCTTTGGCGCCAGCGGAGCTTTGCCTATCTTAGCGCCTGACTTGGCGGTGGGGCACGCCGGCAGTTGCAGAAAGGTTAGATCCATGAGTGACGAAACGCCTTTTTCAGCCGAGGTGGGCGAAGCCTTTGGCCAGAGCCTGCTCGACGCTTTCCCCGGACAGGCCTGCATCATCGACAGCCTGGGGGTGATCCTGGCCGTCAACCAGGCGTGGCGGGGGTTTGCCGCCGACAACGGCGGCAAACCGGAGAAAACCAGCGGGTGCGCCAATTACCTCGAGGTGTGTGAAGGGGCCACCGGGGAGGGGGCCGGGGTGGCGGCCCAGGTCGCAGCCGGCATCCGCGAGGTACTCAGCGGGAAAAGGCCGCGTTTCGAGATTGAATACGCCTGCCACTCCCCGAGAGAACGCCGCTGGTTCCTGGCCGTGGTCAGCCGGTTCACGCTGGCCGACCGGCCCTGCTTGCTGATTGGCCACCACGACATCAGCGACCGCCAGCGCCACCTCGAAGCGGTGCGCGTCGATCTGGCGGTCCAGCGGGTGCGCAACGAGGTGCTGCAGATGCGCACCGATGAGGATTGGCTCCGGGTGATCGAGGTGTTGCACCCCAACCTCGAGCAACTGGTGTCTTTCGCCGGGTGCGGCATCGCCATGGTCAACCTCCGCGATCGGTCTTTTTATACCTACGATGTGGGGCCAACCGGGGTGCGCCGGGGGGAAAATTGCGCGTTCCTGCCCCGTTCGCTCGAACAGGTGGTGCGCGAGCAAGTCCCGGTCTACCGGCGCAACCGCCGGCAGATGGAACTGTGGGGCGACAACCTGGGGGAACGCCATTCGGTGGTCGATGTGCCCTTTGCCGGCGGCACCCTGGCGCTCAACAGTGAGTACGAGAATGCCTTCAGCCTGCGCGACATGCACATCCTGGAGCGCTTCGCCCTGGTGCTCACCGAGGCCCAGCAGCGCCTGGGCCAGATCGAAAGGCAGGCGGCGATACAGCGGGTGCGCGAGGCGGTCTGGGCCATGGAAAAACCAGACGATATCCTGCAGGTCCTGAGCGCCATCCAGGAACAACTGCCACGGGCGCAGATCTCCTTCGACGGGGTGGGCATCAACATCATCGATGGCAGCCGCGAGCCGTGGGTGGTCAAGTGCTACACCTGGTACGTCACCGGCCCTGAGTGGGAGATCCTCACCTCCACCAGCCCGGTGGCCAACCAGGTGATGATCGATTTCTGGCGCGGCGGCAAACCGGCGTACCGGCCCCGTTTCGACGCCGAGTTGTACCGGCAGGAGGGGTGGGAGATCGAAACGCTGCGTTACCCCATCGGTTCGGTGGTGGATCTGCCCTTTTCGCACGGGACCCTGGCGGTGAACAGCCGTCTTCCGGAGGCCTTCTCTCCCGAGGATATCGACTTCCTGCAACGCCTGGGCGAGGTGCTCACCGAGGGGTACAAGCGCCTGGACGACCTGATGCGCCTCGAAAGGCAGGCGCTGGAGGCCGAAAGTCTGGCGGCGGCCATCGCCGCGGTGGCCAGGTCGACCAATCTGGACGAGGTGCTCCAGCGGGCCGTGGACAATGTGTGCCAATTGCTCGACGCCGGGCGGGTCATGCTGCTGCTCTTCGACCGGGTCGAAGGCGTCTTGGTGCCCCGGGCCCAGGTCGGGTACGGCGAAGCTGCCGCCCGGATGCGAATCCGCCCGGGTGAAGGCCTGTCGGGCCAAGTGTACCTCAGCGGCAGGGTCCACGCCGGGCGCCGGCTGCTCGATCCCCCTCTGCAGGCCCTCAGTCCCCAGAACCAGGCCAGGCTGGACCTGGCTCTCGAGGGCGGAGGGTCGGGGTTGCGGGTCGGGGTGCCCCTGCGCCTGCGCGGCCAGATCATCGGGGCGCTGGTGGCCGGCAAACTGGCGCGGCTCGCCGACCAGAACCAGATCCGCTTGTTGGAGCGCCTGGTGGAGCAGGCGGCCCTGGCCATCGAGCGGGCCCAGCGCCTGCACGACCTCGAGCAGCAGGTGGAGCAGCGGCAGAGCGCCGAGGAGGAGGTCCGCCTCAGCCTGGGCCTGGAGCGGGTGCGCAACGAGGTGCTGCAGATGCGCACCGAGGCGGATTGGGACCTGGTGGCCCGGGCCCTGTACCAGAGCCTGCAGGAACTGGTCTCCTTCGCCGGGTTCGGCATCACCATGGTCAATCTGAAGCGCCGCACCTTCTACGCCTACGGGGTGGGTTCCGAGGGGGTGCAGCGGGGGGAGGTGTGCGATTTCCTCCCCCAGTCCCTCGAGCAGGTGGTGCGCGACCAGGTGTGGGTATACCGGCGCAACCGCCGCGAGATGGAGCTGTGGGGCGACAATCTGAGCCAGCGCCACGCGGTGGTTGACGTGCCTTTCTCGGGGGGCACCTTGGCGCTCAACAGCGAGTTGGAGAACGCCTTCAGCCACCGCGACATCCAGGTCCTCCACCGTTTTGCCACAGTGCTTTCGGAGGCGCACCGTCGCCTGCAGAGCCTCCATGCCCAGGAGGCGGTGCGGCAGGTGCGGGAGGTGGTGTGGCGGATGGAACGGGCCGGTGATATCTATCGGGTGATGAGTGTCATCCGCGAGCAATTGCACCAGGCCGAGGTGTTTTTCGACGAGGTGGCGGTAAACGTGGTGGAGACCCCCGCCGACCCCCGGTTGCTGCGGTACTACACCAACAAGGGACGCGGAGCGGATTCCGAATGGGGCTCGCGTTGCGAGCAGATCGATACCCGCACCGACCTGGTGTTCCGCTTCTGGCAGGAGGGGCAGGTGGTCTACCGGCCCGATCTGCGCCAGGAGGACCGGTACGGCGAGGCCACGGGGTTTCTGCCGCAGGTCTGCGCGGTCATCGACGTGCCCTTCTCACACGGCACCCTGGCGGCCAACTGCCGCGAGGCCGGGGCGTTTTCCGAGGACGATATCCGGCTGCTAGGCGAACTGGCCGCAGTGTTGTCCGAGGGGTTCAGGCGCCTGGACGACCTGGCCCAGCTCGAGGAGCGGGCGCGGAGCCTGGAACAGGAGATCGCCCAGCGCCACGAGGCCGAGGCGGAGGTCCGGCTCAATCTGGCCCTGCAACGGGTGCGCAACGAGGCGCTGCTGATGGAGGCCGAAGCAGACTGGGCGCGGGTGGTGGCCTGTTTCCACCGCGAGTTGCATACCTTGGTGGCCTTCGACCAGTGCAGCATCCAATTCGTTGACCTGCAGCGCCAGGTGTTCAGCACCTATGGCTCCGCGACGGGCACCCCCGATTTGCCGGGAAAGCGGGAGTATGTGCCCCTGGTTCCCAGCCTCATGCAGGTAGTGGAGAGCGGCCAGGTGCTCTACCGCCGCAACCGCGCGGAGATCGATGCCTTTGGCGACCGCACCGATCCCGAAGCTATGGCCATCGTCGATGCGCCCTTCCTGGGCGGCACCATCGCCATGAACAGCAGCGTGGAGAATGCCTTCAGCGACGCCGATATCCATGTGCTCGAGCAGTTCACTGGGGTGATGAACGAAGCCTATAGGCGCCTCGAGGATCTGATGAAACTCGGCCAGGCCGAGACCCAGCTGCGCCAGGCCCAGAAGATGGAAGCTGTGGGCCAGCTCACCGCCGGCATCGCCCACAACTTCAACAACATGCTCCAGTCCATCCTGCTCAACCTGGAGCTGATCGCCGCCAAGGCGCCGGCCAGATTCCAGGAAAGCCTGAGCGAAGCCACCGAGGAGGGCCTGCGGGCGGCGGAGATGATCCGCCAGCTGATGATCTTCGGCCGGCAGCAGCCGGCGGAACGCTACGGCTGCTTCGATCTGGGCGTGGCGGTGCAGAACACGGTGGAGATCTGCCGCAAGACCTTCGACCGCAAGATCTCCCTGCGGACCCTGGTGGAGGCGGGGTTGCCGCCGGCCCTGGGCGACGCCACCCAAATTCAGCAGGTGCTGCTCAACCTGTGCCTCAACGCCCGCGACGCCCTCGAGGCGGCCGCCGGCAGCGAGCCGGGCATCGAGGTGCGGGCCGGGTTGCAGCCGCCAGGGGATGGGGGCAGGGCCATGCTCTGCGTCGAGGTGGAGGACAACGGCTGCGGCATGGACGAAGAGACCCGCGAGCGCATCTTCGAGCCCTTCTTCACCACCAAGGAGGTGGGCAAGGGCACGGGGCTGGGCTTGGCGACCGTCTATGCCATCGTCCGCGACCATCACGGGATGGTGCAGTGCCGCAGTGTGGCGGGGGCCGGTTCGGTTTTCCGGGTGCTGGTGCCGGTGGGGGAGGAGCCGCTGGCAGCCGAGGGCCAGGCCGCAGCGCCGGTGCCGCGGGGCAACGAGACCGTGCTGGTCATCGACGATGACCGCGGGCCGCGCCACTCCATGGCGCGCCTGTTGCGCGAGCAGGGGTACACGGTGCACGAGGCCGCCGACGGCGGCGGGGGGCTGGAGATCTTCCGCCGCGAGCGGGAGCACCTGCGCCTGGTGCTGCTCGACCTGTCGATGCCCGGATTGTCGGGGGGGCAGGTGCTGGCCCGGATCAACGCCCAGGCCCCGGAACTGCCGGTGGTGTTGTGCAGTGGCTACGCCCTGCCCGAGGGCCAGTACGCCGGCGCGGCGGCGGTGTTGCAGAAACCGGTGCGGGCCGCCGAACTGGGGCAGGTGGTGCGCCTGGCCCTGGATCGCCTCAGCGGCCCTGCCGCTGATTGAAGGCCACCAGTTCGGCGTAGCGCAGGCCGCTGCCGCCAAAGAGATCGAGGCTGCTGCCCACGGTGAAGTCGAGGCGATTGCCGCCGAGGCCGCCCAGCAGCTCGATATCCTCCCAGTTGCGGATGCCGCCCGCATAGGTGGTGGGCAGGGGGCTGGCGGCCCCCAGGAGCGCCGCCAGCTCGGCGTCGATGCCCTGCTGCCGGCCCTCCACCTCCACCGCGTGCACCAGGAACTCGGCGCAGTAGGTGGCCAGCATTTCCAGATTTGCGGCGTGGACCTCGAAATCGGAAAGGCGCTGCCAGCGGTCGGTGGCCACGAAGTAGCGGCCCTGACGCGGGGCGCAACTCAGGTCCAGCACCAGGTGTTCGCGGCCCACGGCCTGGCTGAGGGCCGCGAGGCGCTCGCGGTGCAGCCGCCCCTCCCTGAAGACATAGGAAGTGGCGATGAGGGCGGCGGCGCCCCGCTCCAGCCATTGGGGCGCGTTCTCGGCAGTGATGCCCCCCCCCAGCTGCAGCCCGCCCGGAAAGGCGGCCAGCGCCCCGGCGGCGGCCGCCTCGTTGCCCGGCCCCAGCATGATCACATGCCCGCCCGGCAGGTCGTCGCGCCGATAACATTCGGCGAAGTGGGAGGCCGGCTGGTCGCTGGCGAAATTGGTCAGCGGCTCGGCTTGGTCCCCCAGGGTGGCGCCGACGATCTGTTTGACCCGGCCCTGGTGCAGGTCGATGCATGGTCGGAACCGCATCAGCGGTCGATCCGGTATTTGGCGAGCTGGTCGGGGTCAAGGCTGACCCCCAGGCCCGGTCCGGCCGGCGGGTAGAGATAGCCCTCCTTGATGCGGAACCTTTCGCGGATGAGATCGGCCTGGTGGTACACGACGCCGTTGACATCGCTGGCGTAGCCCAGGTTGCGCATGGCAAAGGCCAGATGGGCCTGGGCCGCGGTGCCGATGCCCAGCTCGGGCATGCTGCCGATGATGCAGGTCAGGCGCGCCGCTTCGGCCAGGGAGAAGATCTGGGAAGCCGGCCCCAGGCCGCCGGCCTCGGCCACGTACACGTTGAAGACGTCGGCGGCCCCGGCGCGCACGCAGGCCAGGGCGTCGGCCGGGGTCCAGACGCTCTCGTCCACCATGATCGGCACCCCCACCTGCTCGCGCACGAAGCGCAGGCCTTCGAGGTCGGCGGCATGCAGGGGCTGCTCGACCAGTTCCAGGCCAAAGGGCTCCAGCTCGCGGATGCGGCGCACCGCCTCCTTGGCCGAGGGCCAGCCCATATTGGCGTCCACCCGCAGGGTGAAGTCGGAACCGAGGTTGGCCCGCAGTGCTTCCATGGCCCGCAGGTCGGCCAGCGGGTTGCGGCCTACCTTGAGTTTGAGGGTCTTGTACCCGCTGGCAGCCAGGCGCAGCGCCTGCTCGAGCACCTGTTCCGGGCTGCCCATGGAGAGGGAATGGCTCAGCAGCACCCGCTCGCGGACCAGGCCGCCCAGCAGGTTGTAGACCGGGGTGCCCAGGGCCTTGCCCACCAAATCATAGAGGGCCATCTCGACGCCGGCCTTGGCCGGGAAAGCCCGGTGCAGCAGGCGGTTCATCAGGGCACTGATCTCATTGATGCGGAAAGGGTCCTGCCCCACCAGGGCCCCGGCCAGCAGGCCGTTGATGTCGTCGGCCTCTCCCTGGCCTTTGCGGTCCCAGATGCTGCTGGCCTCGCCCAGCCCCACCAGGCCCTCGTCGGTATGGATCTCGACTACCGCATTTTCGCTGGAGGGACTGACCCCCAGACTGCTGGTGAAGGGTTGGGGCCGGGGCACCCGCACCGGGATGGCGTTGACAGCGGTGATTTTCATAAGGTCTCCATTTAAGCATATTTTCGATGGGAAACATAAGTTAGCCGCGGCTGCCGCAGTTGGTCAACCAGAGGTGGTGGCGCCAAGGCCTGCCGCGCCGGGTGGATCTCGCAAACAGATGAGCTGGGTCGATGAAAGCGCCTGAGCACGACGCCTTGCTGCAGGCCAGGCAGCAGCACCAGGAACTGATCGACGCTATCGAAGGCATCGTCTGGGAGGCCGACGCCAGTACCCTCCAGTTCACCTTCGTCAGCCAGTGGGCTGAGCGCCTTTTGGGTTTCCCGGCGGCGCGCTGGGTGGAGGAGCCCGGTTTCTGGGCGGCCCACCTCCATCCCGGAGACCAGCAATGGGCCCAGGAGTTCTGTCGGGTCGCCACCGCCGAGGGGCGCAACCACGAACTCGAGTACCGCATGGTGGCCGCCGACGGCCGGGTGGTGTGGCTGCGGGACCTGGTGCAGGTGATCCGCCAGGACGGCCGGGTGCAGCGCCTGCGCGGGGTGATGGTCGATATCACCCGGCAGAAAAGGGCCGAGGAGGAGGTGCAGCTCAACCTGGCGCTGCAACGCCTGCGCAGCCAGATTCTCCAGATGCAGGGGGAGGAGGACTGGCCGCCCCTGGTCAAGGCCCTGCACCTGGAACTGGGCTCCCTGCTGCATTTCCGGGCCTCCAGCGTCGCCCTGCTCGACCAGCAGAAGGGCAGCACCAGTCTCTACTACATGGACGGGGAGGAGGTCCACCTCTTCGTCAGCTACGAACTGGCCGAGCCCATCCGCCGCGCCGTGCAGGAGGGCCGGCCCCTGTACCGGCGCAGCCGGGCCGAATTGCTCGCCCGCGGCGAGGCCCGCCTAGTGGAGGCCGGCACGGGCTCGGTGATCGACTACCCTTTTGAGCAGGGCACCCTGGCGGTGAGCAGCGAGGCGGAGGAGGCCTTCGGTGAACGCGACCTGGAGGTGTTGGGCCGCTTCGCCCAACTGCTCTCCGAACCGCTGGGCCTCCTCGAGCAGCGGCAGCGGCTCCGGGCCAGGGAGGAGCAGCTGTACCAGGGCCAGAAGCTGGAGGCCATCGGCACCCTGGTCAGCGGCATCGCCCACGACTTCAACAACCTGCTGACCCCCATCCTCGGCTGCCTGCAACTGGCCCGCCGGCAGGTTCCGGCCGCCACCGCGGCGCTGCTGGACGACGCCGAGGACGCCGCGCTGCGGGCCGCCGCCCTGGTCAAGCAGTTGCTCTCCTTCGCCCGCCAGGACCGGGCCCTCCCCCACGCCATCAGCCTGGTGCCCCTGCTCAAGGAGCTGGCCCGGCTGCTGCGGCAGACCATCGACCGCCGCATCCAGATCGATTTCCACGTGCCGGCCGACCTGTGGCCGGTCTTCGCCGACTCGACCCGCATCCACCAAGTGGTGATGAACCTGTGCCTCAACGCCCGGGATGCGCTCGAGGATTACCTGCACGGGCGGGTGGAGCGGCCGGCCGCCCGGAAGGAGGAGGCCCTGCGGGTCTTCATCCTCGCCCGCAACGTCAGCCTGGGCTCCGAGGCCACCGCCTTACATCCCGAGGCCCGGCCGGGGGAATTCGTCTGCCTGCGCATCGAGGACAACGGCCCCGGCATGGCGCCCCAGGTGCAGGAGCGCATCTTCGACCCCTTCTTCACCACCAAGGAAAAGGGCCGGGGCACCGGTTTGGGGCTGGCCACCGTCTACGGGGTGGTGCGGCAATGCCAGGGCTGGATCGGGGTGCGCAGCGCCCCGGGGATGGGCAGTTGTTTCGAGGTCTACCTGCCTCGTGCCGAGGAGGCTATCGCCGCCGAGGTCAGCCAGGTGGCGTCGGCCGGGGGCGGGGCCGAGACCATCCTGGTGGTCGAGGACGAGGAGGCCATCCGCCGCCTGATGCGGACCTGCCTGGAACAGCGCGGGTACCGGGTGCAGACCGCCCGCGACGGGGCCGAGGCGCTGAGCCTGCTGGCGGACCCGGCGGCCACCGTGGACCTGCTGCTGCTCGATCTCAACCTGCCCGAACGCTCGGGCAAGGAGGTCCTGGAGGAATTGCGCCGCCGTTCCTGGAGCCGGCCGGTGATCGTCTTCAGCGGCCAGCTCACCGCCGAGGCCGAAGCCGAACTGCGCCCTTTGGGGGTCAACGGTTTCCTGGCCAAGCCCTTTCCCATCGAGGCGGCCGAGCAGTTGGTGCGGGAGGTGTTGGACGCCGAGGCGAAGCGCCGGTGAGCTGGCGGTGGTGGGGGCGAAGGGGCGGTGATCCCCCCACCGGCGAGGTCGTGCCCCATTCATCCTCACCCCGGAAGTCAGGCCATGTCTGAACCAAGCGCAGCCGTACATCGCGACAAAGGCGTGTGGTTCCTGGCGCTCTTGCTGATCCTGCTGCTGGCCGGCGGCCTGTGGTTCTATCACACCCAGCAGCGCTCCATGCGGGCGGATGTGGAGAAGGACCTGGAGACCATCGCCCGGTTCAAGGTGGACCAATTGGTCCAGTGGCGCGCCGAGCGGCTGGCGGATGGGGCGATGCTCATGGAGAGCAGGTTTCTGGCCCAGGGCCTGGCGCAGTGGTTGGCAAGGCCGCAGGAGGAGGGGCTGCGGCAGATGATCCTGGCGCGTTTCGGCGCCCTGCATACCTACGGCCACTACGAGGACATCCTGCTCCTGGATAACCAGGGGCAGCTGCGCCTGGCCTGGAAGGGCGAGGCCGAGAAACCTGGTCCTCAGATGCGGCAGAGCATGGCCACGGCCCGGGAAACCAGAGGTCCGGTATTTGCGGACATCCACGCCGACACCACCGGCCAGCGGCTCCATCTCGATGTCATGGTGCCGGTCTACGGCGACCAGGAGCGCGGCGGACCGCCCATGGGTTTTGTGGTCCTGGTGATCGATACCGCTGAATATCTCTACCCCCTGATCCAGTCCTGGCCCACCAACAGCCGCAGCGCCGAGCTCCTGCTGGTTCGCCGGCAGGCAGAGGAAGTGGTTTTCCTCAACGAGCTGCGCCACCAGGTCCATCCTCCCCTTTCCCTGCGCTTCCCCCTATCGCGTACCGATCTGCCCTCGGTGCAAGCGGCGCTGGGCAGCGTGGGGGTGGTGGTTGGCCGGGACTACCGGGGGGTGGAGGTGCTGGCCTTCCTGGCGCCGGTGCCGGCCTCGCCCTGGTTCCTGGTGGCCAAGGTGGACCAGGACGAAGCCCTGGCGGTGCTGACCAAGACCGAGTCCCTGATCGTCGGCCTGCTGCTGATGGGGGTGCTGGTGGTGGGCGGGGGCGTGCTGATATTGTGGCAGCGCAATGCCAAGGCGCACTACCGGGCGCTCTACCAGGCCGAGGTCGCCGAACACCGGCGGCGCGAAAAGATGCTCCAGATCTTCGATCTGCTGCCGGTGGGGATCTCGGTGCTCGACGCCGAGGGGCGCATCGCCGAGCACAACACCATGCTGCTCGAGATCGTCGACATGACCAGGGAGGGGCTGCGCCAGGGGGCGTACCAGAATCGTCATTACCTGCGCGCCGACGGCACCCCCCTGCCGCCCGAGGAACTGCCCAGTGCGCTCGCGCGGCGGACCCGGGCCACCCTCACCCAGGTGGAGGTGGGGGTGATCTGCGAGTCGGGGAGGGTGATCTGGACCAGTGTGAGCGCCGCGCCGCTGGCCGATGGGGGCCTGATACTAGTGACCGTCGATATCACCCAGCGCAAACAGGCTGAGGAGCGGATGCGTATCGACCTGGCGCTGCAGCGGGTGCGCAGCGAGATCCTGCGCCTGCAGACCGAGGCCGACTGGGAGAAGGTGATCGGAGTGGTCCAGGCCGAGTTATCCGGGCTGATCGAGTTCGACCACTGCGGGGTGCAGCTTTTTGCTGCCGAATCGGACACCCTGGTTTCGTACTCGGCAGTGGCCGGCAAGGACACCAGCAGGGTCCCGGCGGGTTTCCGCGAGCGCCTGGCCGCGGGCGGGGCGCTCTACCGCCGCAACCGCAGCGAGATCGATGCCCTCGACCCCGCCATCGCGGCGGGGATCCGCTCGGTGGTGGATGTGCCCTTCCTGGGGGGGACGCTGGCCATCAACAGCGCCGCGGAAAACGCCTTCAGCGACCGCGACCTCGGCTTGCTGGAGGGGTTCGCCCGCGAGATGGACACCGCCTACCGGATGCTGGTCGACATCCGCAGCTTGGTCCGCGCCGAGGAGCAGTTGCGCTTGACCCAGTTCACCATCGAGCATATCAACGAGGAGATCTTCTGGTTTGGCCCGGACGGCCTGCTCTTCTACGCCAACGAGGCGGCCTGCCGCAGCCTCGAGTACAGCCACCAGGAACTGGCCGGGCTGCGTATCACCGACATCGATCCGGGTTTCCCGGCGGAGCCCTGGGAGCAGACCTGGGAGCGGCTCAAGCGCCAGGACCCCATCATCAACCGCGAAACCAGCCATCGCACCAAGTCCGGGCGGCTGGTGCCCGTCGAGGTCACGGCCAGCTACCTTAAGTTCGGCAACCGGGAACTGGTCTGCACCTTCGCCCGCGATATCGCGCTGCGCAAGGAGCTGGAGTTCCAGTTGCAGCAGGCGCAGAAACTGGAGGCGGTAGGGCAGCTGACCGCGGGCATGGCGCACAATTTCAACAACGTGCTGCAGGCCAACCTGGCCAATATCAGCCTGGCGATGATGAAGGGCCCGCCCCAGGTCCAGGAGTTCCTCGAGCAGGCCGAGGCGGCGGCGCTGCGGGGAGCGGAGCTGGTGCGCCAGTTGATGCTCTTTACCCGGGCCGAGGCGCGCGAGTCGGCGCTGCAGGCGGTGGAAATGGGCGGGGTGATCCGCAATACGGTGTCCCTGTGCCGCAAGGTCACCGACCAGGCCATCCGGCTGCCGGTGGACCTGGAAGCCGGGCTGCCGCTGGTCCGGGGAGACGCCCGGCAGTTGGAGCAGGTGCTGATGAACCTGCTGCTCAACGCGCGCGACGCGCTGGCGGAGGTGGAGCGCGAACCGCCGCAGATCACCACGCGGGCCAGGCTGGTACACCGGGCCGGGCCCGAGGCGGGGCCGGCCCGCGATTATGTCTGCGTCGAGGTGGCGGACAATGGCAGCGGCATGGACGAGCAGATCCGGAGCCGCATCTTTGAGCCTTTCTTCACCACCAAGGAGGTGGGCAAAGGCACCGGCCTGGGATTGGCCATGGTCTACGGCATCCTGCAACGGCACGGCAGTTGGGTCGAGTGCCACAGCGAGCCGGGGCAGGGCAGCACCTTTGCCTTCTATCTGCCGCTCTCGGTGGAGCCGGGCCCGCTGGCAGCGCCGGAGGGCGCCCTGGATTCGCCGCTGCGGGGCCGGGAGACTCTGCTGGTCATCGACGACGAGCAGTTGGTGCGGCGCAGCACCGCGCAGGCCCTCAGCGACCTGGGATACCAGGTGTTTGAGGCCGCCGACGGCCTGCAGGGCCTGGAACTCTTCCAGCGGCACGGGGAGCAGATCGCGCTGGTGCTCCTGGACCTGTCGATGCCGGGGTTGTCGGGCCGCGAGGTGCTGCGGCAGCTGCGGGCGCATAACCCGCAGGTGAAGGTGATCGTCTTCACCGGGTACACGACCGGGCCGGAGGAGTTTGCCGGGGTGGCGCAGGTGCTGAGCAAGCCGCTGTCGCTGCAACATCTGGCGGCTGCCCTCAGGCAGAGCCTGGACGCCTGAAGATGCGGGGCCTCAGTCCGGTGTGGCGGTGGCAGCGGCGGGCAACGGCAGGGGCGAGTACAGGCTGAGGGTGGTCTGGCCGTAGTGGCGCTGGCGGTGGCAGCGCAGCCGGCCGGTTTCGGCGGGCAACTCCAACTCGCGCTGGTGCTGGATGAAACACCAGCCCTCGGCGCTGAGCAGGGTGCCGGCGCCCAGCAGCTCGAGCAGGGCCAGGGAAAGGGGCAGGTGGTTGAGCTGGGCGTCGTAGGGCGGGTCCACGTAGACCAGGTCGAAATGCCGGCCGCGGTCCTCCAGCCAGGTGATGAGCACCTGGCCCTTCAGGTGGTGCAACTCCAATCCCTCCAGTTGCCACTCCCGCTGCAGGCCCTGCAAGAGGGCGTAGCGGCGCCGGTCCGGCTCGTTCATGGCGGTCCGGGCGCCGCGGCTGTAGGCCTCGAAACCCATCTGCCCGCAGCCGGCGCACAGGTCGAGGAAACTGAGGCCTTCCAGCTCCGGGCCCAGCATCGAGAACACCGCCTCCTTCAGCAGGGAGGAGGTCAGGCGGATCTGGCCGCTGCGCCGGGCGTTGAAGGGGACGGTGCGGCCCTTGAGGGAACCGGTGACGATACGCATGGGGGCCTCAGGGGCAGGGAAGGGGCAGCGTTTCCCAGAAGACCTGCCCGTTGAGGCTGGAGAAACTCACCTGGCGCAACTCGGCTTCGACGGCGCTCTGCCGGAAGTGCGA
>JADZBP010000028.1 GCA_020852055.1 Candidatus Latescibacterota bacterium
GCCCGGCAAGAGCCCCACCCATATCGCCTTTGGCGGGCCGGACGGGCGCACCTGCTACGTGACCGAAGCGGCCCGCGGCACTGTGGTCACCGTTCGCGCCGATGCTCCCGGCCGCAGTTGGCAGCTATTCCAGCGGCGGCGCCAGGCCTGAGCCGAGCGCCAGCAAACACGAAAGCCCCTTTGAGCCGCAGCTCAAAGGGGCTTTTTACTTTTCCTCGCGGACGCCTTAGGACCGACTCTCCCCCTGCCGGGCGACCATGCGAATGATCTGGTCGCGCAGTTTCGCCGCTTCCTCGTACGCCTCTTCGGCGACCAAGCGGTCCAACTGGGCCTTGAGTTTGTCCAGCTCGCTGCCCTCGCTCAGGGTTCCCGAAACCTTGGCGGCCATCGGCACCAGGTGTTCGGCCTCGACCCCTTCCACCTCCCCTGCCAGCAGCGCCGCTTCCTCGGCGTCGATCTTTCCGTACAGGCCCGCCACTTCCTGGCCGGCCTCTTCGAGCACTTCCTGGCTCATGAAGATGGGCACCCCCATCAGCGTGGCCAGGATCATGCCGTCGCTGGGCCGGCAATCGAGATAGAAACACTCCGTGCCGATCTGGATGAAGAGGTAGGCGTAGAAGGTTTCCTTCTTCAGGGTGTGGATGACCACCTGCTCGACGCGGCCCTTGACCTTTTCGAGCAGGTTCTGGATCAGGTTGTGGGTCAGCGGGCGGGCGAAACTCAGCCGCTGACGGGCCATGTGCAGGGCCTTGCCTTCGAACTCGCCGATGGTGATAGGCACCACCTTCTCGTCCTCCCCCTTGAGCAGAGCGAGGAAGGCATCGGGAGAGGCGGAGACCTCCGGAAAAGGATAGACCCCGATAATCTGCACGGGAATCAGGCGTTGATCTCCTGGTTTCATAGGGCTCCCTCTCAGGGCCTGGGGGTACCGGGGCCGCAACATCGCGCCATTACGGTATGAATATACTCCATACCCGACATTTTTCAAGTTGACGCAGATCACATCAGGCCCTGTTCCTTGAGGCTGAGAAACTGCTCAGCGCCGATGATCAGGTGGTCGAGTACATCGATGCCCATCAGTTCCCCGGCCTTTACCAGACGGCGGGTCAATTCCAGATCGTCCTTGCTGGGCGAGACATCGCCGGAGGGGTGGTTGTGAGCCAGGATGATGCTGGCCACCGCGTGCTGCAGCGCCACCCGGAACACCTCGCGCGGATGGACGATGGAAGCCGACAGGCTGCCGATGGAGATCACTTCCTTGTGGACCACCTGGTTGCGGGCGTTGAGGTACAAGCAGAGGAAGTGCTCCCGGCGCTGGTCCCGGATCTCGGCGAGCAGCGGCACCACTTCGGCGGGACCAGAGACCAGCGGCAGCACCCCCAGACCCCGGTTCAACCCGCGTTTCACCAGTTCGATGGCCGCCACCAGTTGCGCCGCCCGGGCCCGGCCCATGCCCTTGAGGCCGGCCAGACGCCCGGGGTCCATGCCCATCAATTCGGTCGCCGGGTGCGCCTCCAGGATGGCGCGGGCCATCTCCAGGACATTGCGCCCCCGGTAGCCAGTGCCCAGGATCAGGGCCAGCAACTCCTCGTCGCGCAGCACTTCGGGGCCCAGCCGGGCCAGACGCTCGCGCGGCAGTTCTGCAAGTTCCAGACCCGGCAGTGGACCCGGGGACCGGGCTTCGGCGACCAGGACTCTGGTCGGATCTTTCCAGCGGGATTCGCTAGGCATCGGGGTCCTCGGCGTGAGGGGGAAAGGTGACGGCGCTGTGGCCCTACCGGCACGCCGCAGGCAGCAGCCGGCCTTTTCCGGATCCAGGTAGCAGCAACCGTGCCAGGGTTTCTTGCCCCTGGGTCCGGGCGCTGCTATATTTCCCCCACCATGATCGCCGCCCCGTTGTCCCCCTCGCCCTCCTATCGCCGCTCGCGCTGAGGCCATGCCCCCACCGGCCCTGGCCTCCGCCCCTGCTGTGTCTGCCGGCCAACACCCCTTGCACCGCTGGGCGCCCTTCCTGCTCTCGGGCCTGCTGCTGGCTCTGGCCTTTCCCTGCCACCCCCGGCACCCGCTGGCCCTGCTCTTCGATGCCAGTTGGGCCTGCGTGGCCCTCATCCCGCTGCTGCTGGCCCTGCCGGCGGGCAACTTCAAGGACGGGTTCCGCTGCGGCTGGGGCGCCGGCCTCATCTTCAACCTGTTGGCCCTCTACTGGGTGGCCCACACCGAGGGCGGCGGCATGGCGGTGGTGGCCGGCACCGTGCTCATGGCCGCGTACCTGGGGCTCTTCACCGGCCTCTTCGCCGGCTGCCTCTCGCTGCTGCTCAAACGCTGGGGGCCGCTGGCGGCCCTGCTGGCCCCGCTGCTGTGGACCGGCCAGGAGTACCTGCTCTCGCTGGGTGAACTGGGCTTCCCCTGGCTCTTGCTGGGCCATAGCCAGGCGGGGTATCCGCACCTGATCCAGTACGCCGCCTACACCGGCGTGTACGGGGTCTCCTGCTGGGTGGTGCTGATCAATGTCCTCGGTTATCTGATCCTCTCGACCGGGCTGCGGCCGCGGCTGCGGCTGAGCGCCGCCGCCGCGCTGATCCTCAGCTTCTTCGCCCCCTGGTACTACAGCACTGCGGTGATGGCTGCCGCCCCGGCCCTCGAAGAGGTCCGGGTGGGGGTGATCCAGCCCAACCTGGGCATGGAGAAATGGGGCATGGACGGGTTGGAGCTGAGCTTCTCCACCCTCGAGCGGCTCTCGCGCCAGACGGCCTCGCAACAGCCCGAGCTGCTGGTCTGGCCCGAAACCTCCCTGCCCTGTTACCTGACCATGCGGCCCCAGTGCCGCGAACGGGTGGCGCGCCTGGTCGACGAACTGCAGGTCCCGCTGCTCACCGGCGCGCCCGAACAGGACACCCTCAGCAACGAGCTCTTCAACGCCGCCTTCTTTTTCCAGCCGGGCCAGCCCCAGCTCCAGTCCTGCGCCAAGATGCACCTGGTGCCTTTTGGCGAGCGCACCCCCTTCCGGGACTCCATCCCGCTGCTGCGCGACATCGACTGGTCCAAACTCACCGGCGACCTGGGCCCCGCGGAGTTTTCGCCCGGCCGCGTCCGCACCCTCTTCGCCCACCCCCGCGCCCCCTTCGGGGTGCTGATCTGTTTTGAATCCGTCTTTCCCGACCTGGTGCGGCGCCACGTCGAAGGCGGGGCGCGCCTGCTGGTCAACATCACCAACGATTCCTGGTTCGGGCAGACCGCCGGGCCCTATCAGCACGCCCAGCTAGCGGTGATGCGGGCCGTCGAGAACCACACCTCCATCGCCCGCAGCGCCACCACCGGCATCTCGATGTTCGTCGATCCCTACGGGCGCCGCTCGGCTGACACCGAACTCTTCACCGAGGACGCCCGCGTCGGCGTCCTGCCTATAGGCCAGGGCGGCACCTTCTACACCCGCCACGGCGATCTCTTCGCCCAACTGGCGCTGCTGGTTTCGGTGCTTTTCATGCTGGCAGCAGTCCGGACCACAGCGCGAGGATGAACCGATGAGCCCAGCCCCGCCGCAGCGCACCCGCAACAGCAAAGGCGCCGAGATGCCCTTCCTGGACCACCTCGAGGAACTGCGGTGGCGCCTGCTCAAGTCCATCGCGGCGATCATCATCGGCGCCATCCTCAGCCTGGTCTACTCCAAGGAGCTGCTGGGTTTCCTCACCTACCCCTACGAAAACGCGGTCATCAGCATGGAGACCGCCGGCGAGGAAAGCCCGCTGGGCGCGCTGCAGGGCATGTTCAACCGCTGGTTCAAAAGCGCCGCCGCGGTGCTGGAGCCGGTGAGCGCCGCGCCCGCCGCCGACAGCCTGGCGGCCCAGGCCTACAGTCTGCCTCCCAACCGCCGGCTGCAGGCCCTCAAGCCCACCACCTATCTGATGCTGAGCATGCAGATCGCGCTGATGGGCGGCCTGGTGCTGGCGCTGCCGGTGGTCTTCTACCAGTTCTGGCGTTTCGTGGCCCCCGGCCTGATGCCCAAGGAGCGCCGTCTGGTCGTCCCCATCGTGGTGCTCAGCGTCGTCTGTTTCCTGATCGGCGCCGCCTTTGCCTACGCCGTGGTTCTGCCCACCGGCCTGCTCTTCTTCCTCAGCATGGAACCCCACGGCATGACCTCGCAGTGGGCGGTGGAGGAATACATCAGTTTCGTGCTGTGGATGCTGGTGGGTTTCGGGGTGGTCTTCGAACTGCCGGTGCTGGCCCTCTTCCTCTCGCGCGTGGGGCTGATCAACGCCGACTTGATGCGCCGCATGCGCCGCTACGCCATCGTCCTCATCTTCATCATCTCCGCCATCCTCACCCCCAGCCCCGACCCCATCTCCCAGGCCCTGATGGCCGTGCCGCTGATGGGCCTCTACGAGATCAGCATCCTGATCTGCCGCTTCGGCGGCAAGAAGCGCCCACCACCAGAGCCCGACCCGGAGCCCGACGAGCAGTAAAAAAAAGAGCCGGCCGCTTCCCTGCGGCCGGCTCGCTGCTTTCCCCAGTGAAGCCTCAGAAGCGCACCCCCACCCCCAGTTGGGCCACCGTGCCGCTGAGGTCCATCAGCCCGCTCCAGACGGCCACCCGCTGGTAGCCGCCTTCCAGGGTCACCCGCCAGCCCTCGCCCAGAGGCACCGCTACCCCGCCCAGCACCTGGCCGCCCCACTTGATGGCGGTCTGCCCTTCGAGGCTGAGCTGGCGGACACTGATGCCGCCCCCCACATAAGGCCTCACGCTTTCGCCAAAGGGAAAGAATTTGGCACTGAGTTCGCCGATATACTGGCTGCGCTCGTAAGGCAGCTCGCCGGCCAGCTTGAGGCCCAGGTCGAGCCCGAGCCGCTCGCTGAGTTCCAGGCCAAGGGCCACCCCCAGGGTTCGCTCGCTCTCGTTTTCCTTGGCGCTCCACTCCAGGCCCGTGTTCAACTGCAGGTCCCACCGTCCTTCGGGGGCCTCGCCGGTCTCGGTTTCCTGCTCTTCTTCCCGGTCCTCGGCGGCGGCCGGGGGCGCCGGCGCCCGCGCCGACTCGATCTCCCATTCCTCCAGAGGCATGGCGCGCTGCAGCAACTCGAACTGCTCCCCCTCGGTGCGATAGCCGATCTCGGCGATACAGAAACGCTCCTCGAGCCGGATGACGGTCACCAACCCCACCAGCGTGCCCCGCCCCTCGTCGGGCCGGAACACGGCATAGATCTCGCCTACCGCCGCCCCCTGCTGCGCCCCGACGTCGAGATAGACCAGGGTCGGGCTCACCTTGATCACATAGGGCCGCTCGGCGGCGCCGGCCCTCGCCGCTCCCAGCGCCAACAGGACCAGCAGGAACACCCACCAGGATCTGCCCATCTTCGGCCTGCCTTTCCCGGTTTCAGTCCTCGTCCTCATCCTCGTCCTCATCCTCGTCTTCGTCGGCCAGAAAGTCTGCCTCCAGTTCCTCGGATTCCTCTTCGTACCGGCGCTTGATCATCCAGGAGACCACCCCGGCCACCAGGCCCAGGCTGAGCACCCCGGTGCCCAGCACCCACGGGGATTGGTACCAGGGCGGTTCGCCCTCGTGGCCGGCCACCTCGCCGTGGCCTTCCTCGACCACCGGCACCTCCTCGCCGCCGTGGGCTGGCTCGGCAATGTGCTCGCCGCCCGCCTCGGGAAGCGCGGCGCCGTGTACCACCTCGCCCTGAGATTCGCCAGCCCCCTCGGCCACCGGGGCCGCCCCTTCCTCCTCGACATGCAAGGAGTCGTGGTCGACGGTGACCAGCAGGGTCTTGCCGGCCACCTTCACCTTGACCTGGGTATCGGGGGCGTAGCGGATGGTGAACTCGCGCATGCCCTCCTCGCCGGCGCTGTCGCCGCCCAGGCGGCGGTGTTCCTGATTCTGCTCCTCCAGCTGGGCCAGGCGTTCGTCCAGGCTCACCAGATAGGATTTCATGGTGGAGATCTCGTCCCATACCCGCTGGGCGAAGACCGGGTAGGCCTTGAGGGTCTTGCTGGAAGCGTGGTAATCCTCCACGCTCCGCTCCAGCTCCTTCAGGCGCTGCTGCATCTCCGGGTCGCCCTGGCCGCGATCCTCGCGGGCCGCGGGTTCGGACTTTTCGGGGGCGCCATGCCCCTTGGCCGCCGGTTCCTCGGCCGCCGCGTGCCCGTGCCCGGTGGACTCCGGCGCCCGCGCCTCGGCCGGTTCCTGGCTTCCCGCCGCCGCCGCAAACTCGGCGTCGTCACCCACCTGGGCCGCGGCATAGACCTTCTCGACCACCGCCCTGGCCTGTCGCTCGCCCACCTCGAAGACCCGCGCCACGCCCACCGGCTCCTGCGGCCGGCCCAGCACCTGCCCGGTCAGCGGATGTACGATGGGGCTGCCGGCCCGCAGCAGGCTCACCTGGGCATCGAGGACCAGCCCGTCGCGGCGGCCGGCGTTGAGCACCACCTCCGACTTGTCCACCTGGATCACCCGGGCCGTGCCCGCTGCGGCAACACCGGCCCACACCAGGCACCACAGCGCCAGGCCCATCCTCATCATCGCGTTTCTGCTCGCCATATCCGCCTATCCGACCTACAATGGCTGAACTCCGTAATCCTGCAACACCATCGAGAGCACCGCGTGTTCCTGGCGCGGCCAGCGCTCCTGCCCCACCAGCCCCACGCCCTTCGCGTAATACGAGGAGTAGGAGAACTGGCCCGGACGGTCCGGGTAGTGGAGATGGGTGATGACTTCCAGGCAACCCGCGTAGGACCGCCCGCCCACCACCACGGTGGTATCCGCCGCCCCGACCTGTTTCTCGATCCGCAACCCTTGGTTCTGGTACACGTACGGGGCCGAACCATGCTCCATGGGGATCACGTTGACCCCCCCCTCGGCCCCGAACTCGAAGACCTTGCCCTGTTCCAGATAGGCCAGGCTGCCGTCGGAGAAAAAGTAGAGATCCTGCCCGGAACGCTGCTCCCGCCGCTCGATGCGGCGCTCGATCTTGACCTGCACCCCGTTTTTGGGATCGGCCCCTTCGTAGACCCAGTACCGCCCCACTTCGAGGGGGTAATAGGGCAGTCCAGACGCCGCTCCAGGCGCTGGCTTGTCGTCGGTGATCTGGTGTTCGACCTCGGCCGGCGGCGCCTGGTGCCGGCTCGGGGGCGATGCCGGGTATTCGGCCACCAGCGTTGCTGGCTCCCGCGAACTCAACAGCCCCACTGCCGACCAGGCCACACAGCCCAACCCGAACAGGCCGAGCAGGTGGCGCCACCAGGAGGATTTCCGCCTTTGCTTGCCTTTGCGCTTGGCAGCCATGTGTCCCTCCCGCGTACTTACTATCGGTTAACTTCTTGAGACCTTTATATTTGCGATCTCACTTGTAGCAGGCGGCCCTGCGGGTCCACAAGATGTAGTGGAGGGCCCCTGCTTTTGACCTTACGATACCGCGCCCGTCTTCACAACTCCGCCTCCCCCCCAATTTGAATCCTGCTTCCTTTCTCTGTATTTTCTCCCTGCACGTCACCCCTTCAGAGGAGCCCGACCATGACCCAGAAAACCACCCGCATCGGCCTGATTGGTTACGGCCAGATCGGCGCTGTTGTCCACCAGCTCATCGAAGCCGACCCCAACAATGGCATGGAGGTCGTCTTCATCCACGACACCCTGCCCGCCCGTCTCGACAGCGTGCCCCAGAACCTGGCCCTCCGCGATCTGGCAGACTTCAACAGCCGCAAGCCGGACCTGGTGGTGGAGATGGCCCACCCCGACGTCACCCGCCAGTGGGGCACCGCGATCCTGGAAAAGACCAATTACATGTTTATCTCGGTCACCGCGCTGGCCGACCAGGGTATGGAGGAGAAACTGCTGGAGATCACCAAGCGCTGCGGCACCCGCGCCTACGTGCCCCACGGCGGCGTGGTGGGTATGGATGCCCTGCGCGAGAACCGCGAGGTCTGGAGCGAGGTGCACGTGGTGATGAAGAAGAACCCCAAGAACGTCGACTGTGCCCGCGCCGGCGTCGATCCGGCCACCATCACCAAGGAGACGGTGCTCTACGACGGCCCCACGAGGGGCATCTGCCCCATCTTCCCGCGCAACGTCAACACCCATGCCGCCATCGCCTACGCCGGCATCGGCTTCGACCGCACCCACTCGGTGATGATCGTCAATCCGGCCTGGGACAAGGCCACGGTGTCCATCACCGCCAAGGGTCCGGGCATCGACCTGCACGTGGAACGGGTCGAGGGCATCACCGGGGTCACCGGCGCCAGCACCCCGGCCTCGATCTTCAATAGCGTGCAGATGATCGGTTCCACCGGCCCCGGCCTCCACCTGCGTTAGGAGAGGCGGACGATCCCATGAGGCCTTTAGCCAGTGTTCCCTCCCGCATCCCGCGCTCCGGCATCCGCGAGGTCATGGACCTGGCCTGGCAGGTCGAGAAGACCGAGCCGGTCATCCATCTCGAGGTCGGGCAGCCCGACTTCCCCACCCCGGCCCACATCGTCGAGGCCACCTGCCGGCACCTGCACGAGGGACAGACCAAGTACGTGCCCAACGCCGGCGTGGCCCCGCTGCGCCAGGCGGCAGCCCGCTATTTCGAACGCCGCACCGGGGTGAAAACCGGCCCCGAGAACATCCTGGTCACCCCCGGCGCGGTGATGAGTGTCTCCACCGCCTTCATGGCCACCCTCGAGCCGGGCGACGAGGTGCTGCTGCCCGATCCGGGCTGGCCCAACTACCGCATGGCCATCGAGGTCCTGCACGCCAAACCGGTCTGTTACAGCCTGCGGCCGGAGAACCAGTTCCTACCCGACCTCGACGAACTGGAGAAGCTGGTCAGCCCGCGCACCCGGCTGCTGCTCTTGTGCACCCCCTCCAACCCCACCGGCCAGGTCTACGACGCCGCCCTCATGCAGCGCCTGATGGCCTTTGCCAGCCGCCACGACCTGTACGTGCTCTCCGACGAGATCTACGGCGACATCGTCTTCGACCAGGCCCACGCCAGCGCCCTGTCCTGCGATCCGGACGGGCGGGCTTTGATTATCAGCGGCATGTCCAAAAGTTATGCCATGACCGGGTTCCGGGTGGGTTTCACCCGCGCCCGGCCGGAGTACATCGAGCTGGCGGCCAAGCTGCAGGAACCCTTCGTCTCCTGCGGCAGCGGCTTCTCCCAGCTGGCCGCCGCCGAAGCCCTCGACGGCCCGCAGGACTGCGTCGAAGCGATGCGCCAAGCGTACAAGCGCCGGCGCGACATCGCCCTTGAGGTGCTGCGCCAGTACGACCTCTACCAGTACACGCCGGGGGGTGCTTTCTATCTGTTGATCGACATCTCCGCCACCGGCCTGAGTTCCCGCGACTTCATGGCGCGGCTGCTCCAGGAGAAGAAGGTGGCGGTGGCGCCGGGCAGCACCTTCGGCGAGATCTCCAAGAACCACGTGCGCATCTCCATCGCCTCGGCAGAGGAGAATATCCGCGAGGGGGTGAAGCGCATCTGCGAACTGATCCGGGAGCCGCGGCGGAACTAGCGCCGGCCCCCGTTCGTCCCATATAAGTACAGGCCGGCGCTCTTGCAGCGCCGGCCTTTTTACATCCACCCCATTCCACGAGGGCTCGCGGTGGCCAGACCTCCACGCCACCTCCTTGCAGGCGTCCTCGCCGCGGTCCTGGCGCTCTTGGCCGCCGCTGCCGAGGCCCAGCAACTCAAGGCCTGGGCCGCGCCGGTGGACGGCTCCTGGTCCGACCCGGCCCGCTGGTCCCCCCCGGGCGTACCCTCCGCTCTGGACTTCGTCGAGATCACTACCCCCGGCGTGTACACCGTCTCCCTGCAGGGCGCCGGCGCGGCCGCCCTGCTGACCATCGGCGGCCAGGGCGGCAACCCCATCCTGGCGGTGCAGGGGGCCAGCGCCAAAGGCAACGCCTCGCTGCGGGTCACCGGCGGCCTCGACAATGCCGGCACCCTGCG
Organism: Candidatus Latescibacterota bacterium; assembly: GCA_020852055.1. Lineage (GTDB taxonomy): Bacteria > Latescibacterota > UBA2968 > UBA8231 > UBA8231 > SICG01. The sequence continues at coordinate 9,921 of JADZBP010000028.1, forward strand.
CCTGGAAAGCAGCGAGGGCGCCTATGCCGCCAACCTGACCCTCGTCAGCGGGGCGCTGGTCAACCGCGGGGCGGTGGAGGTGTACGCCGGCTCCGGCGGCCAGCGCCTCTGGTCCGGCGATCTGCGCAACCTGGGCCGCTTCAGTGTCGACGCCCCCCTGCAGTTCAGCAAGAGCGGCGGGGTGTACCTCAACGCCGGCCAGTTCTTCGTCGAGGCCGGCCGGACCCTGAGCATCTCCGGGGCCAACCAGGTCTTCCGCCAGCAGGACGGCGCCCTGAAGATCCGCGGCGAGTTGAGCCTGGCCTCGATGAGCTTCGACTTCGACGGCGGCACCATCCCCGAGCAAGGACCCCTGCTGCTCAACACCAGCCTCGATATCGGGCCGGCGGCCACCGGGACCGCCTCCTTCCGGCTGCGCGGCCGCTGCACCCTGAACGGCGACGTGGCCCCCGGCCAGACCCTCTGGGTCAACGGCACCGCCGGGGTCAGCGCCAGCCTCAGCGCGGCCAGCGGCTTCACCAATGCCGGCACCCTGCGCCTCGAAAGCAGCGAAGCCAGCGTCGCCTCGAACCTGGTGGTGAGCGCCGGGACGCTGGTGAACCGGGGCCTGATCGCCCTCAAGCGCGGCTCCGGCGGGGGCCGCACCCTCACCAGCGACCTGGACAACCAGGGCCGCCTCGAACTGGAGACCTCTGCCGCGCTCACCAAAAGCGCCGGCGGGGTGTACACCAACACCGGCACCGTGGTCATCCCCCCCGGCGACACCCTCACCCTCAGCGGCGGCACCCTGACCAGCCACGCGCCGGCCAGCATCGAGGGCGGCGGCACCCTGGTGCTCACCCGGATGGCCTGCTACGGCACCGGCACCATCGGCGCCGATGTGATCGCCAGCCAGTGCGACTTCTATCCGGGTAACCCTACCGGCACCCTGGCCATCGCCGGCTACTGCCGGATGAATTCCCTCTGCTCGCTCAATGTCGAGATTGCCGGCACCACCCCGGGCACCGAGTACGACCGCCTTGCCGTCGGCGGCCAGGCCGTGCTCGGCGGCACCTTGCGGGTGGCGATGGCGCGGGGCTTTCGCCCGCTGCCCTGCGACCAGTTCGCCGTATTCACCCACACCTCCGGCAGCGGGCGTTTCACCGGCACCACCGGCCTGGACCTGGGGGACGGACTCAACCTGCTGCCCGCCGCTCAGGCGAGCGGCCTGACCCTGCTGGCCCGGCTTTCCTGGCAGCGCATCAGCGTCAACCCCACGGCACTCCGTGTTGCCGAAGGGGGCGAGGCCCGCAGCTACCGCGTCTGCCTGGCCGCACCACCCACCGCCACGGTGCGGATCACCAGTTCGGCAGACGCCCAACTGAGCCCCGCCAAACAGGACCTCTTCTTCGCCGCTGCCGGCTGGCAGGAGGTGCAGCAGTTGCAGGTGTCGGCCGTGGACGACAGCGCCGCCGAAGGCACCCACACCGGGGTGGTGACCCATCTGGCGCAGAGCAACGACGCCAATTTCCAGGAATACCCCGTCGCCAGCGTGGCGGCAGCAATCACCGACAACGACCTCCTGCCCGGCGAGTTGCCGGCACTCAGCCTCGAGGACGCCGCGGCGCTGGCAGGGGAGCAGGGCGAGTTGGTGTTCACCGCCCGGCTCACCCGGGCCAGCGCGGCCCCGGTGAGTGTCGGCTTCGCCACCGAAGACGGTTCGGCGCGGGCCACCCGCGATTACAGCCCCCAGAACGGCACCCTCACCTTCGCGCCGGGGGAGACCAGCAAAACCATCGCCATCGCCCTGGTCGACGACCAGACCCGCGAATCCACCGAGAACCTCTTCGTGCGCCTGAGCGGGCCGGCCAACGCCACCCTGGCCGACGGCCAGGCAGTGGGCACCATTGCCGACGACGACCCGCTGCCGAGGGTCCGCCTCGCCGACAGCAACGCCGCTGAAGGGTCCGGTTCGTTGACCTTCACCCTCACCCTCACCAACCCCGGCAGCGAAGCGGTCAGCGTCGACTATGCCACCGAGGACGGCACGGCCCTGGCCGGCCACGACTACACCGCCACCGCCGGCACCCTCACCTTTGCCCCCGGCCAGCAGTTCCAGGCGGTCAACGTGCCGCTCAGGAGCGATAACCAGCACGAGGGGAACGAGGACTTCCACCTGGCCCTCAGCCGGCCCATCAACAGCGTGCTGGGCGACAGCCGGAGCCGGGGAGGCATCCTCGAAGACGATGCCCTGCCCACCCTGTCCATCGGTCCAGCGGCCGTGGCCGAGGGCAATGGCGGCGCCGTGCCGGTCTCCCTGACCTTTGAGGCCCGGCTCTCCCATCCCAGCACCCAGCCAGTCTCCGTGTACTACACCACCACCAGCGGCACCGCCCTGGCCGGCAAGGATTACACCATCGCCAGCGGCACCCTGGTTTTTGCGCCGGGAGAGACCAGCAAGACCCTAGCCGTTGCCATCCTCGGCGACCAGCTCAGCGAGCCGGACGAGACCTTCTCGGTGCTGCTGGGCAACACCACCAACGCCGAGCGCGGCGAGGTCCGGGCCCCGGGCACCATCCTCAGCGACGACGCCCTGCCCACCCTGAGCCTGGCCGGCGACCTGACCGCCGCCGAGGGCAATGCCGGCAATTCCATCCTGGCCTTTGTCGCCAACCTCTCGGCGCCCAGCAACCAGACCGTCGCGGTGCAGTACGCCACCATCAACAACACCGCCCAGGCCGGCAGCGATTACGTGGCCGCCAGCGGCACCCTCACCTTCACCCCCGGCCAGACCAGCAAGACGGTCAATGTGCTGGTCCGGGGGGATATGGCCTTCGAGAGCGACGAACTGCTGGCCTTCAACCTCAGCAACCCCGCCAACGCCACCCTGGGGGACGGCCAGGCGCTGGCCACCATCACCAACGACGACCCCGTTCCCTCCCTGGCTGTCAACGACACCACCCTCGCCGAGGGCAACAGCGGCACCCGGCAGCTGGTGTTCCGGGTGCGCCTGTCCAACCCCACCAGCCTGCCGGTGAGTGTGGCCTACACCACCAGCGACAGCAGCGCCCGGGCCGGCAGCGACTATACCGCCGCCAGCGGCCAGTTGCAGTTCAATCCGCTGGAAACCGTCAAATCCCTGAGTGTGACCATCCGGGGCGACGCGATGTACGAAGGGGATGAGGTCCTGTTCCTGCTGCTGAGCGAGGCGGCCAACGCCACCCTCGGCCGGGCCCGGGGCCGCGCCACCCTGCTCGACGACGACGCCCTGCCGGTGCTGGCCATCGCCGACACCGCCGCTGCCGAGGGCAACCTGCTCAGCTTTGCCCTCACCCTGGCGCCGGCCAGTTCCCTGCCCGTGAGTGTTGGTTATACCACCGCCGACAGCACGGCCCTGGCCGGCAGCGATTACCCCCCCACCAGTGGCATGCTCACCTTTGCTCCGGGGGAAACCCGCAAGCTGATCGGCGTGCCCCTTAGCCAGGACCAGACCGACGAGGCAGACGAATTCCTCTTCCTCCTCCTGAAGGAACCGGCCAACGCCAGCCTGGAACGGGCCACTGCCGTCGGCACCCTGCGCAACGACGACCCGCTGCCCATCCTCTCCCTGGCCGACACCGCCGCTGCCGAAGGCGACCAGGGCGAGGGCACGCTGCCCTTCGCCATGTCGCTCTCCAATGCCAGCAGCCTGCCGGTGAGTGTGGCCTACACCACCGCTGACAGCAGCGCCCGGGCCGGCAGCGATTACACCGCCAGCAGCGGCACCCTGAGCTTTGCCCCCGGCCAGCTCCGCCAGACCCTGGCCGTGTCGGTGCACGGCGATACCTTGTTCGAACCCGACGAAACCCTGGCCCTGCTGCTCAGCGCGCCCCTCAACGCCACCCTCGGCCGGGCCCGCGCCACCGGCATACTGCGCAACGACGATCCCCTGCCCATCCTCTCCCTGGCCGACACCGCCCTGGCTGAGGGGGATGGGGGCCTCAGGCCCCTGACCTTGGTCGCCGTGCTCTCAGCCCCCTTGCTCCAGACCCTCACCCTCACCTACACCACGGTCGACGGCACCGCCCGGGCCGACAGCGACTACGCCGCCAGCAGCGGCACCCTGACCTTTGCCCCCGGCCAGCTCCGCCAGACCCTGGTGGTGCCGGTGCGCGGCGACACCCTCTTCGAGGCCGACGAGACCTTTGGCGTCACCCTCAGCGCCCCGCTCAACGCCGGCC
>JADZBP010000029.1 GCA_020852055.1 Candidatus Latescibacterota bacterium
CCGACAGATAGCGCGGTAGACATCTTTGACTTCGTTGGGATCAGCAGCCAACAGGCCGGCGAAGGCGGAGGCAAAATCGTCCTCCCTTTTTTGCGCTGACCAGAAGCAAACTGCGGTGTCTGCGCTCAGTCGCAGGTTGCGTCTGGGGAGGGTGTGTTCACCCTGGTGGTAGGCAGGGTGTAGAAGGCGGTTCAGGGCTGTTGCACAGGCTTCTGATGCGTCGCGAGAGATGGGCGCATTCTGGTTGCCTTTCCAGCCGTAGGATTCGAAGGCCCCAGCATTGAAAGACACCAGCGCTACCCCGCTGGTAGTACCTCCGGGAACACGCTTTACGGGAGGGAAAAGGTCTTCGGGAACGCAGAGCTTACCAGAGACTATGCAATGGGTATCTCCCATACCTTCGGGAGCCTGGCTACGCAGACTTTTCCAGTAACTACGAACCCGTTCCCGTTCAGTGACCAATAGGTCGAGATCGGGAGCAAACACAAAAGAAAAGAGGTCATTACTGGCGCATTCTGCCGGCAGAGGAACTGTTTGTCGATCAGCCGCTACATCCTCTAGAAAAGCGTGGATTGCTTGGATGCCTTCATCCTGAGTAACCTCCAGACACTGGCTGACTCGCTCTCTAAAAAGGCTGAATCGATTTGCGAGTTTCTCGGCAGGCCGCCTCTTTTTTACGTCTTTCTCAGGATCAATACCCAAGGCGTATTCAGCTTTGTCGCAAAGAAAAAAAGCTCTGTCTCCACTGGTACGACCCCCTTCGCGCGGAACATCAAAGACCTTGGGAAAGGGCCTTGGTTTTTTCTTTCCTTCCTCCTCAGCCGGAATGTGATGGGTGCCCTCAATACCCAGAAGCTGGCCTTCTCTGGAAACCCGTACCAACCATGCCACCGGTTTGGGCTCGAAGTCTGGATCTGCCATCAGCCCTTCGCTCTGGGCCAACTGGTAAAGCGCCTGTAGGATCATGCCGCACCTCTTTCCAGCGTTGACTCTGGGTCATCTGGAACCTCCAGGATTCCATTCTCCAGTCTGGCCGCAAAGAAAGTGGGGGTATTCCTATCTTTCCCGTAGACGATATCCCAGAGCATCAAGCCGAGATCGGTATTCTCTGGTATAGAAGGCGGAGTGTTATCCGGGGGCAGCACCTCGGCTACAAATTCCCGGCAACCAAAGTAAGGTTGGTGGAAATGCTGGCCTTTCTCCACACGACGCTGGAACATCTCCCCGAACTTGGTCAGATTGTCGTCGGGGCCGGCTTTTTTTGTAAGGGTGAAATGGGCGTCAATGACATAGTCCACATCGCGCAGGGCTACCGTGTTGCGCTGGGCGCGGTCCTCATCTGCGAAATAGATAGGTGCTGCTCCTCCGTTGGTGACCAACTTCTCGGAGGGCCGAGATGCTTTAGCGTTGACTTCGTTGCGGCGGAAGGCTGTGAATTTGATCTCGTTCAGGACATGAATCCGCTCAATGTGCCACTGGATAGCCGGCTTCCAGAGGACGGCTTCGAGTAACCCACGGGCTGCAGAAGGAGTCATTACCGAATACGAGACTCTCTCGACCTTCAATTCTGGCCGGGTAAAGCAAGCCAGTGATCCGCGTGCGCGGAGGCGCAGGGTAGGGCTGCGCATTTCTGACATATCTGTTCCTCCTAGGAGATCTACAACTAGACCATCAGGGCACTTGGGTCAGCCACGGGTTCATCGCCAACTACAAGGCCAAAGAGGTTGCTGTCGTAGAGATTTTCAAAGACCCGGGTGAGGGCATAAGTGCCGTCTATGACTTCTTCCAAAGCGCCCGCCTGGTAGAGCTTGTTGAAGGCATCAGGATAGACACTGACCAGGAAGGGCTGGAGCGCGCGCAGAGTCTCCCGGTGAGGTCCTTGCTGTCGCAAATCCCTCAGGCGCTCTCCTGCTTCACTATAGGGCACGACTACAGAATAGGTGAATCCGTCCTCGATCAGTTTGAACTCGTGGCCCACTGTGGCAAACTTGAATTCTGCACGGTGTGCCTGAATAGCTCTTGAGTCCAGGTTGGCAGCGAAGTAGAGTCTCCTGAAATAGTCCTCAAAAAGCTCAGGGTTGTCGGGGTTCAAATTACCCTCGTGCTCTTTCAGGAGAGAAGTAGCAACTTCCAGCGCTTTCCTGGGCGTCCCAGCCGGAGGGATGGTCGGAGCACGGAATATCACTACTCTGCCCTTATCGCGCTTCCCTTCGCGGTTGCAGCGTCCGGCGGCCTGCACCATGCTATCTAAGCCCCCCAGCGCACGGTAGACAATAGGGAAATCCACATCCACTCCGGCTTCGACCAATTGGGTGGAGATCAAACGGCAGTTATCCCCATGCCCCAGCGTTTCCTTGATCTGCGCTAGTACTGCTGAACGATGGGCAGGACACATCAGAGCCGAGAGATGGAAGATCGGATCATCAGGGGTGAGTCGTTGAAGTTCCTGGGCCAAGATTCTAGCGTCGTTGCGCCGGTGGACAATCGCCAATACTTGTGAGAACTGGGCCAACTCAGCGGCCAAGGTGAGCCACTCGGCAGGTGGAGTGTCCAGGTCGGGCCAAGTGTACTCGACCCGGGTCAACACCGCTGCCAAGTTCTTTGGATCGGCAATGATCGGGCGGACATTTTTCAGTCCCTCTGGAAACCTTTCTCTTGCAGCCAGGGCCGGCGGGGTCGCTGTCGATAGCACTACAGTACACCCATAGTGTTCCACCAGTTCATTCAGCGCATCGAGAATACTGAGCAGAAATCCTGGTGGCAGGGTTTGCACCTCATCCAGAATGATGACGCTACGGGCGATATTGTGGAGCTTTCGACAACGAGAAGGATGGTTGGCAAACAACGACTCGAAGAACTGGACACTCGTAGTCACGATCACAGAGGCGTCCCAATTCTCGCAGGCCAACTCATGCTGCCGGGTAACTTCTATGCCATGTGTAGTCCTTCCGGCAATAGGGTCGAGATTGGAATGGTGTTCTACTACGTTTACCGCACCCAATGCCTGGCGATACACCTGGGCATTCTGTTCGATGATGCTGGTATAGGGAATGACAACAATCACCCGTTTCAGGCCCTGGAGTTCTGCATGCCGCAGCGCAAAAGACATGGCCGAAAGGGTTTTACCGCCTCCTGTGGGAACCGTGAGGCTGAAAAATCCAGGGAGCTGGCTGGCAGCTTCTCGGCATGTGTTGAGAATTTGTGCCCGCGCCTGGTTGATGGGCCGCTTTCGATCCTCTACAGAAAGGCGGGCTATCTTCTTCTCGATGTAGGCATCCAGTTTATTGCGTAGTCCTCCAAGTTCAGAAAAAGCTCCACGAAGGCTGGCCTTTGCAGGATCGAGAAACCCCTCTGTATCCAGCCGGTCTGCATCTACGAGGGCTGAGAACAGGAAGCGGACCCAGAACTCGCTACTGCGAGCAAGAGCTTTCCTTTCCCCATCTCCTGCCCCGCGAATGGGTTTCAGGAAAACCAGTAGATCAGGCAAGCGGTGCTGGAGGATGGCCGTTGGAATGCAGGGAAGTGTTTGTCTAAGCGAGGCTTCATTACCCCTCAGCCTCTCTTTCAGTGGGCTTGGCAGGTTAGGGCCGCTTTCGATGTAATTGGCCAGCCCCGCATGATGGCCGGCAATCACAAAGGCCAAGGGTATCCCCTTATCTTTGTCTATTTGGAAAGCATACGTCGCCCCCATGCCGGAATGCTCTACCGCAATTCTTTCCCCTTGAAGTCGTGCCTGGAATTCGGGCTGGTACTTTCCGAGGTCATGCCAGAGGCCGGCCAGATACCCCCATTCTCGGGAGGCAAAGAATTCGGCAAACAGAGCTGCTTTATCAGCCACACCACGGAGGTGGGTTTCTAGCTCCTGCCAGTGGGCTGGAGCGGGATCGTTTTCCAGGCTATGGGCGTAAAAACCTGCCATTGCCCCCTGCGGTAGGAAATGGGTGGTGGGTGGAAGGCGCTGAGGTAGGGATATGTATAGAAAATCAGAGATGCCGCGTCAATTGAAAAAATGGGAAATATAGAAAAAGGAAGAAGTAGCAGGGAAGGAACGATGGTACAGAAGTCGAGCCACACTGGCTCAACTGGAAAAGTCGAGGACTCCTACATGGGGATAGCAGAGAATCTTTTGATCTGTGGTGGCTACGGGAGAGTGGTAGTGGCGGGCAGTGGCAGTGATGATCTGATCAAGCTGTCGCAGGTCTTGGCCGCAAGACGCTCATGGCCGTGAACCCACCAGACCCAGATATGGGTGTCGAGGACGATCACCCGGCAGCTTCCCAGTCATTTTCTGAGACCGGAGCAGTCGCGTCCTCGTAGCGCACGGGCTCACCTCGCAAGGCATATTTAGCGTCGTTTGAGGATTTGGCTAGTGAAAAGACAAGTACTTCCACCTTTTCCCCCTCATGGAAGGGGATCTGTGATAGATGAAGTTCTCCGTCTTTGTCAATCCGTATTTCCGTCCTGTAGGATTCCATAAACCACTCCCCTTAGGTTGTGTTTTCAAGATACTTGTGAGTAGCCGGGGAAGGCAAGTCCTGGAGTTTGTCGGAGCGGCTAACGCAGCAGCGCCACCCGCTCGACCTGCGCCAGTGCGCCCGCCTGCAACCGGCAGAGATACACCCCCGAGGCGGCCAAGCGGCCCGCTTCGTCGCGGCCGTCCCACGGATAGGTGTAAATGCCAGCGGCCAGCGGGGTGTCCACCAGCAGGCGCAGGGGGCGGCCCAGGGCGTCGTAGACGCTCAGGGTGACGCGACCGGGGGCGGGCAGCGCGAAACGGAAGCTAGTGCCGGCGTTGAAGGGGTTGGGGAAGGCGGGGAAGAGGACGAGGGTTTCGGGAAGGGCGGCCTCGCCGTCGACGGCGGTGGGACTGGGTTCGGCTTCGAGGAAGGGCTGCCAGTTCACCTGCCCTTTGAAGAGCGCGGCGATGGCGGTGGAATCGGCGGTGCCCCAGTAGTTGCCGCGCGCCTCCAGCAACAGGCCGGAAAGGTTCTCGACGGCGGTGTGGTTGTCGAGGAAGGTATTGCCCTTGAGGCTGGGCGCCTGGGTGCCGCTCACCTTGAGGGCGGTGAGGTTGTGCTCTAGCCGGTTGCCCTCCACCACCGGGGCCGAGGAGCGGGATTCGCAGGCCACCCCGGCGCTGGCAAAGGTGCTGGTGCGCACCGAAAAGCGTGGGATGTTTTCGAGGCGCAGTCCGGCGTTGTTGAGGAAGTGGCTCGTCTCGATGGTCCCCGAGGCCCCCTCGCTGAGCACCAGCCCGGTGCCGATATTGTCGGCGAAGGTGGTGGCCGAAACCGCCACCAGGGGTACGGCGGCCACCACCGCCCCATCGCCCAGATTGTTCTGCACCTGCACCTGCTCAAAGGTCAGCCCTTCCAGGCCGCGGGCGCGCAGGCCCTCATGCTGGTTGCTGGTCAACTGGCTGTCGTGTAATTCCACCACCCCTTCCCAGTTTTCCACGTCCAGGCCATGCAGGGTGTTGCGGGTCGAGGTGCTGTTCCACAACTCGATCTTCTGGCCCTTGCCGCCCACCGCCTTGAGGCCCGAGCGCGGGTCCTGGGTGTCGAGCAGGCCGTTCTGCTCCAGGCGCAGATTCACCGCTTCGAGGGAAGCGTTGCCCAGCCAGATGCCCTCCTGGCCGCACTGTTGCACGGTCACGTCGCGCAGGGTCAGCCGGTCGCCGCCCTGCGCCGAGATGGCCGGGGTGGTGAGGTGGAAAAAGGTGGTCCCGCTCACCTGGGCCGGCCCGTTGAGGGTCAGAGACAGGCCGCTGATGCCTTGCTGGATGCGGCCGCCTTCCAGCGCAAAACTGCTGGCCGCCGAGACCTCGCCGCTGAAGCCGTAGCCGCAGCGCTCGACGAGGGCGTCGCGGACCGCCACCTGTGAGCCGGGGGCCACGCGCACCCCGTACCACAGGTCCTGCGGGCTGGCCTGGGCCACGGTGAAGGTGCCGCCCTCGGCGTTCAGCCGGCCTTCGACGACCAGTTCGGTCAGGAGCGGGCTCTGGCCGCTGCCGCCCAGGTCAACGGGGGCGAAACGCAACTGGGCATCGGGCTTGACCACCAGTTCGGCGCCGGCGGGCACGACCAGATCCCCAAAGATCGACTGCAACCCGGAAAAGGTGGTGGTGCCGGCGGGCAGGCGGCTGCGCACCAGCCCCCAGCGGGTGTTGGCAAGCTGGAGTTGGGCCGGGTCGAGGGCCTGGCCGTCCATCAGCAAGACCCCGGCCCAGTCGTCGGCGCGCGGGCTGGCGGCGGCTGACTCGCAGCGGACCGCGCCTTCCAGCCGCAGGCCGCCGTAGACCAGCAGCTCGCAGCGGGTGGTGTCGAAGCCGGTGCGCCGGCGGTCGCCGGTGGCAAAACGCAGGCGGGTGCCGGCGGCCAGGGTGAGGGTGGCGCCGGGCTCGACCACCACGTCGCCGTCGAGCGCCACGGTGCCCGACCAGGTGGTGTCGGCGTGGATATGCCCGGGCAGGGGCTGGCGCAGGTGCACCGCGCAGTGCATGCGGGTGCCCTCGCGGCGGATCTGCTCGAGGGCCATGCCGAGGGGCAGGTTGCGGCTGAAGCCGGTATTGGCGCTCAGCGGCGGGTTGGTATCCCAGGCCAGGCGGGTGTACTGCACCCCGTCGAAGGGGTCGGTGGCGTCGCCCTCATTGCCGCCGTGGGCCGTGGCATAGGTCTCGTCGTTGGCCCAGAAGTCGAGGTCGTCGCCGCCGGCAACCGGATCGGGCTGGCCCTCGGCGTTGTGCAGGCCATCGGCGCAGAGCAGGTCCACCTGTTTGTGGCGCTCCTCGTCGTTGTCGGCCCGCTCGTCCACATGCCAGACCAGCAGCCCCTCGCCGGGGATGTTGCGGTTGTAATAGCTGCTGGCCCGCCGCCGGTTCTCGATGAGGAAGTACTCGTCGGCGCTGAGAGGAATCTTGTAAACCCTGTTGCCGAGGGCCACGTCCTCGATGGCCAGATCCGCCTGGTCGCCCCTAAGCTCCTCCACCTCCACCCAGCCCAGTTTGGCCAGGGCCCAGGCGCAAAACGCATTGGGCCCGTCCTCCACCCCCCAGCCGCGCGCCCCGGTGGAGGTCATCAGGCACCATTTGCCCACCCCGGCGCTGTCCTCCACCGGGTCCACCGCGCCGCTGGCGGTCACCGTGGACTGGTCGAAGAGATCGGGCAGGCCCAGCACGTGGCCGAATTCGTGGCACATGGAGGCGGCGGTGATGCTGAAGGTATGGCCGCGCTGGGTGGTGCCGCCGAAACCGGAGAAGCGGCTGCGCACGCGCACGGTGCCGCCATTGGCCGCCGGATCGTCGCTGAGGTAATCGGCGTCCAGGCCCAGCGAGGCATACCCGGTGGCGCCGCTGATGAAGAAGTTGCGCGGCACGGTGAGCAGGTTGATGAAGACCACGTCCACGTACCCGTCGTCGTCGCCCGAGTTGGGCACCCCGTCGGGGCCGTCGTTGTCGAAGCGACCGAAGTCGGCGTCGGCATCGGCCTGGCTGAGGATCTCGAGGTTGAAGCGGCCGTAATCACCCGGGACGCCGGCGCTGGCGGCCACGTAGCCGGCGGCCGGCTGGAGCGAACTGTAGCGCCGGGGCAGCACCTGGCCGGTCACCTGCATCCGGCCCCGCGACATCTCGCGGTAGAAGTGGGAGAAACTGCCGGGGAAAGCGGGATTGAAGAGGTCGGCAGCCCAGGTCGGGGCCAGGGTCTCACCGGCGGCCTCGCCGCGGAACTTGGCAAAGATCACCAGGGCGCTGAGTTTGCCGCTGGCCTGGGTGGATTTGGCGGCCGGGGGATGGGCGGGGCGCCACTGGGCGCGGGCGGCGGGGGACCACCACAGGAGCGCCAGCAGGAACAGCAGGGTTTTCACCCGAGCAGGTCGATGCTGGCGGCGGTGAACTGCATACCAAAGCCGCCCTGGGTGCGGCGCGGGTTGGCGGCCGCCTGCAGGAGGCGGCTCTGGGCGGCGGCCCCCTGGAGGTGGCGACGGAGATTTAGCTGTCCTGCCTGGAGCAGATGCAGGGGGGTGGGGTCCTGGCCCTGGTCGGCCAGGCCGGCGGTGAGGGGGCTGACGCTGTCGGTTTGGGCGGCCAGGCTGGAGAGCATACCCTCGCCGCTGGCGGGCAGATCGAAAAGGCCGGGGCTGGGATCGGTCTGGGGAGCCGCCGCGCCCGAGATCACCGAGGGCGGCCCGCCGGTGGCCCGCAAGGGGGCGATACCCAGCCCGTCCTTGATGCGGGAGATGCCGGCGTTGTGGTTCTGCCGCTTGATGAAGCGGGGGCCGATGCCGGCGTAGAGGTCGTCCTGTAAGAGCGGCGTCACCATGGCGGTCAGGAGGTCGCTGGGCGCTGGAATTCGCTGATGAAGTCCTGTACTTCAAGATCGTAAGTTTGGAAGGGATCGTCCAGGTTGAGGTATTTCTCGTCCTCGACATAGATCGAGTCCCACTCGATCACGTAGCGCGCCTTGTGGTTGGTGAGGGAACGCATCACCTCGGAGCGGGCGCGGGCGCGGGTGTCCTGGGGCGGGGTGACCATCGCCAGGTTCACCCGCTCGTCGTCGACCAGTTTCTTGGTCATGCCGCGGCGGCGCAGGTCGAAATAAAGACCTCTGGCGGGATTGAGGTTGTGGTACTCGAGGTCCAGGCTCTGCAGCCAGGGGTCCTGCCAGTCGAGCCCCTCGGCGTCGGCGAAGGACTGCAGCAGCCATTTCTTGGCCACCCAGTCGAGGCGGTCGATCAGGCTCATGGGGTCCACGGCCAGGGCTTCGAGCACAAAACGCCACTCGCGCAGCACCCAGTCGATCTCCGGCTCGCGGCCGCGCAGGTGCTTCTCGGCCAATTCCAGGTAGCTCAGCTGCAGCTCGACGGCGGTGATATAGCGCCCGTCCTCCAACTGCACCTCCCAGCGGTAGCTCGGGTCGCGCGAGACATCGCGGATGGCCTGCACCGGATCGAGCAGGCGGATATCGGTCCACACTCCCTGTTCGAGCAGTTCGATGAGCACGGCGGTGGTGCCCACCTTGAGGGCGGTGACGTACTCGGACATGTTGGAGTCGCCCACCAGCAGGTGCAGCCGGCGGTAGAGGCCCCAGTCGGCCAAGGGCTCGTCGCGGGTGTTGATGATGGCCCGGCTGAACTGGATCCACTGGTAGATCTCGGTGACGATGTGGTCGGCCCGCTGGGAGAGCTGGAAGTCGATGGGCTGGCCCTCGTTGTTGCCCGAGTCGAAGACGTCGTTGTGGCAGCCCACGCGGCCGGCGCCGGCAAAGATCTGGCGGGTGACGAAGAAGGGCAGGAGGGCCGGCAGCAGCCGCTGGGAGAAGGGCACCTCGCGGCGCACCAGGTAGTTCTCGTGGCAGCCGAAGGTGGCCCCGGTGTAGTGGTCGATATTGTTCTTGAAGAAGGAGGCGGTGTCGGCCAGGCCCAGCTGGCTGAGGGCGCGCTGCACGATCAGCTCGCCGGCCCGGTCGGCGGCCACCAGGTCGAAGAGACCGCTGCACTCGGGGCTGGCGAATTCGATGTGGCCCATGTCGATGTAAAGCCGGCCGCCATTGAAGAGAAAGCCGCCGTTGCCCGGCGGCTCGTCGCGGCCCCGGTAATGGGTATCCACGAACCCCAGCCCTTCGCGGCCGAAGACCCGGTCCTTGGCCCGCACCGAGATCAGGTCGGGGCTGAGGAAGGGGTCCCTTTCGGGGGGCATGCAGCCGTATTCGATCTCGAGCCCGAAGATGCGGTTGCGCATGGCCGGCCCTCGTCTCAGGAGGTGAAGGGCGCCAGGGCCTCCTCGAGGGAGGCGTCGGGCAGCAGGCGGAACTTGGTGCGGGTGGGCAGGGTGCGGTCGAGCACCGCGGCCTGGAAACGCCGTTCCCGCGCCGCCTTGGCCAGGAAGGCCCGCCCTTCCGCTTCGCCGGGTTCCCCTTCTTGCTCGCGGTCGGCCAGGAGGGCGCCAAGCCCCCAGGCCTCGACGGCTCGGCGCAGGGCTTCGGGCAGGGAGAGGGCGGCCGGTGCGAGGTCGGCCAGGCGGGTGATGATCGCCTCCTCACCCTGGCGGGTGCCGGCCACGGCGGTGGCGTCGCCGGCACTGGCAAAGGACCCGTCGGCCTCGATGGTGTAGAAGCGCTCGGCGGGGTTGGCCGGGTCGAGTTCGGCGACCATGGCGCGGGCGATATAGGGCGAGCGCAGGATCTCGTCGAAGGCGTTTTTCATCAGCGGCCCCAGGCCCAGATGTACCAGGCGCTGCAGGGAGACGTCGCTGGCCGAGAGGTTGAAGGCTTCGAGGTGGGCGATGTCGATGACCGCCTTGCGCAGTTTCTCGAGGTCCGCCGGGTGGCCGATGGCGGCAAAGGCGATGTCGTTGTAGACCTCGAAGAGTTTGCGCGGGCCCGGGGTGGTGGTCAGCATCAGCACCCCGTCGGCGTAGGCCAGGCCCACCACCGGGCTGGCGCCGCGCAGCTGGTCCTCGAGGTACTCGCGGCGGTTGCGGATGGCTTCGACCCAGCGGTAGGGTTCGTCGAGCATGGGGTCAGCCGGCCTTCCTGCCGAGCGCCTGGTAGTGGGCCTCCAGGTCGGCTTCGGGAATGAGGGCGATGCCCGAAGCGTCCAGGCGCATCACCTGGGGGAAGATGCGGGCGCGGGAGCGGTACCCGCCGGTGGCGGTGTCGTACTCGGCGGCGGTCTCCAGCAGCTTGAGGGCCAGTTCGACGGCAGCCGGTTCGTCGTACTCGGCCAGGGGCTGCCGGCCCCAGCGGTCCTGAAAATAAAGAGCCCCCCGGATGGTGGGTGAGCCAGAGCCGGTGGCGGCGAAATCCACCGACTCGAACTGGGCGCCCAGCAGGTCGTAGAAGTAGATCTTGCCGCCCTCGTGCGGGTCGTAGGCGGCGAGCAGGGGCACCACCGCGCCGACGCCCTGCATGGCCAGGCCCAGGTTCTCGCGCAGCAGGCGCGAGAGGGTGCGCAACTGGCCGTCGAGGCTGAGCACCTGCAGTTGAGAACGGCGGTAGTGCTGGAAGGAGAGCTCGAGGGTGCGGGCGATCTCGTAGCCGATGGCCGGCGAGCCGGAGATGGCCAGCACGGCGCAGTCGTCGATGGCCAGCACCTTGTCGGCCCGGTCGTAGACCACGGTGTTGCCCATGGTGGCGCGCCGGTCCCCGGCCACCAGAATCCCGTCCCGGTAGCGCAGGGCCAGGATGGTGGTGCCTTCGGTGGTTTCGAAGTGTTCGGCATGCCTGAGGGCGGCCAGCGGGGCGGGCGGCAACTGGCCGCTTTCTCGTAGGAGGGCGAGGAAGTCCTGCATGAACTACTGGCCGGTGCGCTGGCGGTACCGCCGGGCCTGGTCCGGGTCGACCTTGCGCATGCGGCGGATCAGCTCGTCGGTGCTGGGGCGCTCGACCTTGGGGCGGCGCGGACCCTCTTCGTCGCCGCCGCCTTCACCTGGTTCGAAGGGGCGGGTGGGGCGCGGGGCGCGGTCGCGCAGTTGGAAGAAAGGGGAGTCAGACATGCGGTGCCTCCTTAGGCTGAGGTCGGCAGTTTCTCGAGCAAGGCCTCGACGCTGGGGGCGCTGTCCAGCACTTGATTATAATAAGCCGCGACCCCCGAGTCCACACAAGCCTTGAGGTCCACCACGCGGGTGCGGCCCTGCACCAAAAACTCGATGCTGTCCCAGTTGAGCGAGCGCACCGCCGGCCCGAACTTCTCCAGGCAGCGGCCGCGGAAATAGGCGCGGGTGTCGGCGGGCGGGCAGGTCATGCCCCGCATCACCTCCTCCTCCTCCACCAGCCGGGTCACCTGGTCCTGGGCCTCCAGTAACAGGTAGAGTCCCTCCTCGGGATCGATATTGCTGTATTCCAGGTCCTGGCTCTGCAGCCAGGCGCGGTGATCGGGGTGCTGCCAGTCGAGGCCCTCGGCTTCGGCAAAGGCGTCGAGCAGCCATTTTTTGGTCACCCAGTCGCAGCGGCCCAGCAGGTCGAGGGGGTCGCGGCCCAGTGCTTCGAGGGCCTCGCCCCACTGGGCCAGCACCCAGTCGGTCTCGGCGTCGCGGCCGGCGGCCAGGCGGATAGCCGCCTCCAGGTACGAGCGCTGGACCTCGAGGGCCGAGCTGTGGCGGTCCCCGGCCAGGGCCAGGGCCCACTGCCGGGTCTCGTCGCGCGAGATCTCCTTGATCGCCGCCAGCGGGTCGGCCAACTCCCAGCGCGGCAAGGCGCCGGCCTCCAGCAGGTCCAGCACCAGGGCGCAGGCACCCACCTTGAGGGCCGTGGCCCACTCACACATGTTGGCGTCGCCGACGATCAGGTGCAGGCGGCGGTACTGGTCGGCATTGGCGTGCGGCTCGTCGCGGGTATTGACCAGGGGCCGGCGGGTCATGGTATCGACGCTGGCCAGGGTTTCGAAGAAATCGGCCCGCTGTGAGAGCTGGTAGGTCGATTGCCGGGCCTGCGGGGCGCACTCGACGCCCACCTTGCCGGCCCCGGCCCAGACCTGGCGGGTGACCAGAAAAGGCACCAGGCCCTCGATCACCTGCTGGAAGGGCAACTGCCGGGGCAACAGGAAGTTCTCGTGGCAGCCGTAGCTGTGCTCGACGAAGTCGGTGTTGTTCTTGTAGAGGCGCACCACCCCGCCGCCCTTGCGGGTGGCGCTGCGGCGGCGGGCGCAGTGCCGCAGGATGCGCTCGCCGGCCCGGTCCAGGGCCACCAGGTCGAAGAGGCTGTGGCACTCGGGGGTGGAGTATTCGGGATGGGTGTGGTCGTTGTAGAGCCGGGCGCCGTTGCTGATGATCAGGTCGCTCTTGAGATCCCCGAGCGGGATCTGGCGCTGGCGGTCGCGCTGCAGGTGTACCGTCTCGTCCTGGTCGTTGAGCAGTTCGTCCACCTCGAAACCGCGCATGTCGCGGCGTGCGTTCTCGAGCCGGTAGTCCCAGCGGGCGACGAAGTCCTCTTTCAGGTAGCAGCGGATCAGCTCCATGGACTCGACCACCACGTCCATGTCCTCGACCCCGTCCACCTGGATGCCGTATTCGGTCTCCAGACCGAAAAGCCGCCGCACGGGGATCAGACGACCCTCCCGGACTGTTGTTCGGGCCGGGGCGCCTCGGGACGGACCGGGGTGACCCGCACCACGTTTTCGGGGTCGTAGTCGATGAGCTTGAGCCAGTCCTCCACCGCGTCGGTGGGCGGGAAGATCTCGTTCTCGCGGTACTCGGCGCGCACCGCCTCCTCCAGATCCTGGAGGCGCAGACCGGCCGGCGCGCCGCCCCCGGCAATGGCGCGTTTGATCGCCGCTTCCTTGGCCCGCTGCACGATGGAGGAGATCAGGGCGCCGCTGACCAGGTCGCCGCAATAGAGCACGTCGTGGCGGCCGCTGCGCAGGGTCACCTCGAGGAAGCGGTTCTCCTGGCTGTGGGCGAAGAGCGCCTTGAGCGCCCCGTCCACCAGCACCTGGCGGGCCGCTTCCACACTGCCGGCGCGGGCGAGTTCCCCGCTATCGACGGGCAATTCGGGGGTGAGGTAGATCTCGAGGATGGCCCGCGAGGCACCTTGGTCGGGGCGGCGCACCTTGATCTTGCGGTCGATGCGGCCCGGGCGCAGGATGGCCGGGTCGATGAGGTCGTGGCGGTTGGAGGCCAGGATGATGACCACGTCCTGCAGGGACTCGATGCCGTCCATCTCGGTGCAGAACATCGGCACCACGGTGTTGGAGATGTTGTGGGTGCGCATCGAGCGGCGGGTGCCCAGGATGGACTCGGCCTCGTCGATGAAGATGAAGGGCAGGTACCCCTCGCGCCGCTTCTGGCGGGCCTGGGCGAAGATCTCCCGCACCATGCGCTCGGTCTCGCCCAGCCACATGTTGAGGATCTCCGGGCCCTTGATGTGCATGAAGTACTCCTTCAACTCCAGCCCCTCTTCCTGCCGCAGATGCTGCACCAGGTTGTAGGCAGTGGCCTTGCCGATGAGGGTCTTGCCGCAGCCGGGCGGGCCGTACAGCAGGAACCCCTTGGGGGTGGAGTACTGGAACTGGGCGAAGAGTTCCGGGTGCAGGGCCGGCAGCTCGATGGTGTCGCGGATGGCCTGGATCGCCTCCTCCTGGCCGCCGATGCGCGACCAGGGCATGGGCGGGATTTCTTCGAGGAAGTGCTCCTTGCTCTCGCGCGGTTCCAGCCGCTCGATGGCCACCTTGAAGGTGGGGTCCACCCGCACCTCGTCGCCCACCTTGAGCTGGGCCTCCTGCAGGTCGGCGGAGCGCACCAGCACCACGTCCTGGGTGCCGTGGGTCTGGCCGATGCGCAGCCGGCCGCCGTCCAGGAGATCGGCGATCTTGGCCACCGGGCCGGTGGGGCTGTAGTCGAGGGAGCCGACCACGGCGTAGGCCTCGTTGATCAGCACCCGGCTGCCCACCTTGAGCTGGGCCAGATCGACCCGCGGGTCCACGTTGGCGAAGTATTCGGTGCCGCCGACGAAGAGGTCGGCGATGCCCTCGCGCGGAGAGCCCAGGTAGATGCCGACCCGGTTGGCCGGGGCGGTGACCTTTTCGAGGGCGGCCTCCAGTTCGATGAGGGTGTGGCGGGCCTCCTGGAAGGCCAGCTCGCGCTCCAGGAGCAGGCGGCGCAACTGGTAGAGCAGGGGCCGCACCGGGTCGCGGTCGGGCAGGAGCAGCAGGGCCTGGTCCACCAGCTCCAGGGGGCGACCGTCCGGCTCGTAGTCCAGGGGCTCGTCGCCGGGCTCGAAGTCCTCGTCGTCGCCGCGGTCGCGGAAGTGGCGGTCCTTCTTGCTCATCGGGTGTGGGCTCCCATCAGATGATGATATCCCCCAGCCGGCCGTAACGCACCCGGGCGGGCAAACGCCAGAGGAAGGTGCCGGCCAGCGCGGGGATGGAGGTCAGGCCGGTGTAATAGGGCGGCCGGGTATCGGCCTCCCACGACCAGTAGATGATCATGGCCTTGCCCTTGACCAGCTCGCGCGATACCGCGCCGAAATAGCGGCTGTCGGCGCTGTTGTCGCGGTTGTCGCCCATCATGAAGAAGTGGCCGGGCGGCACGGTGAAGGGGCCAAAGTTGTCGCGCGGCTGCACCGTGGCCGGGTAGGTATCGGGATCGGTGTGTTTGGACAGGGGCGGATTGGGAAAGGGCTGGCCGTTGACGTAGAGCACCTTGTCGATGACCTGCAATTGCTGGCCGCCTGTCGCCACGCAGCGTTTGATCAGATCGCGGTCCGGGTCGGTGGGGGAACGGAAGATAACGATATCGCCCGGCTGGGGATCGCGCAGGCCGGGCAGGCGGAAGAGGGTGTAGTCGGCCACCGGGATATCCACCGGCGCCCCGTACACAAACTTGTTGGCCAGCAGGTAGTCGCCCACCAGCAGGGTGTCTTCCATCGATCCGGAGGGAATATAGAAGGCCTGGACCACGGTGGTGCGGATGAAGAGGGCCAGCCCCATGGCGATCAGAATGGAGGAGGCGTATTCCTTGGCGGTGGACTTGGCAGCGGATGGTGCGGACATGGAGATTTCTCTGGGGTTGGGAGAGGAAGTGGCAATGCTGGTAGGAGTATAATAAACGGGCAGGGGGTTGTAAATACAGTCAGATGCGGGCCCCGAATTGCTTGTGGAAGCCGGCGGACCTGTATATAATTGTAACAACTTGCCGCGAGAGGGTTGGAGCTACATGCAGATCGCCTTTTGGGGCGTGAGGGGGTCATTCCCCGTGTGCCGGGAACAAAGTCTGCGCTACGGGGGCAACACCTCCTGTGTGGAGGTGCGGGCCGGTGAAAGCGCGATCCTGATCGACGCCGGCACCGGCATCCGAGCCGCCGGCCGGGCGTTGGTGGCCCAAGGGGTGCGCCAGATCCACCTGCTGCTCAGCCACGCCCACTGGGATCACATCCAGGGTTTTCCCTTTTTTGCCCCGCTCCAGCAGCCCGGCACCCTCATCCGCGTCTATTCGCTGCGCCGCCCGGACACTTCCTTGGAGGCGATCTTTGCCGAGCAGCAGCGCCACCCCTTCTTTCCCCTGGCCCTGGACCGGATGGCCGCCCGGCTGGAGTTCGTCGAGCTGGAGGAGGGGCAGGTGGTGCAGATCGGCGATACCCGGGTGTACAGCCGGCGCCTCAATCACCCCAGCGTCACCGGAGGCTTCCGCCTCGAACACCAGGGCCGCACCCTGGCCTACCTCTCGGACGTGGATCTCTATACCAAACTGCTCCTGGGCGCCGGCCTGCAGACCCCCAGCGCCTCGGTGCGGCAGCAGCGCCTGGCGGCGTTGCTGGAAGGGGCCAGCCAGTTGGCCAGCGGCGCCGACCTGGCGGTGTGCGACACCTTCTTCCGCCCCGAGGACTACGAGCCCAGCTGGGGCCACAGCCGCCCCGAGGATGCCCTGCAACTGGCCCGCGACAGCGGCATCGGGCAGCTGGCGCTCTTCCACCACGAGCCGCATCGCGGCGACGACGAGATCGACCAGTTGCTGGCCCATTACCGCCGTCAGGCCGGCAGTCAGCTGGAGTTGCTGGCCGCTGCCGAGGGCCTGGTGCTGAAGCTGTGAGAAAGGGCGCGCTTTGCTTCAGGTAAGGGTCTGGGGAGCCAGGGGATCGGTGCCCTCGCCATCGCCGGACACCGCCGGGTACGGGGGGGATACCTGCTGCGTCGAGGTGCGGACCCCCGGCGGTACGGCGCTCATCCTCGACGCCGGCATGGGGTTGCACTGGCTGGGTCGTTCCCTCATGGAGGGGGCCTTCGGCTCGGGTCAGGGCCAGGCCCATCTGCTGCTGACCCACACCCATTGGAGCCATATCCAGGGTATCCCCTTTTTCGTCCCGCTCCTGATCGCCGGCAACCAGTTCACGCTCTACGGCCCGGGTGAAGGCGAGCCGCTTCAGGACGCCATGCGCCAGCAGTTGCACCCCATCTATTGCCCGGTGCCCAATTTCTTCAACGACCAGGTGGGGGCCACGGTCCGGATCGAGGAAGTGGAGGAGGGCGACCTCACCATCGGCGACGCACAGGTCAAGGTGCGGCGCGTCAACCATTCCCCCGGCAGCACCTGTTTTGCCTATCGGCTCGAAGCCGGGGGGCGGGCGCTGGCCTATATCCCCGACATCGAGTACAGCGGCGAGGCCGACCGCCGGCCGGCGCTGGAGCTGGCCCACCGGGTTGATCTGTTGTTCCACGACGCCCATTGCGGGGACGGGTGTCAGCACGCTGGTTGCGGCCACAGCAGCGCCGCTCAGGCCGTGGCCCTGGCCCTCGAGGCCGGGGTCCGCCGGCTGGCGCTTTTCCATCACCATCCCGAGCGCACCGACCAGGAGATCGATTCTGTGGTGGCGGCCCACCAGCAGCGGGGCCTGGTGGTGGAGGGGGCGCGGCAGGGACAGGTCTACAAAATGAGCAGGAAAAAATGAAAACGTGGATTGTGGTTTTTGCCGCGCTGTGGGCCTGTGCCTGCGGCCGGCGGGAAGCGGGGGCGCCGGAGCCGGGCAGTGACTATATGCGGGAGGTCCAGCAGGTGCTGCTGGAGCTGCGGGTGCTCGACAAACAGATCGCCAGCCAGGTCACCGCCGACACCATTGCCGCCAACACCATCGTGCCCCTGATCCGCGATCAGTTCCGGCCCGCCCTGGCCGGCCTGCGGCAGCGGGTGGCGGCGCTCCAGCCCGACTCGGCCCTGACCCCCGTCAACGAACAACTGGTGCGTTACCTCGACCTGCGCCTCAAGGCCTACGACCTGGCCATCCAGGGCGAGCAGGAGCAGCGCCAGGACCTCTTTGAGGAATTCGCCCGCCTGCAGGTACAGGCCGACGCCGAAGGCCGCAGCCTCGAAGAGGAAATCCGCCAGGCCCGCCAGCGCCGCTGATCCCGCGAGGGGCCCGCACCGGCCATTTCGTTCCTCCCTTCTGTCCAAACGCCCGGAAACCCGTCCTTACGGGCAGCTTGTCCCGCCAGGGGGGGCGCGCCCGGCGGCGGGGTTCGGGGCTAGACCGGGTCCTGATTCGGCCCTGGCGAAAGAGCGGTGCCGTCTTCGGGTTGGTAGCCCAGCAACTGGCAGGTGGAGTCCAGGTCGAGCCAGGGGTGGCGGTGGCGCGAGGAACCGTGCACGATGGCGAACTCCACCCCTTGGAGGTCCACGCAGCGGGCGAAGAGTTGGGCGGTGTCGCGCGGGGAGAGCATGTACGAGGGCGCCTCGGGGTCCCAGTCGCCCTGCGGGTCGAAGGTGGGATTGCCCAGGCGCACCACGATACAGGAAAGGCCCTGGCGGCCGGCGTAGACCCGGGCCAGGGCCTCGCCCCAGCACTTGCTGGCCCCGTACAGGCCCTGCGGGTGGACCGGGCGTTCGGGAGTGATGGGCGGATGGGGGCCGTGGCCGCGCACCGCGTAGATGCTGCTGGTGAAGATGAAGCGCTGGCAACCGGCAGCCACCGCGGCCTCCAGCAGGTTGTATGGGCCGACGATGTTGCGCGGCAACAGCGAACCGAAAAAGTCCTCGCTGCCCGCGTCGGCGGCCAGGTGGACCACGGTGTGGATGTTGGCGCAGGCGCGGCTGCAGTCGGCGGGCTGGGTCATGTCGAAGGGGAGGTATTCCTCGTGGGGGGCCAGCCCGGCGACGGGGGCGATGTCGGCCAGACGCAGCCGGTACCGGCCAGCCCAGTGTCGGCGCAACAGGGAGCCCACATGTCCGGCGGCGCCGGTCAGCAGCAAGGTCGGAGTGGCCATGCGGAAAAGCTAAGGTCCACCGGCAGCGCGGCAAAGGAAAAAGGGCAAGACCGGGTGGGCCCGGCCGGGACACCCCTGCCAAATGGCGGTCCACGCTTGTCCTGCGGGTGGTTAATGGTTTTCTTCGGTACAGGTCTGGGTTGACGGCAACCCGCTTCGGAGCCGCAGCCCGGACGACAAGGTGGTGAAATGGAAAACAGCCTGATGGTCATCGGCCCCCTCGCCCTGCTTGCTCTGGGCCTCCTCGGCTACCTGGTATATATCTGGCTCCAGTACTACGAGGATGCGAGCCGGATGGAGGTCCAGGAGTCGAAGCTGCACCATCAGGCCAAGGTGAACCTGCTGGCCAGTGAGCAGGCGCGGACCAAGACCAGCCAGGTCCTGGAGCGCTGCCGGCTCCTCGAGGAGGAGATCCCCGTGCTGCGCCAGCAACTGACCCAATTGCGGCAGGCGGGCAGTGCCCCAAATGAGTAGGCGCCGGAGCGCCCGGGGGGATAGGGCCGGATGATCGGGCCACTCTTGTTCGCTTGTTTTGTGTTGGCCCTCGCCGGGGTGTTGAGCAAGATCATTGCGGGCCGGCGGCTGGAGGAGGGCAAGGAGCGGGTGAACGACGCCCAACTCGGCACTCAGCAGACCGCCACCCAGCGCCGCCAGAACGAAGAGTTGCTCAACTTTGAGGAGGTCAAGGAACGGCGCCTCAAAGCAGACCGCCAGACCCTGGCCGAACAGATCGAGAATCTCAAGAAACGTCTGGGCGGGTCTTCCCCGGGCTGAGGGGTGCCGCCCCCCATCTCTCCCTCCGAGAGGAGTCCCCATGGCCGTGCCCACCGCCGGACCCCTGCGGGTCCATGCCACCAATCCCCGATATTTTGCCGACCGCCACGGGAAGGCGGTATACCTGACCGGCTCCCACACCTGGGACACCCTGCAGGATCTGGGCGAGGCGGACCCGCCGCCGGCCTTCGACTTCGACGCCCATCTGGATTTCCTCGTCGCCCGCGGGCACGATTTTATCCGTCTCTGGCGCTGGGAGCTGTTCCGCTGGGATACCGGGGCCAACCAAAAAGAGATGGCCAAGGAACTGGTCGCCGCCCCCCACCCCTGGCTGCGGACCGGGCCGGGACTGGCCCTCGACGGCAAACCCCGTTTCAACCTCAGGCAGTACGACCCGGAGTTCTTCACCCGCCTGCGCACCCGCGTGCAGGCGGCGGGCCGGCGTGGGATCTATGTCTCGGTGATGCTCTTCGAGGGCTGGGGGCTGCGTTTCGTCGAGGGCGGCTGGCAGGCTCACCCCTTCCATCCCGCCAATCGCCTGCCCCTGGGTGCGGGCGAGCCGACTGGACCGGTGGACGGCAAGAACCTCTTCACCCTCGACTCGCCGGTCCTCAACGCGCTGCAGGAGGCGTACGTGCGCCAGGTGGTGGAGACGCTCAACGACCTCGACAATGTGCTCTACGAGATCGCCAACGAGAGTGATTTTGCCACCACCCAATGGCAGTACCACCTGATCCGCCAGCTCAAGGCCTACGAGGCCGGCATGGCGCAGCAGCACCCCGTGGGTATGACCAGTATCGGCTACGGGGTCGACGATCTGGGCCGGCTGCTCGACAGCCCGGCCGATTGGATCTCTCCCAACCCCGATGGTTTCGATTACAAGAACGACCCGCCGGCGGCGACCGGGGCCAAGGTGATGTTGCCCGATACCGACCACCTGTGGGGCGTGGGCGGCAGTGTGCAATGGGTGTGGAAGAGTTTCACCCGCGGCCTGAACCCCATCTTCATGGACCCGTACCGGCGCGAGGTGCTGGACATGGGCGACGAGGCCGAGTGGGAACGCTGCCGCCGCGCGCTGGGCTTCACCCGCCGCTTGGCCGAGGAGGTGGGCATGGACAGGATGGTGCCCGGGCCGGAACTGGCGAGCAGCGGGTACTGTCTGGCCGAGCCGGGGCGGACCTACGTCGTGTACCTGCCCGAGGGCGGGGAGGTGCGGGTGGATCTGTCGGTAGTGCAGGGTCGGGTGCGGGTGACGTGGCGCGATCCGCGCACCGGCGAGACGAGTGGGAGTGGTGAGGCGCAGGGCGGTGGATGGGTGGCGTTGCCGGCGCCGGGGGCGGGGGATGCGGTGTTATTGCTGCGGGCACTATAGTGGCGGCAGGTATGCGTTTTCAGCTCAGGTAGGATTCGAGGCCGCGCAGTTCTTCCGGGGAATAGGGATCGCCGAAGGTGGGATCGGTGGGCTGGTCTCCCTTCTTCAGTGCCAGTGAGATCGGCGGGGCTTCCCAGCCTTCCAGTTCCTCGCGGGTCACCAGGCCCCCCTCCCGTTCCAGGGCAGAGCGGAACCCCATCAGGAACATGCCCACCTTCTCCAGGATATGCTCGCCGCTCTCGGGGGCCCGGCGGGTCTGGATCATCTCCTGGACGACCAGTTGCATGGTGTTCCAGAGGCTGTGGCGGAACCACCCCGGATGGGCCGAGATCCTGCTCTCCACGTCCCCCGACTGGGCCGAGCCGAGCACCCGCATATAGGCGAGGCCGTCCATGCCGGACTGCAGGTGTAGCTGCCCGTAGAACCGCTTCCCTCCTGGATTTTCGTGGACGAAGCTCACCGCTCCGGGCGGGGTGCGCCAGTCCGGGGTGAGATAGGAGGCCGCCAGGCAGCGGCCCCGCCCCTTTTGGCGCTCGGCGCGCAGCGCCGCGGCGAGGTACCAGACCCCGTGCAGGCCGTGGGTGTAGTAGTCGCTCATGGTGTTGTGGGCCGTGTACCCGAGGATCTCGGGCAGCCGCCCGATCTTCTCCTGCAACTCCCCCACGCTTTCGGTAAACTCCCAAGTGGAGTTGCTCATCAGGGGCGCGCCGCTCTGCTTGGCCATCTCGACCATCAGCCGCCCTTTTTCGACTGAGGTGCAGAAAGGCCGGTTGATGAAAGTAGGTACGCCGGCCTGGAGAAAGGGCCGGGCCAGCAGGTGGTAGAGGGAGACCGCAGGCGCCGCATCGATATAGACCCCGTCCACGGTGCCCACCATATCCTCGAGCTCAGCTACCACCTGCACCCCGGGGAAACGCCTGGCCAGGTCTTCGGCAAAGGCCCGGCGGTAGCTCCAGATCTTGGTGACCACCATGCCCGTGGTGCGCCCTTGCCCTGGCTGGGGATTCATGGTGGGGATCCAGAGGGGGGCGTGGCAGCCCTGCGCGACGACAAAACCCACCTCCACTTGTTCGAGGGCACCGCAACCGGCCCTATCGGTCCGCATGGTTTCCCTCTGCCGCTGCCAGGGGGCGATAGGCGCTGGGCACACTCGTCTTGATCACCTCTTCCTCCAGGAATTCCTTCCACGTTGCGTGGGTCCACAGGGCGCTGGCCCGCACCAACTGCGCGCAGGCCTCTGTCTGCCTGCCGGCGTGGTACAGGACGAGGGCCTGTTGCAGCAGCGGGGCCGCCTGCGCCAGCAGTTCGAGCGCCTCCGGGCGTTTGAAGGTCGTCAGCCCCTCGGCGATCAGCGAGGACTCGTACTCCATGGTGCCGTTGGTCAGGTTGTCCAGATAGGGCTCCAGCGCACTCCACGGTTTATCCAGATAGCCGACGTAGCGCTCCGTGTCCGTGTAGGGCACGCGCCCCCGGGCATCCTGGCTGGCCGCCTCTCCCAACAGGTGGCCCAGAGTGGCGGCCTGGCCCAGGGCCCGCTCGAAGTGGGCGGTATGTACGGGCAGCCCGCCGACGTAGCGCATCCCGAAGGCGAAGGCGGATTTGCACAGCGCCGCATTGGCCAGGCGCTGCATGCCCTGATTGCTGGCGCAGGAGATGGAGGCAAAGGCATGCCCTGGAGCGCGCCGCTCCAGAGGAAGGGGTAACAGCGCTCGATGAAGAGATGGGCCTGGGCGCTGGGGCCCCAGAAATGCACCGGGTCGGCCAGTATCCAGCCCTTGGCGCGCCGGACCTTGGCCATCAACTCCCCGGCCCCGCCCATGGCGTCGTGCTGGCCGCATTGATGCTCGGGGTCGCGGATGCAGTTGAAGCAGCTCTTGCAGGGGCCGAAGCGGTACTGGTGCAGGTGCACCACCTCCACCTCCACACCTTCCACACTCGCAGCGCCTGCCGCCGCCGCTTGCAGCAGGGTGGCGGTAAAACCCTTCTTCCTGCCGCTGGCCAGCAATGCCAGGACATATGCCATGGCCCGGACTCCTCGTCTTCCAGATCGAAAATCGGGCAGACCTACACCCTAATATGCGCAAAACCCCGGGCAGCGAGAATCCGGAGAGGGGTCAGGGGTGCGGTGGCGTGAGAGGGTGCCGGGCGTGGTGGCGAAGGCGGAAAGAGCCGGCCCGCTAGCCGTGCCGCTCCTCGGTCCAGGGGTCGCCGTGGTTGTGGTACCCGCGCACCTCCCAGAAGCCGGGCTGGTCTTCGGCGGTGAAGACGAGTTTGCGCAGGAATTTGGCCGACTTCCAGGCGTAGAGTTTGGGCACGATCAGGCGCATGGGGCCGCCGTGCTCCAGGGGCAGGGGCTGGCCGGCGAGTTCGTAGGCCAGCATCACGTCCTCGTCCATACAGTCGGCCAGGGGCATGTTGGTGGTGTAGCCGTCGGCGCTGTGGGCGATGAGGAAACGGGCCGCTTCGGTGGGGCGGACCAGGGCGGCCAGGTCGAGGAAACTGAGGCCGCCCCAGGCCACGTCGAACTTGGACCAGGTGGTGACGCAGTGGAAATCCACCACCTGGTCCTTTTTGGGCAACAACTGCACGAAACCGTCCCAGTCCACGTCGAGGGGCTCTTCGACCTCGCCCTCTACCTGGAAGCGCCAGCGTTTGGGGTGGAACTGGGGGTGGACTCCCAGGTCGAGGATGGGGAAGCCGGTGGTCAGATGCTGGCCCGGCGGCAGGCGGTCGCGGCCGGCAGCCGGGGCGCTGGGCGCCTTGGTGCGGAAACGCTCCAGCAGCTTGCGTTTGGCCTCCAACATCTTCTCGTTGTATTCCATGCCCTCGCTCATTTCACCTGATCCACGTACACCACCCGCTCTTCCTGGATCGAGACGATGGCTGCAGCCAGCACCCGCTGGGCGGCCAGGCCATCGGCCCCGGAGCCGTCGATCTCCTCGGGTTTGGCCCCCGCGCCGATCTGCTCGACGAAGCGGCCCAGGCGGTTGCGGAAGGTGTCCTCGAAACTCCTCATGCCGCCGAAGAGGGGGTTGGTGTAGACCGTCTTTTCGAGGTTGCCGGCCGGGTAGAGGGTGGCCTCGCGGAACATATCCTCGATGACAAAACGCCCCTTGAGCCCGGCCACCTCGCA
The DNA here is from genome assembly GCA_020852055.1 of Candidatus Latescibacterota bacterium. Classification (GTDB taxonomy): domain Bacteria; phylum Latescibacterota; class UBA2968; order UBA8231; family UBA8231; genus SICG01. The sequence goes on from JADZBP010000029.1 coordinate 23,964, forward strand.
GCGCTCCATGGGGTGGCCGCGCTCGATGTCGTAGCTGCCGGTCAGGTGCCCCAGCGCCCCGCTCTTGAAACGCATGTTGAACTGGGCGGTAGAGAAGATGGCCCGGCCCGGCGCCTTAAGGGCGAAACACTGCACCGCCTCGACATCGCCGCAGAAGTAGCGCATGATGTCCACGGTGTGCGGGTGCAGGGCCTTGATCTGGAACCAGGGCGAGGTCTCGCGGGGGTTCTTGATCCACATGCTCATGTTCATGAAGAGCTGGTGGCCGATGCGCCCCTCCTCGACCCAGCGTTTGGCCAGGCGCGCCGCCGGGGTGAAGCGGTGGTTGAGGTCCACGCCGAGGCAGCGGTTGAGGCGGCGGGCGGTGGCGACCATCTCCTCGGCTTTGGCGATCTCGTTGGAGATGGGCTTCTCGCACAGAACGTGGGCCCCGGCCTCCAGCGCCTCGAGGGTGGGCTGGGCGTGGTCGCTGCCGTACTCGTGGCCGCCGGTGGCGACACTGACCATGTCGGGAGCGAGGGACTTCATCAATTCGGCGACGCTGTAACAGGCCGGCACGCCCAATCGCTGGCTGGCGGCGTCGGCGCGCGCTTTGTCGATGTCGCACACCGCCACCAGTTGGGCGTTGGCCATTTCTTTATAGATGTCGGCGTGGAGGTTGCCGATGGTCCCCAGGCCGATTACGGCGACTCTGACGGTCATGGTTTACCTACAGGGTGATGACCTTGCCGGTGTCCCAGGATTTGATGGCGGCTTCGATGACGAGCTGCACCTTGAGGGCGTCCTCGGCCTTGGCGTCGATCTTGTCGGGAGCGGTCTTCTTGCGCAGGTCCTCGATCCAGGCGCCGATACGCGAGGGGAAGGTGTCGGGGAAACTCTTCATGCCGCCCAGGTGTTCGTAGATCTCGACCTGGTTGGAGAAACGGGGGTGGAAGCTGAGTTTCTCGCAGGCCTCGTTGATGATCACCCGGCCCTGGGAGCCGACCAGTTCGCAGGTCTCCAGGCCGTAGCTACCGCCGGCGTCGTAGCTGCCAGTGAGGTGGCCGATGGTGCCGTTGGCGAAGAGCAGGTTGACCTGCACGTTGGACCAGATCTTGCGGCCCGGGCCCTTCTTGAAGAAGGCCTGCACCTTGGCCACGTCACCAGCGAAGTAGCGCATCACGTCGAGGGAATGGGGGTGCAGGGCGCGCATGTGGAAGTGGGGGCTGGACTCGTTGGGGTTGTTGATCCACATGGTCATGTTGATGATGTTCAGCTCGCCCAGGCGGCCCTTGTCGAGCCATTCCTTGGCGCGCACCGCTGAGGGGGTGAAGCGGTGGTTGAGGTTGATGCCGTAGGGGACCTTGTTCTTTTTGGCCAGGGCCACCATGCGGCGGGCCTTGGGCACCTCGTTGGAGATGGGTTTCTCGCCCAGAACCGGGATGCCGGCGGCCAGCAGTTCCATGGTGGGTTTGTAGTGATCCCCCCCGTTTTCCTTGCCGGCCGAGGTCACGCTGCAGGCGTCTAGTTTGATGCCGCTCTTGAGCATCTCTTTGACGCTGTAGAAGGCGCGGGCCCCGTACTTCTCGGCGGCCAGGTCGGCGCGCTCCTTGATGATGTCGCAGACGGCCACGACCTGGGTGTGTTTGTTTTCGGTGTAGCAGCGGGCGTGCAGGTTGCCGATGCCGCCCAGTCCGACGATGCCGATACGCAACATGATCTCTCTCCTTGGCTGGTGGGTCCTCTCAGATAATCTACGAAATTCAGCCCCGGCGTTTGCCCAGGGTGATGTCCTGCTCGAGCAGCGGGTCCTGGGAACGGCCCAGGGCTTCGAGGCGGCGGCGGATCAGGCCCTCGAGTTCCTGCTCGAGATCGCGGCACAGATCCGGTCGTTCCTCGGCCAGGTTGCGGGTCTCGCCCGGATCGGCCTGCAGGTCGTACAGCTCGCGGGGGGGATTGCCGTAATGGTCGGGCCGGCGGGAGAGGATGAGTTTGTGCTCCGGGGTGCGCAGGCTCCATTTGGACTGCCAGGTGTTCTCGGCGCTGACCACCTGGGTGGGCGGCTGGCGGTTGGTGCCCAGGAGGTTGCGGCCCTCCATGCCGGCGGGGATTTCGACTCCGGCGGCGGCCAGCAGGGTAGGGGCGAGGTCGAAGTGCTGGGCCAGCCCCCCGTGTTTCTGCCCTGGCTCCACCCGGCCGGGCCAGCGCAGGATGAGCGGCACGTGCAGGCAGCAGTCGTAGAGCCCGTGGTGGTCGTAGTAGATGCCGTGTTCGGTGAGGCTCTCGCCGTGGTCGGCCATGAAGACCACCAGGGTGCGCTCCTCCAGGCCCTGGGCCGCCAGCTCGCCCAGCAGGCGCTCGATCTGATCGTCGAGGTAGTTGAGCGCCCCGGCGTAGAGCCCGTCGACAAAGGCCGCGTCGGTGACCCCGCCCACCCACTTGAACCAGGTCTCCTGCCAGGTCTGGCCCAGGGGATGCTGCCAGAGGCCGTCGAGGGAATGGTTGCCTGGGTCGGCCTGGCCGGCGCCTTGGTAGAAACGCCGGCGATAGGGTTCGGGCGGCAGGTAGGGGGTGTGTACGTCCCAGTAATGCACGAAGAGGAAGAAGGGCTCCTGGCCGGCGCCGCGCAGGAACTGGATGGCGCGCTGGTTGAGGTCCTCGGCGGCGACCATCAGCGGCATGGTCTGCCGGCGCGAGGGGTCCATATATAACTCGTAGCCCCGGTTGAACCAGGCGTATTTGCCCCAGCCCAGGTTGTCGATGGCGCAGGTGGTGTACCCTTCCCGCAGCAGCAATTCCGGCAGGGTGGGGGTGCTCGCGTCGAGCTGGGCCTGGCCCCCGTGGCAGACGATGTTGTGGGTGAGCGGATGCTGGCCGGTGTAGAAGGTGGTGAAGGAGGGATGGGTGGGGATGGCGGGGGCGTAGAACTGCTCCCACCGGGCCCCCTGGGCGGCGAGGCGGTCGATGGCCGGGGTGAGCGGGCGGGATTCGCCGTAAGAGCCCAGGTGGTCGGCGCGCAGGGAATCGATGGCCAGGACTAGGATATTGATCTTCTCGGGCATAGCTCAGCGGGCAAGGGGGATGGGCAGGTCCACACCCAGTTCGGCGGCCAGGGCGCTGATCTGGCCCCAGGCGCGTTCGTCGACGGCGATGCCCTGCGGCCGGCGCTGCTGGGAGGTGCGCCAGGCCTGCTCGCCGGGGAGGAGCACCTCCTCGAAGCCGGCGGCCGGCGGGCTGGACTTGATCCAGTCGATGAATTGTTCGCTCTCCCGGAAGAACTGCTCCAGGGGGGTGAAGGCGGCGATGTCGATCAGGGCGATGAAGAGGGCGTTGCCGCTGCGCTCGGGGTGGGCCTGGCTGCAGCCGGCTCCCGAAAGGGCCCCAGCGAGGATATCGACCATCACTGCCAGGCCGAAACCCTTGTGGCCGGCGCCGGGGAAACCGAGGGGCAACATGGCGCCCGGCGGGGGGCCGTAATAGTCGCTGGTGTTGGTGGTGGGCCGCCCCTGGGCGTCGATGATCCGGTCCGGGGGGGTGGGCTTGCCCAGGTTCTGGTGCAGGCGCAGGGCCCCGCCCGAGATGGCGCTGGTGGTCATGTCCAGGACCAGGGGCCAGGGCCGCTGGGTGGGCAGGGCCAGGCACAGGGGATTGGTGGGCAGACGCCGCTCGGCGCCGCCAAAGGGCGCCACCGCCAGGTCGCCGCCGTGGCCGTTGGCCGCCAGCAGGGCGATGCGGTTCTGGCGGGTGGCCAGGGCGGCGAAGCGGCCCAGCCGGGCCACGTGGTTGCACTCCTTGAGGGTGACCACCACCAGAGGCGAGGCGGCGGCCAGTTCGAGGGCCATGCCCATGGCGGCCTCGGCGCTGACCGGGCCGAAGTTCCAGTTGCCCGAAAGTTGGGCCATACACCGGGTGGCCCGCAGCACCTGGGTCGGGGCGCCGGGTTTGACGGTGCCCTGGCGGACCATATCCACATACTGGGGGAAACGCAGGGGGCCGTGGCTGTCGTGGCCCAGCAGGCTGGCCTCGACCAGGTGGTCGGCCACCAGCTCGGCCTCGGCAGGGGGCACCCCCACCGCGGTGAAGAGGGCGACGCCCAGGGTGCTCAGGCCTTCGGCGCGCAGGGTAGGCATGTCAGAGGGCGGCGGTGGTATCGACCACCAGCAGGGCGTTGGCCACCGGCCGCTCGCCGGTCTCGTCGGAGGGCCGGTTGACCACCTGCTGGTGGATCACCATGGTGGTGGAGCCCCCCCCGTCCAGGTTGAGGGCCTGGTAGGCATTGGCGCCGCTATTGGCGTATTCGGCCAGTTTGCAGCAGAGGAAATCGGCCAGTTCGGGCAGGGTCATCCCCTCGCTGTACCCGGGCTGGCGGCCATCGACGGTGACGAGGAAGAGGACCTCCTGGTTCTCGGCGTAGCCGATGGCGGTGCGCGGGTGGCGTTCGTCGACGAATTTGCGGCCCAGCCCCTCCTGCTCGAACTCGATGGACACCTCGCCGTCGCGGACCAGGCGCGGGCCCCCGCCGATACCTTCGCGCAGGGGTTGCAGGGTCGGGGGCAGCAGGCAGAAGAGGCGCACGGTGTCCCCCGGCGCCAGCGGGGTGTTGTTGAGATAGTTGACCCCGGCGCTGACCAGCCATTGCCCGTCGGCCAGGCCCAGATTGGCGTTGACCGGCAGCACCTGGGCCACCCGCGCGGTCACGGTGTCGTTGGCCAGGCGGCGCGAGCCGAGGGGTTCGAGCAGGTAGCCGATCTGGGCGCGGCTGGAATCGACGTACCCGGGACCGAACTGGGTGTAGAGACTCAGGCCGTTGGCCGCAGGGCGGCGGTTGAGGGCGTTGATGGGCAGGATCTGGTCGGGGGCGCGGATCAGGCCGGCTTCGAAGTGGAAGACCTCGATGGACGGCCGGCCCTGGGCGTTGAGGGCGAAAACCGAGCGCTTCTGGGGCAGCTGCAAGAGCTGGCCCTGGCGCACCTGCAGGCCGGCGGTGCGCAGCACCGGCTCATCGCGGTAGAAGAAATCCCCGTTGATCGCCGCCACTGCGTTGGCGGCCAGGGCGCTGGTTTTTTCGAGGTTGCCGTGGGCCAGGTCGGCCCGGGCGGTGCGCAGGTCGAGGCCGGCCTCGCGCGCTTCGGAAAGGTCGATCTCGAGGATGTTGATGGCCCAGGGCCCCTGGGTGAGGTACAGCTGGTGGTGATAGACCCCGGGGGCGATGGCCGGGGCCGAGGTGGAATGGCAGGCCGGCAACAAGAGCAGGAGGAGCCACACCAGCCCGTCTGCCCGCGATGGAATCAAAGGGAATCGCCTATGCCACACCGTCCGCTCCTCGGCCTAGATATAGAGGCGGGGAGAATGTAGGATAGCTAGGCGATAGTGTCAAGCAAGTCAGTGTAAGATCAAGAGTTGCCGTGTAATCTGGGTTGCTGGAGTGCGCAGCACCGCCAGGTAGATGCCGCTGCCGGCGGGCCGCCCCTCCTGGTCGCGCCCATCCCACACCTGCCTATAGGTGCCGGCCGCAGCCAGGCCCGAGTACAGGGTGCGCATCACCTGCCCGGTGGTGTTGTAGATGAGCAGGGAGAGGGGTTGGGCCTGCGGCACCTGGTATTGCAACACCACCTCGGCGTTGAAGGGGTTGGGGTACGGGGCCTCGAGGCCAAGCACCCCTGGGACTGCCGCCTTGGCCGCCGGGCCGGCGATCAGCTCCAGCGGGGCGGGCAGGGCCAGGGTATCGGCCGCCCCGGAGGCGGAGCGGATCACGGCGCGGCGCAGGGCCAGGGGCAAGGAGGCCGGGCTGGGTCCGACCAGCCGCAGCCGCAGCAGGCCCACCAGTCCCCCGCCGTCGACGGGACCGGCAAAGGACAGACCCAGGCCCAGTTGTCCCGCCTCGCCGGTATCGACCAGGAGCAGGGGGGGGCCGGCAATGGCTTCGGCGGGGAAATCCATGCCCGCGTACTCCAGTTGGCCGGGCAGGGCCAGTTCGAGGTTCAGACCGTCAAGCTGGCGGGCTTCCTGAAGCTGCAGGGGGATGGTGAACAGGTCCCCCTCCAGGAGGGGGGCGCCCAGGGACAGGAGGGTGGGGGCCAGGCCGCGGCCCTCGAGGGCGATCACCAGTTGTTCCCGCTGGTCGGTATTGAGCAGCAGGCGGCCGCGGCTGGGCCCCGCCTGGGTGGGGCGAAAGGCCAAGCGCACCAGGCCCTGTTGCCCGGGTTCGAGGCGGGCGGGAGCCTCTATGATCTGGTAGGGCCCCTCGGCCCTGGTCTGCAGCGCCAGCGTGTTGTGGGGATGTAGATTGCGCACCACCAGCTCCCACGAGTCGACCTGGTCAACCGCCGTGGGAGAAAATAGATGCCGACTGGCTGCGGCGTGCAGATAGGTGCGGCTGCCCCGGCCGCTGAAGGGCAGGCGCACGCGGGGCCGGGCCGGATCGTCGGTGGTGAAGTTCAGCTCGCCCTGCACCAGGGTGGTGTCGCGCGGGGTGAAGCTCAACTCGATGGCGGCGGTCTGTCCGGGCGGGATGCTGAGGCGGCGCGGGGAGGGCAGCAGCAAGCGCGAGCCGGTGAGCACCTGATCGAGGTGCAACTCGACCTCGCCCTGGTTGCGCAGTTCGAGGCGATAGCGCCGCGCCTGCCCGATACGGCTCAGGCCCAGGTCCACACTGGCGGGCAGCGCGGCTAGTTCGGGCTGGCCGCCCCGGCCCTTGAGCAGCACCCGGCGCACCGGGGCCTCGGGCACGTCGGTGTAGATCAACAGGGTGTCGGCATAGGCCCGGCGCTGGGCCGGCAGAAAGCTGAGGGGTAGCTGCATCGCCGCGCCGGCGGGCAACTGGCCTTCCCCGGCGCGGTCCAGCCGGTAGGCGCCCCGCAACTCCAGGCGGTACTGCAGCGGCGCGCTGCCCGGGTTGGTCAGGGCCAGCACCTGGCGACCCTCGCCGCCCACCGGCACCGCGCCGAAGTCGAGGCTGGCGGCGCTGAGTTTGAGGTCCGGGGCCAGGCCCTGGCTGCTGAGGGGCACCTGCAGCAGGGCGGTGCCGCCGGGGGCCCGCCAGTACAGGGTATCGGCCTGGGCCCCGCGGGCGCCGGGGGTGTAGGCCAGGTCGAGGGTGCGGGTTTCGCCGGCGGCCAGGCGCAAGGAGGCGGCCGGGCTCAGGCGCAGGGACGCGTCCTGGGTGGCCATTAGTTCCACCGGCAGGGTGCCCCGGTTGCGCAGCACTAGTTGCCGGTTGCCGGCCTGGCCCACCCGCAGGGGGCCAAAGTCCAGGCGCGGCGGCCAGGCCTCGACCTGGGGGGCCGGCGGGGAGAGGCGCAGCAGGCGGCCGCCGTACGCATCGCCTTCGAGCACGTGGATTACCCCGTCGGGGGTGGCTGCCAGGTCGAGCAGGGCCGGGGCGAAACCGGAGGCGAGTTCCTCGAGACGATCCTCTTCGCCGAGGCGATAGAGGCGGCCGCCGGCCACGCCGATGAAGAGTTCGGTGCCATAACTGAGGGCCACGGGGCGTTCGGGCAGTTGGGCCACTCGGCGCAACTCGCCCGGAGAGGTGAAGCTGCCGTCCTGGTCCAGATCCTCGGCCCGCCACAACTCGCGGCTCTGGACCTGGGCGAGGTACAGGGCGCCCTGGGCGTTGCCTTCGAGCAGGGCCGGGCCAGCGCTTAGAAACGCCGCGCTTTCGAGGCGGCGCTCGTTGAGGCGCAGCACCTGGCCCGAGGCCTGTTGGTACAGGTAGAGACGGCCGCCGGCCGTGGCCAGGGCATCGGCGGCGTCCCCGAGGTAGTCGAGGGGAAGATACAGGGGCTTCCCCTCGCCGCTGGCGGCGATGCGGGTGAGGGGCTGCGGCCGGCCCAGGGCCGGCGGGGTGGCCAGGAGCAGGCCGGGGCCCAGGCTGGCCGGTGAGAGCAGGGTGCGATACGCGCTGGCCTGGAAGGCGGCAAAGGCGCGGCGGGTGGGCAGCACCTGTTCCACACCCTCGTGATGGGTCAGATAGAGGGCGCCGGATGTCGGTTCCGCGACCAGCTCCAGCAGGCCGGGCTGATCGAGGGCCGCCTCGCTCTCGATCTGATAGGAGAAGGAGGTGGACACGCGCTGGCCGGCATCGGCGAACTGGCGCGCCAGGGGCAGGCGGGTCACGCGGTGCTGCACCAGATCGGCCAGCACCAGGTTGCCCCGGGTGTCGAGGGTCAGGCGGGAGGGGCGGCCGGTGTCGCTGGCCACCACCCGCAGCACCCCGTCGCTGTCGATATGCACCAGACGGGCATTGCCGGTGTCGGCCACAAAGACCCCGCCGCTGCCGTCGGCCACCAGGCCCAGGGGCTGGTCGAGGGCGGCGCGGGTGGCGGGGGTGCCGTCGAGGCCGGCGCCGCGTTCACCCGTGCCGGCGAGGCAGCGCAGCAGGCCTTCGGGACTGAGGGAATAGACGCGGTGGTTGCCGGCGTCGGCAACAAAAAGCATCCCCCCTGGGCCGAAGCTCAGGTCCACGGGCAGGGCCAGGGCGCTCTGCAGGGCCGGGCCGCCCTCGCCGGCGGGCAATTCGCCGCCGCCGGCGACGGTGAGCAGGTTGCCGCTGCGGTCGAGTTTGCGGATGCGATGGTTGCCGCTGTCGGCGATATAGAGGTTGCCCTGCGCATCGCAGGCCCGGCCCATGGGCTGATCCAGCAGGGCCAGGCGGGCCGGGCCGCCCTCGCCGCCAAAGCCGGGCAGGCCGGTGCCGGCGACGGTGAGCAGGTTGCCGCTGCGGTCGAGTTTGCGCACGCGGTGATTGGCGCTGTCGGCGATATAGAGGTTGCCCTGGCCGTCGAAGGCCAGCCCGGCCGGCTGGTTGAGCAGCGCCGCCCGCGCCGGTTCGCCTTCTCCCCCGAAACCGGGCAGGCCGGTGCCGGCCACCCGCTCGATGATGCCGTCGGGGCGCACCCGGCGCACCAGATGGTTGCGGCGGTCGGCGATATAGAGGTTGCCCTGCAGGTCGTAGGCCAGGCCAAAGGGCTGGTACAGGGAGGCGTTGAGGGCCGGGCCGCCCTCGCCGCTGGCGCGCAGCAGGCCATTGCCGGCCAGGGGCAGCGGGCTGCCCTGATCCTGGACCACCACCACCCGGCGCTGGCCGTAGTCGGCCACCAGGATGCGGCCCTGGCGGTCGACGCTGAGGGCCTTGGGTTCGGCGCCGGGGTCGAATTGGGCCAGCACTACCAGGGTGGAGTCGGCTTCGAGGCGCAGCAGACGCGGCCCCAGCTCGTCGAGGATCAGCAGCCGGCCCTGCAGGTCGAGGTCCAGGTCAATCGGTTTGAGGCTGGCCTGGCGGGCGGGCCGGCGGCCGCTCCAGGACAGTTCGCTGCCGTCGCCGGCCAGGGTGGCGATGCGCCCCTGGGCGTCCACGCGGCGCACGCGGCGGTTGCCGGTATCGGCCACGTAGATGACCTGGTCGGGACCCACGGCCACGGCGCGCGGGTCGGCCAGCCGCGCCAGGGCCGAGGGCCCGCCGTCGCCGCCAAAACCGCGCTGGCCATTGCCGGCCACCGCCCGGCCGCGGCCGTCGGGGTCGAGCTGCCAGACGCGGTGGTTGGCGCGGTCGGCCACCAGCACATGGCCGGCGGCATCGGTGGCCACCCCGTAGGGGGCGAAACCGTTGGCGGAGCCGGCCACCAGGCCGTGATCGGGACCCATGAAGGGGCGCAGGTGGCCGTCGCCCGAAAGGACGCGGAGCTGGCGGTTGCCCAGGTCGACGATGTAGAGCTGGCCCTCCGGCCCCAGGGCCAGGCCGGCGGGCACGGCCAGGGCGCTCTGGCGGGCGGGCAGAATCCGGCTGTCGAGCCCGTACCGGCCATCCCCGGCCACGGTGGTTACCCGCCCGTCGCGATCAACCATCCGCACCAAGTTGAACTGCTCGTCGGCCAGGTACACCGAGCCGTCCGGGGCCGCCAGCACGTCCTGGGGCAGGAGGCTGGTCTCCAGGGCCGGCCCGCCTTCGCCCAGGCCGCCGCCGGCGAGGTATTCCCCTTCACCGGTGGTGAACAGATCGGAGGCCTCCAGGCGCAGCGGCAGCGCGGCCAGGACCAGGGAAAGGAGCGCAAACCCAAGCATGACAAACCTCGTAGGCAGGGGGTATCAGGATAAATATCCGCATGGACACCGGCAGGGCAATACCCGCTTGCCGGGGCGGACGGGGCGCGGTAGTTTAACACACCTTTTTCTGGAGGCTGGAGATGAGAAACAGGATGGGCGCCCTGCTTTTGGTGCTGGGGCTGGCGGCAGCGGCTGCCGCGGAGGAGTGGCACGGTTTCGACCCGACCGGGTTCGGCGGACTCATGCTCAAGCCGGAGCAACTGCAGGCCATGGTGGCCGAACTCAGGCCGCTCCGGCCGCCCAAAAACGGCGATCATTATGTTTTTGCCTTCGCCAATCTGCAGCGCGATATGGCCTTTGGCATCAAGGTCGAGGAGGGCATCAAGGCCAACGCCGCGGCGGCGGGGATCGAGTTGCTGCTGGCCGACAACCGGCTCGACGGGCCCACGGCCCTGGCCAATGCCGAGAGCTTCGTGCGGCGCGGGGTGGACTTTGTCATCGAGTTCCAGACCGACGTGAACTTTGGCCCCACCATCATGCAGAAGTTCGCCCGGGCCGGCATCGGGGTGGCGGCCATCGACATCCCCATGCCCGGGGCCATCTTCTTCGGGGCCAACAATCCCCGCTCCGGCTTCATGGGCGGTTCGTACCTGGCCCAGGCAGGCCTGGCCCGCTTCGGGGCCGAGGCGGTGGCCAAAGGGTATCTGGTGGTGGGCGAACTGCCGCAGTCGGGGGCCATCCCGGCCATGCGCACCGAGGGGCAGATCGCCGGCTTCCTGGCCGGGGTGCCCGGTTTTCCGGCCGATCACCTGATCCGCATCGACACCAAGAACACCCTGCAGTACTCCTTCCAGCAGATGCGCAACGTGCTGAGCCGCATCCCCCCGGGCGTGCCGCTGCTCTTGCTGGCCATCAACGACCAGTCGGTGACCGGCATGGTGCGGGCGGTGCAGCAGGCGGGCCGGCAGGCGGAGCTGATCGCGGTGGGCAACGGCGCCGACGAGTTGGAGACCCTGGCCAAAGAGGAGCCCCTGGTCGCCTCGGTAGCCTACTTCCCCGAGCGCTACGGCAACTACCTCATCCCCCTGGGATTGGCGGCGCTGGCGGGCCGGCCGCTGCCGCCGGCGGTGCTGGTCGAACACCTGATGGTCACCCGGGCCAATATCTGCCAGTACTATCCCGACTTTCCCTGCCAGGAACAGGGGCCGGGATTTGCCTATCTCTTCCCTCAGGAGGCCTTTGGCCGCCACCTGGCCGGGCTGAAGGGCAAGGCGGAGCTTGCCGGGTACGAAACCCTCATCCCTTCCCGCTGAGCGGCGCCCCGTGTCCCGGTTTTTCGCGTTGATCGCCAGGCCCTGGGCCGGGGTGGGCTTGCTGCTGCTTTTCTACCTGGGGGTGGTGGTCTGCTTCGCCCTGCTCTCGCCCTGGTTCCTCACCTTCGATAACCTGGTCAGCATCGGGGCGAATATGGCCTTCATCGGTCTGATGGCGGCAGCGCAGACCCCGCTGATCATCGCCGGGGGGCTGGACCTGTCGGTGGCGGCAGTGGCCGGGTTGGCCGGGGTGGTGGTGGCCCTGTTGCATGCCGGGGGCATGGACGTGTGGCTGGCGGCGCTGCTGGCCCTGCTGCTGGGCGGGGGGATCGGGGCGCTCAATGGCGTGCTCACCACCCGCCTGCGTTTTGGCCCCTTCATCGCCACCCTGGGCACGATGAGTGTGGTGGGCGGGCTTTCCCTGGTGCTGACCGGCGGTCTGACCAAGCCCCTGCTGGTGGACTCCTTTGCCTGGCTCGGCAATGGACAACTGCTGGGCCTGCCGGTGCCCCTGCTGCTGATGCTGGCGGTGTACGCGGTGTTGGGCTGGGTGCTGCGCCACACCTGCTTCGGGCGGTACGCCTATGCCCTGGGCAGCAATGCGGTGGCCAGCCGGCTGGTGGGGGTGCCGGTGGAGCGCATCCAGTTGGTGTTATATGCGGGTTCGGGCCTGAGCGGGGCGCTGAGCGGACTGGTGCTGGCGGCCATGCTGGGGGCCGGCGCCCCGGATGCGGCGGGCAAACATCTGTTGACCGTGGTGGCGGCGGTAATCCTGGGCGGCACCAGCCTCCTGGGAGGGCGGGGGAGCGTCTGGGGGACCTTGCTGGCGGTGTTGCTGCTGGGCACCCTCAACAACGGGCTGACCTTGCTGGATGTGTCGAGTTTCTGGCAGGACGTGACGCGGGGGGCGGTGCTGCTGGTGGCCATCGGCCTGGACCAGCTGCGCAGCCGGGCGCTGGGGGAGCGAGGGGGTTGATGGTCCGGCGGCAGCACCGGCAACCAGGTCCAGCGGACCGCGCCGGGTGCTTGCTGTCCGCACCGATTCCGGGTATAGTCAAAGGTACGGCCACCCCACCCCCGATCCTCAGTTGCCGCCGGGGCCAAACCAGCAAAGGAGAGATCAGCCATGTTGCCCAATCGCGAAGGCCAAAAGGTTCCCAAAGTCGCGTTCCGGACCCGCACCGACGAGGGCTGGCTGGAGGTGACCACGGACCAGCTTTTCAGCGGGAAGACCGTCGTGCTCTTCGCCCTGCCCGGCGCCTTCACCCCTACTTGCTCGTCCAAACACGTGCCGCGCTTTAATGAACTGGCGTCGGTCTTCAGGCAGAACGGGGTCGACGACATCCTCTGCCTTTCGGTGAACGACGGCTTCATCATGAAGGCGTGGAAGAAGGACCAGGACGCCGAAAACATCACCTTCATCCCGGACGGGAACGGGGAGTTCAGCGAGAAAATGGGGCTGCTGGTGGACAAGAGCCAGTTGGGCTTCGGGAAGCGGTCCTGGCGCTAGTCCATGCTGGTCAAGGACGGGGTGATCCAGAAGATGTTCATCGAGCCGGAGGTGGAGGGGGACCCCTTCGAGGTGTCGGATGCGGACACGATGCTCGACTACATCAATCCCAAGGCGGCCAGGCCGGCTTCGGTGTGTATCTTCACCCTTCCCGGATGCCCCCACTGCGCCCGCGCCAAGGCGCTGCTGAAGGAGAAAGGGATCACCTTCGAGGAGATCGTGCTCATGCAGGATGCGACCTACACCTCGCTGCGGGCGATCACGGGCCAGGACACGACCCCGCAGGTGTTCGTCGGGGGCAAACTCATCGGCGACGACGATGCCCTGGAGGCGTACCTGCGCAGCCGCTAGGCCAGCGTCTGCCGGTGGCCGATCTCAGCCGGTGAGCCCCTCGCGCACCTGCTGGAGCAACCAGTCGTTCTGCTCGGCGATGCCCTCGCAGAGGCGGGCGGCGGCCATGAGGGGGAACCAGCGGCGGTATACGTCGCGGCGGGCAGGGGCGGCGGCGAGGTAGGTGTCGAGATAGGTCTGGTGGAAGTGCTCCATGGCCTGGCGCAACGCGGGCGGAACGCCGCTGGTTTCGATGTGCCCGCGGAATAGCAGCACACTGCGCGCCAGGTCGGCGGCCGGGCAGCCGCGGCTGGCGTCGATCCAGTCGATGATCACCGGGCCGGCGGGAGAGAGGATCAGGTTGCCGGGATGGAAGTCCCCGTGGCAGAGCCGGTCGCCGACAGGTTGCCGGGCCAGCGCCTGCAGGGCGGCTTCGCGCTGGGCCGGGGAGAGCAGCGGGGCCTCGCCGAGGCGGCGGGCCAACACCTCCCGCTGGGCCGGCAGGGAGTCGGGGGCGGTGCGTTCGTGCAGGGCCAGGTGCAGCTGGGCCAGTTGTCGCGCCGCCGCCTCGAAGTAGCCGGGCTCGCGCTCCAGCCGCGCCATCATCGACTCGCCCTCGACCCGCGCAAAGACCAGCCCGGTCCGCTCGCCGAGCTGGACGATCTCTCCCACCGCCGGCACCGGCAGCCCCAAGGCGACGGCGATGGCGGTCTTGCGCCGCTCGCTTTCAGCATCGCCGGCCCAGACCCAGGGGTGGCAGAGCTTGAGCACCTGCCCCTCCCCCCAGGCGTGGATCTCGGCGGTGCGGCCGGCAGCGAGTTTTTCGCCTAGAAGCCCAGTTCCGGGACGATGGGGCATTTGGTCAATTCCTCCGGTCCCTTGGCGGCTACGTAGATCATATTCTCCACCCGCGCCCCGCCCACTCCCGGCACGTAGACCCCCGGTTCGCAGGAGAGGGCGTCGCCCACCTGCAGCACATCGCCGCTGTCGCGGTTGATGCCGGGCCGGTCGCCGCCCAGGCCCAGGCCGTGGCTGAGGTGATGAACGAAGTATTTGGCCCAGCCCTTGGCCGCGTAGGTATCGACCACCCCCTGATAGATCTTGCGGCCCTCGGCGCCGGGCACCATGGCCTGCGAGGCATTGCGGTACGCCAGGTGCACGGTGGCCAGCAACTCGCGCTGCGCCGGCGCGCCCTCGCCGACGATGACCGCCCGCGTCATGTCGCCCAGGTAGCCGTGTACGTAGCAGGCCATGTCGATGAAGAGCATGTCCCCCTCCTTGATCACCCGGCGGGGGTCCTCGCCGCTGTCCAGGTAATAGGTGCCGATGCCCACCGCCGGGTTCATCACCGCGTATTCGGCGCCGGCCTTGAGCATGGCGGCGGTGCCCTCGGCGGTCACCTCGAGGGTGGTGAGTCCGGGACGCACGGCCTTGAAGGCGGTCGTGATGCCCAGGTCGGCGATGCGGGCGGCCTCGCGCATGAAGGCCAGGTCCCGCTCGTCCTTGGTGCGGCGCAGCACCGCGCCCACGTCGTCGATCACCACCTCGGTGCCGGGGATCTGCGGGTTGAGGTGGTCCGAGACGATCTTCTTGAGGCCGGCTTTTTTCAGGTACGCGTCGAGCTGCTCCATCGGCGAGGGATCACCCAGCTCGCAGGGGATGATCTCGCAGTTGGGCAGCATATCGCGGCAGGCGTTGCTGATCCAGATCCCCGGAAAGACCACGGTGCGGTCGGCGCTGAAGAGGATGGCGGGGGCGCTGCCGCGCGAGATCACCGTGCTGGGATCGGGGTGGTCGAGGAAGTAGAGCTGGTTGGGGCGGCTCTGGGCCAGGAAGGCCTGGGCCCCGGCCCGGTCGAGAACCTCGGCGAGTCGTTGGCGGCGCGAGTACATACGAACCTCTGGCTGGGATGCAGGGTGAGAGGGGCCGCCCTATTGTAGCAGGCGGTCGAGAAAAAGTTCGAGAAAACCGGGCACGTTCACCTTGACGGCGCATTCGACCTGGCGGCCGACCAGATGGTCGTCGATCACGAAGGGCCGGCGGTCCACCACCAACTGGCCCGAGGTCAACTGGCCTTCGGGTTCCACGTCGATGAACATCGGTTTCACCTCGCACAGCGCCGGGAAGATCGACAGGCCCACGGCCAGGGGATCGTGCAGGTGCATACCGCGGCGGCCGTAGAGCTGGGTCTCGAAGGCCATCACCGTCTGGGTGGCTGCGGCGCAGAAGCGGGCCAGCGCATCGGTGCGGCCGGCCAGGCGCGCCTCCAGCAGGTCCTGGTCCAGCCAGAGCTGGCGGGCGGCCTCCAGCGGGATCAGGGCGATATTGGCCCCCGAATTGATGACCTGGCGGGCGGCGTGCGGGTCGGCGTGGAAATTGAACTCGGTGTGGGGGGAGATGTTGCCCGGCTCGTGCAGGACCCCGCCCATGATCACCAGCCGGCGGCACTGGCTGAGGATGCCGGGCCGTTTCGCCTCGGCCATCGCCAGGTTGGTCAGCGGGCCGGTGGCCACCACGATCACCTCGCCCAGGCGGGCCTCGATGCCCTCGATCAGGAAGTCGATGGCGTCGCCGGCCGGCATGGCCTCGGGGTCGGGCAACTCGGCGGCGCCCAGCCCTTCGGCCCCGTGCACCTCGTAGGCGTGGCGCGCTTCGCCGACCAGGGGTCTGGCCGCCCCCATACACACCGGGATATCGGTGCGACCGACCAACTCGAGCACCTTGAGGGCGTTCTCGGTGGTCTGGTCCAGCGGCATATTGCCGCTGGTGGTGGTCAGGCCGATGATCTCCAGTTCCGGAGAGTGTACGGCCATGAGCAAGGCGAGGGCATCGTCCACCCCCGGGTCGATATCGAGGATCACAGGTCGCATCAGGGCCTCACAGGCGGTCTTCGGCGCGGTCGGCGGGCTGGTAGCCCACCTCCTGGCGGGCCTCTTCGAGGTCCACCCAGCGCCACTGGTTGTCGGACATGCCGTAGTAGATGGCAAAACGCAGCTCCGGCGGCGCATCGACACAGCGCTGGATCAACCGGGCCATGTCGTCCTGGCTGCACCACAGATGGGCCGAGCCGGGGTTGGGCGGCCGGTCCTCATCCACCACCCAGCCGGGGCGTATACACAGGCAGGACATGCCGTGGCTGTAGCCGTAGACCTGGGCCAGGGACTCGCTCCACACCTTGGAGGCGGCGGAGAGGTTGCGCGGTCGCGGCAGGTCGGTGCCCTTCACCTTGGCGAAGTCGGCGGGCACGTCCTGGGTGCGGCCCTCGACGATGGCGCGGTACGGCTCCATCTGCATGTTGCCGGTCGAGACCTGGATGGTGCTGGCGGCGATGACCCGCTTGACCCCGGCCAGGCGGCAGGCCTCGAAGACATGGTAGGAGCCGATGATATTGTTGTGCAGCAGACTCTCCCAGCCGCGGCCGGCCGGGTCGGCGGCGAGGTGGACCACCGCCTCCATGCCCTGTACGGCCCGGGCCAGGCCCACGGTATCGAGCAGGTCGCACTGGAAGAAGTGGTCGTCGGGGATGGCGAAGACCCAGTGGGAGGGCACCCGGTCGGAGAGCAGGCGGCTCTGGTCGAGTCCGTAAACGTCGTAGTGTTCGGGCTGGCGGCGCAGCCATTGGTAGGCCGCGTAGCCGATCAGACCGGTGGCGCCGGTGATGAGGACCTTTTTTGCAGGCATCGGGGTTCCTTTAGAGCGGCACCAGGCGCAGGGCGTTCTCGGCGCAGAGTTTGGCCTGCACCGCCGGGGGCAGGTCCAGGGCTTCGAGGAAGAGCTGCAACTTCTGGCCGTGGTCGTCGCGGCCAAAGAGCAGGCGGTCGGCGTAGCGCAGCAGGAACTGGCGGGCGTGGCTCAGGTCCCGCTGCAGGGCGCCCAGGCCCGAACCGGCCGACAGGTCGGCCCACAGGTTGGGGTAGGTGTCGAGCAGGCGCAGCAACTGGCCGCCGGGTTTGACCGGGCCGCGCGGGTACACGGCGGTCTCCTGTTCCTCGTCCCCGCTGAGGTAGCGCCAGAAGCCGGGCGCGTGGCCGACAAAGACGGTATCCGGGCAGGCCTGCAGGGCCCGCTCCAGCGGGCCGACCCCGCCCCCGTACCAGTAGGTCTGATAGGCCTGGCCGCCCTGGCCGTCGGGCAGGTAGGGCACGTCGAGGTGCAGCACCACCGGGCAGCCCAGCTCGCCGACCTTGCGGAAGAGTTCCAGGCTGCGCGGGTCGTCGAGCAGCAGGCGATAGCTCCACTCGCCGCAGACCCGCACCCCGTGGCCTTTGTAAGCTGCCTCGAAGAGCTGGGGGGCGCTGCCCTCGTGCGGGCAGGGGCAGTACCCGGCGACAAAACGGCCGGGGTACTGGTCGCAGGCGCGGATCACGTCGGCCAGGGTGGAACCGGCGTGGGTGCCGTCGGGCCGGAAATTGGCGGGGTTGAAGTAGGCGTGGGTGCGCGGCACGTCCTCGCCGGGGGGCAGGTACCAGGTCAGGATCCAGGCCCGGTCGATGCCGTAGCGGTCCATCTCCGCCACCACCCCGGTGGGGCTGAGACCGTGGTAATACACATGCTGGTGCGCGTCGATAAGCATATCTTTAGCACTGGGCTGGGGTATTTTTCAACAAATATAGCTAATCAGCCCTGGCCAACCCAGCCGCGGCAAAACTTTTGCTCCGGGCTCGCCGTCTTAGTTTTTAGAACCGGAGATGGGGATGAGCGACGCAGATCTGATCGCCCGCAGCCTGGGCGGAGAGGAAGGGGCCTTCGACCTGCTGGCCGGACGCTGGCAGCGCCGCCTCTACAA